>JADGOO010000051.1 GCA_017882905.1 Acidimicrobiia bacterium | reverse complement strand
GATGGAACGGCCACCGTTCCTCGTTGTACACGGCGAGCAGATCGCCGTTCGCGAGGAGTCGCACGCTCGCCTGGTTGTACGCGTGGGCACGGTTGACATCGATGTCGACGGTCACGTGCTCGACAGCCCGGAGGATCGCGCCCACGACCGGAGTCTACGGTGAGCCCCCATGGACCTCACTGGCGCACTCGCCTTCGCCAAAGACCGCAAGAACGGCGTGCTCGTCACGCTCAAGCGCGACGGCCGGCCGCAGCTGTCGAACATCATCTACGCCCTCGGCGACGACGGCCGCATCCGCATCTCGATCACAGCAGATCGTGCCAAGACGAAGAACCTCGGCCGCGATGCGCGCGCCTCGCTCTACGTGCCCGGCGACAGCTTCTGGGCGTACGTGGTGATCGAGGGGACCGCCGAGCTGACACCCGTGGCGACGTCGCCCGACGACGCGACGGTCGACGAGCTGGTGGCGCTGTACCGCGCCGTGGCCGGTGAGCACCCCGATTGGAACGAGTACCGCGCGTCGATGGTGAACGACCGCCGGCTCGTGGCGCGACTCGTGCCCGATCACGCCTACGGCATGGTGGGCAGCTGAGTGCTCGTCAGGGCTTCGACCAGTCGCGGTTGGGGTCCTTGGGCGGGAAGTTGAAGCCTTCGCTCGGTCGCCACCCCGAAGCGCGCAGGTCCTCGTTCACGTGCGTCATGTTGAGCAGGTCTTCGTCGTAGTCGAACTTGTTGTTGCCCGCGTAGCGCAACGTCGAAAGTCCCGACTGCATGTAGCGGGTGCCGTCGGGCTTGGCGCCCGGGGTGATCTGCGTCCACTTCACGAACACGAGGTTGCCGGCGATCGCGGTGGCCTCGATCGGGAACTCCCAGTCGTCGAGGCCGGCCATGCTCTCGGTGAAGAACTCGCGCAGGTTCGTGATGCCCTCCACTCGGCCCCACGCCGGATCGATGTAGACGGCGTCGTCGGTGAAGAGCGTCGCCATGGCGTCCCACGGTCGTTCACCGCGATCGATCGACTCGCGCACGGCGCGGTAGTGCTCGACGGCTGCTTCGATCTCGGCACGGGGAAATTCGGTCATACCCGAACCCTACGCGGCCATCACCAGGGCCGCAGCGGCGGCGCGCCGTCGAGGTCGCGACCGCGCATCAGCCAGGCCAGTAACGCGTGGCGCGGCGCCCGCAGCTCGAGGTCGCCGGCGCCGAGGCACACGCCGGTCTCGGTGACGACGAGCGCGACCGTGATCCCCTCGGGGAGCCGGTCGGGGAGCGTGGCGACGAGCTGGGGGAGCTCGCCGTCGACGAACGTGTCGGGGAAGTCGTCGATCGTGTAGCCGAAGCCGAGATCGGTGTGGTGCACCATCGTCTCGCGCCAGCGCCGCCACGGGAGGGCCGTGATGGGCTGCTCGCCGCCCGTGACCCGGCTGCGGCCGGAGCGCCACACCGCATCGTCGAGCGACGCGAACGCGGCATCGAGTCGCTCGCACGCGCCGGCCGCGTCGTCGACGAGTGCGTCGCGCGCGCGGGCCGCGCCGGCGGCGATGTCGTCGCGGCGCTGAGCGAAGCCGCCGGGGTACTGCACACCCACCACGCCGCGCGCTGCTTCGCCGGCGAGGTGGGTGAAGCTGTCGGCGTTGCGCGCGATATGCGTGACCACGTGGCCGAGCGTCCAGTCGGGCAGGAGGCTCGGCGCGGCGGGATCGAAGTCGGTGGCGCGTAGGTCGGCGAGCAGATCGGCGTGCGCGCCGGCCACGGCGGCCAGTACGGCGTCGGGACGCGCGCCGGAGTCGGCAGGGCTCGTCATCACTGCGAGCACCGTACGCGCCGCCCGTTCAGTAGTGCCAGGGATATGCGCCCCAATCAGGCGGGCGCTTCTCGAGGAACGAATCGCGTCCCTCAGCGGCTTCGTCGGTCATGTACGCGAGGCGCGTGGCCTCGCCGGCGAACACCTGCTGGCCGACGAGTCCGTCGTCGATCAGGTTGAACGCGAACTTCAACATCCGCTGCGCGGTGGGGCTCTTCGCATTGATCGCCGCGCCCCATTCGAGCGCGACGCGTTCGAGATCGGCGTGCGGCACGACGGCGTTGACCATGCCCATGCGGTGCGCGTCGTCGGCCGAGTACTCGCGACCGAGGAAGAAGATCTCGCGCGCGAACTTCTGACCGACCTGGCGCGCCAGGTATGCCGATCCGAATCCGCCGTCGAAGCTCGCGACGTCGGCATCGGTCTGCTTGAAGCGGGCGTGCTCCTGTGACGCGATGCTGAGATCGCACACCACGTGCAGGGAGTGCCCGCCGCCGGCCGCCCACCCGGGCACCACAGCGATCACGACCTTGCCCATGAAGCGGATCAGACGCTGCACTTCCAGGATGTGCAGCCGGCCCGTCCGCCCCGGGTCGACGGTCTCGGCGGTGTCGCCCTGCGCGTACTGGTAGCCGCTCTTGCCGCGAATGCGTTGATCACCGCCCGAGCAGAACGCCCAGACGCCGTCGCGTGGCGACGGCCCATTACCGGTGAGCAGAACGCAACCCACGTCGGTCTGCTGTCGGGCATGGTCGAGCGCCCGGTAGAGCTCATCGACCGTGTGCGGCCGAAACGCGTTGCGGATCTCGGGGCGGTTGAACGCGATGCGCACCGTGCCGTGCGCGACCGCACGGTGGTACGTGATGTCGGTGAAGTCGAAGCCGTCGACCGTGCTCCACGCGTTCGGATCGAAGATCTCGGAGACCATGGTCGACGACGCTAGGGACTCGGGGCGGCGGCGCGCCCATCATCGCAGGGCGCTCGGATGTCGCTGTCGGCGAGCGGTCGCTAGTAGCGCAGGTCGGCGGCGAGGCCGAAGTGGTCGGAACCGAACATGGTGCCGACCGGGGTGTCGCCGATCACCTCGATTCGGCGAACATGGCCGCTTCCGTGGGCCTTGGGCGCGCCCGTCAGGACGTAGTCGATTCGGGTGTCCCGATCGAGCGACGCGGCCGCGAACGGGTTCGTGTTCGACCAGGTGTGTCCCGGGCCGTCGCCGTACTCGGCCCACGCATCGCGGAACCACACACCGGGAACGGGCACCGCGGCCGTGGCCATGAGCATGCGGATCTCATCGCTGTCGGGCGGCGCGTTGAGATCGCCGCACAGCACGGCCGGGAACGACCGCGGGCGTTGCTCGCGCACCCACGCGGCAATCGCCGCCACCTGCAGCTGACGAACCGCGCCGTGATCGCCCCGCCACGACAGGTGCGCGCAGTACACCTGGATCGGCCCCCGTGGACCATCGATCTCGGCGAACACGCAGAGCCGCTCCTCGCCTTCTTCGTCGATCGTCGCTCCGGCCGCACGCGGCAGCACGAGCACGCCGTCGCGCGCTCGGGGCCAGCGGGCGAGCACCGCGTTGCCCGAGCGCGTACCGTCGGGCCACTCGAGGTTGTGCGCGTAGATCGGCGTGACGAAACCGAGCGCATCGGCGATCTCGGCCGCCTGGCTCTGGCCTTCGCCGGGATGCTCCCAGCACTCCTGGAGGCACACGATGTCGGCGTTCACGCCGCGCAGCGTCTCCACGATCACGGGCATCCGATCGGTCCAGGGGCCGTAGCGTCCCCACACGTTCCAGGTCGCGATGCGCACGGTCGTGTCGAGCAGCTCGCCGTACCCGGCGTCGTAGGTCGTCGTCACCCTCGCATCATGGCGCGGTTTCTCTGGCGCCTGCTTCGCCCGGCGCGGCGAGTGGCTTGCCCCGCATCTCGCTCGTTCCTCGCTGCTGCGCGGGCTGCGCCACCGATCTGTCTCTGCCGGTCGCCTGCGGGTGCGCGCGAGACTCGTTGCTCATGGCCGCCGTGCATCCGGGATACGCGCAGCTCGCCGATGGCTCCTTCGTCGCGTACACGGCCGTCGGCTCGGGGCCCTTCGACGTGCTCGAGATGTCGAACGGCACGCTCTTCTCCTTCGCGGCAGCCGACGAGCAGGAGATCTGGCGGCGCTACGAGGACCGACTGGCTTCGTTCAGCCGCCTGCTGCGCTTCGACCCGCGAGGCGTTGGGCTCTCCGACCCGCTCGTCGGCTTCGACGTCCCGGGCGCGCAACGATGGGCCGACGACGGTCTGGCCGTCCTCGACGCGGCCGGATCCGAATCGGCCGCACTCGTGGGCACGGCGTTCGCCGGCGCTGGAGCCGTGCTGCTCGCGGCGACGCAGCCGGAGCGAGTGCGAGCCCTCGTGCTCGTGAACGCCTTCGCGCACATGACGCGCAGCGACGACTACCCGATCGGGGTGCCCGCCGCGGTCCTCGAGCGGTTCCGTGACAGCACGATGCCGAGCGACGGAGAACCCGAGACGTCCGACATGCCGATGATGGTGCCGTCGATGGCCGACAACGCGTCGTTCGCGGCGTGGTGGCGCGCGGCCGGGCAACGCGGCGCGAGCCCGGCGTCGGCACGGGCGATGATCTCGAGCTCGATCGCCGTCGACGTGCGCGCGTTGCTGTCGGAGGTGCGCGTGCCCACGCTCGTGCTGCACGCACGCGACAACGGCTTCGTGCGCGCCGACCATGGTCGCTATCTCGCCGAGCACATCCCCGGTGCCGTGTACCGCGAGCTGCCCGTCGGCGACCACGTGCCGTGGGCGAGTCCGGGCGACTTCGCCGGAGAGATCGAGGAGTTCCTCACCGGCACGCGCCAAGCCGATTTCTCGAATCGGG
The DNA here is from genome assembly GCA_017882905.1 of Acidimicrobiia bacterium. Classification (GTDB taxonomy): domain Bacteria; phylum Actinomycetota; class Acidimicrobiia; order IMCC26256; family PALSA-610; genus Chersky-683. Next base: position 53,452 of record JADGOO010000051.1, on the reverse strand, counting down.
TGCTCGCCACCGTGGTCTTCACCGACATCGCCGACTCCACCAGCCAAGCGGTTGCGGCGGGCGATCAGGCATGGCGCGCGGTGCTCGACCAGCACGACCGGCTCGTCGAGCGACAGATCGTGCGCTTCGGCGGCCGGCTCGTGAAGACCACCGGCGACGGCATCCTCGCCACGTTCGACAGTCCGGCTCGCGCCGTGCAGGCCGCGCAGGCGATGCGCGATGCGGCGCAGCAGATCGGCGTCACGGTGCGTGCCGGCATGCACACTGGCGAGATCGAGCGGCGCGGCGACGACGTCGCCGGGATCGCCGTGCACACTGCGGCGCGGGTGTGCGCGCTCGCGGCAGGTGGCGAGATCCTTGTGTCGTCGACGGTGCGAGATCTCGTGGCGGGTTCCGGCCTCGCGTTCCGCGATCGCGGCGAGCACGAGCTCAAAGGCCTCCCCGGCACGTGGCGCGTGTTCGCGACCGACGAGCCGGCGTGACGACACGCGCCCCGTAGGCTCGCCCACCATGGCAGACATGGTGTACCGACGGCTCGGCCCGACCGGGCTCCAGGTGAGCGTGCTCTCGTTCGGGTCGTGGGTGAGCTTCGGTCCGCAGCTCGACGTCGGCCGTGCGAAGGACTGTCTCGCGGCCGCCTACGACGGCGGCATGAACTTCTTCGACAACGCCGAGTCGTACGCAGGTGGTGAGTCGGAACGGATCATGGGCAACGCCATCGCCGAGCTCGGCTGGCCCCGCCATTCCTACGTGATCTCCACGAAGGTGTTCTGGGGAATCCACGGTGGCGTGAACATGACGAACACGCTGAACCGCAAGTACCTGCTGCATTCGATCGAAGGCTCACTCGATCGGCTTGGTCTCGACTTCGTCGACCTGCTGTTCTGCCACCGGCCCGACCCGAACACGCCGATCGAAGAGACGGTGTGGGCGATGAGCGACATCGTGGCGAGCGGTCAGGCCACCTACTGGGGCACGTCGGAATGGTCGGCCGATGAGATCCGCGCCGCGATCGAGATCGCCGAGCGTCACCATCTGCGCCGCCCGGTGATGGAACAACCGCAGTACCACCTCACGCATCGCAACAAGGTCGAACAGGAGTACCGGCGCCTCTACGACGATTGGGGCCTCGGGATCACCACGTGGAGCCCGCTCGCGTCGGGGCTGTGGTCGGGCAAGTACGTCGACGGCGCGCCGGCCGACAGTCGGGCGAACCTGCCTGGCTACGAGTGGCTCCACGACATGCTCGTCGACGAAGGTCGCAACCAGAAGGTGAAGGCGCTGAAGGTGATCGCCGACGAGCTCGGCTGCACGCTCCCGCAGCTCGCGCTCGCGTGGTGCGCACGCAACCGCCACGTGTCGACCGTCATCACGGGCGCGAGCCGCCCGGAGCAGGTGACCGACAACCTCGGCGCGCTCGACGTGCTCCCGAAGCTCGACGATCGCGATCTGCGGCAGCGCATCAACGAAGCCGTCGGTTGGTGGGGCATCGACCAGTAGCTCGCCGAATCCCCGCCGAGACCCGGCCGTTTCTTGCGCGACGAGATAGCGCTATGCGCTATCTCGTCACGCTGGTTGGTGCTCGGGGCCGGCGACGAGGTGCTGGAGCTCGATCATCAGTGGCAGCACGAAACCGATGTACGCACTCGTGAGCGTGTAGTCGCGCGTTGGTCCGGTCGTGGTGCGCGCGTGCACGTCGATGATGCGCACACGCTCGTCGTGCGCGCCATACGCCTTCGCACGCTCGACGATCGCGTGCAGCTCGTCGAGCGAGTCGACCATCAGCCCGAAGTGATCGAGCTCGGGTGCGCGGAGCGGATTCTCGGCGCCGAGCAGGTACACGAACTGGCCGAAGGTGCCCGTGTACATGATCAGCGGATTGCCCTGCTCGCCGCTGTTGTCGCCTTCGGTCCAGCCGAACACTTCGCCGAAGAACGCGAGCAGCTCGGCGCGCCCTGCGTCGTCGAGCAGCTCGGGATCGAGCGTGATCGCGACGTGATTCAAGGTTGCGGGCATGTCAACCGCCTTCGACCGTGGGCCGCACCATCACCTTGCCGGCGATCTCGGCGCGCGAGAGCCGTTCCATCGTGACGCCCAACGCGTCGAGGCCGACATCGATCGGCGCGATGAGCGCGTCGAGCGGCAGGCGTCCGGAGTCGAGCAATGCCACCGCGCCCGCGAAGCCGTCGGCGTTGTAGTTGTACGCGCCGAGGATCGTCATCTCGAAGATGATGGCCCGGTTGTGGTTCACGCGTGGCCAGTCGTGACCGGTGCCGACGAACACGAACGTGCCCGCCTCGTCGAGCTGGTCGAGTGCGCGCTCGGCGGCGGCCGCGACACCGGAGCACTCGAAGATCACGTCGTACGGCTCGGCCACCGGCTGCCCGATGGCCGCCCGTTCGAGCACGGTCGGCTCGATGGCACGTCGCGCGCCGACGGTGAGCGCTTGCGCGCGTCGCACGGCCGACGGTTCCGACACGGTCACATCGGCCACGCCCTGCGCGCCGAGCACCGCAGTGGTGAGCAGACCGACCGGTCCGCCGCCCGTGACGAGCACGCGATCGCCCGGCGCCACGCCGCTCAGCGAGATGGTGTGCAGCGCGATCGCAGTGGGTTCGCTCAATGCAGCGGCGCGCGTGCTCAAAGTGTCGGGCAGGCGCAACAAGCGCGCGGCGTCGACCGTGACGTACCGGCAGTACGCGCCGCGCCCGCCGAGCATGTCGCCGCGTGCGCGGCTGCGGCAGACCGACGGCCGGTCGCGGCGACACGCGTAGCAGTCGCCGCAGCCGCCGCGCGGACCGGCCACGATCCGCTCGCCGACCGCCCAACCCGTGACGCCGGCGCCCGTCGCCACGACGGTGCCGGCCCACTCGTGGCCGAGCACGGAACCCGGCCGCGCGTACTGCTGCAGGACGAGGTGCAGGTCGGTGCCGCAGATGCCACAGTGCGACACCTCGACGAGCACTTCACCGGCCGCTGGTTCGGGCACGTCGAGCTGTTGCACCTCGATGCGGCCGTCGCCGACGTAGACGGCCGCCGGCATCGTCGCACCGGGCATGGAGGCGAATCTACGGAGCGGCCCGCACTCGGGTCCACCGCCGCGGCGGAGCGTCGTTCTTGCACGCCGTGTGCACGCAATGTTGGGGGGACTGGGGCCGGGCGAAGCAGGCGCAGAAGAAATGGCGGGGTGAGCAGGAGGGTGGTGGGGGCAACCTCCGCTCAACCCCGCCGTTTCCATTTATACCGCGCGCCCTGCGGCGATGAGAAGTCGCGGTAGGTGAAAGATTCAGCAAGATGTGCCCCGAACGGCGGGCCTCAGTGACGGAACTCGGGGATCACGTGACGGCCCAACAGCTCGATGCTGTGCATCACTTGTTCGTGCGTCATCTTGTACGGGTTCAGCAGGCAGAAGAGCAGCTCGCAGCCGACCGCCTCGTACCGCTTGCAGATCTCGATGCAACGGTCCGGATCACCAACCACGGCCGCCCCGCTGTCGTACAGGTAGTCCATGTTCATGTGGTCCAGCACGCCTGAGTCCCGGGTCTTGGCGGCCTCGCCCACGTAGGCGTAGTTCCCGAGCTCCTGGCCGGCCATCCAGTCACCGAGCTCGGCGATGCGGGCGACGGCCGTGCGCGGGTACCAGGTGAACGATTCGTCGGCCTCGGCCTTCGCCCGCTCGTTCGTGTCGGCACAATGCACCATTGTGAACGTGGCCGCGCGGCTGTTGCGGAACTTGCCGACCGGCTCGCTGCACGCAGCCTGACCCTTGCGGTAGGCGTCGAGTCGCTCGGCGAGCGTCTCAGGCGGGTTCCCCACGGTGAAGCTCAGCAGGCCGATGCCGCGCGAGCCGATCTCGTAGTGACCTTCGACGCTCGATGTCGCGCCCCAGATCGGCGGATGCGGGTCCTGGCGAGGCTTCGGGTGCACGCGCCGCTTCGGCATCGACCAGTAGGTGCCGTCGAAGGAATGCTCGTCTTCGGTCCAGCACCCCACGATGTGGCGCAGCGCTTCGTCCCACATCTGGCGCGTCTGTTTGGGGTCGACGCCGAAGCCCTCGAGCTCGGCACGCGTGGAGCTGCGGCCGGTGCCGAACTCGACCCGGCCGTTCGAGATCAGGTCGAGCGTCGCGACGCTCTCGGCGGTGCGCACGGGATGGTTGTACGGCTGGGGCAAGAGGCGGACGCCGTACCCGATGCGCAGGTTCTCGGTGACGGCCGCGAGGTGGCCGTAGAGCACCTCGGGGTTGGAGCAGTGCGAGTACTCGTCGAGGAAGTGGTGCTCCACCGTCCAAAAGGAGTGGAAGCCCATCTTGTCGCCGAGCTTCGCCTGCTCGATCGTGTCGCGGTAGGCCTGGTACTCGCCGTCGCGGGTCCAGGGCTTGGCCACGGGGATCTCGTAGAACATCGCGAACTCCACGTGTCCACCCTTGCAGGACCCGCCGTGCCACCGCAACGTTCGCCCGAGCCGTGTCCCGAGGCCGAGGTACCCCTGCGGGATTCTGTGAGCTACCATTTTCGCACGGTCTCGAGGTTCGCCCACCCACTCGAGGACTCCGAACCTAAAGACCGGGCGGGCAGAACAGAGAGCAAGAAGTGGCAACAGGCACGGTCAAGTGGTTCAACTCCGAGAAGGGCTACGGCTTCATCAGCCGTGACGGCGGCAAGGATGTCTTCGTGCACTTCTCGGCCATTCAGGGCAACGGCTACCGCACACTCGAAGAGGGCCAGAAGGTCGAGTTCGAGGTCGGCCCGGGCAAGAAGGGCGAAGAGGCGCGCGACGTGCGCGTCGTCTGACCGTTCGAACCACTGACATCTCGAGGAACGGCGCGCCGCAAGGCGCGCCGTTTCGCGTTGTGGATCAGACCGTCGGCGCGGCGATCGGCGCCTCACCGGCAACGGTGGTGCGGTGCATGTAGCGACGGTGGCCCGACACGTCGGCGAGCGCCATGTGCTGCACGCATCGGTTGTCCCAGAACGCGACGTCGCCGGCGCGCCACTGCCACCGGCACGTGAACGACTCCTGCGTGGAGTGGCGCGCGAGGTGGTCGAGTAGCGGCTTTGCTTCGTGCGGCCACCATCCGTCGAGACCGACGGTGTACTGCGCGTTCACGAAGAGCACTTCCTTGCCGGTCTCGGCGTGCACGCGCACGACCGGATGGACCTGCGTGCGTTCGGCGTCGGTACTGGTGCGCACTGTCATGCCGACGAACTGATCGTGGATGCCTTGCATCTTGGGCGAGTACGCGTTGACGGCGCTGTGCACGCCGCGCAGGCCACGCAACGTGGCGCGCAGGCCGGGAGAGAGCGTGGACAGCGCGAGGTACTGGTTCGCCCAGATCGTGTCGGCGCCGTACGGCGGTACCTCGATGGCGTGCAGGATCGACCCGGTGGGCGGCTCGGCGAGGAAGGAGAAGTCGGAGTGCCAGAGACCGCCGAACGCGAAGCCTTGGCGTTCGCTCGGTTCGCGGACGACCGCGATCACTTCGGGGTGGTCGGCGACGGGTTCGATGAAGGGCACGGGCGAGTAAGGACCGAAGCGCCGTGAGAACGCGACCTGTTGCCGGGGCGTGAGCGACTGGTCGCGGAAGAAGATCACGCCGTGGTCGAGCAAGGCCCGGCGGATCTCGGCGACCACGTCGTCGTCGAGGTCGGAGCGCAGGTCGACGCCGCCGATCACGGCACCGCACGCACCGGCGTGTGGTTGCACGGTGATGAGGCAAGGCTCCTGGCCCGCCGGCGCGGCAGGCACCGGGACGAGCCGTGCGTCGGCGGTATCGGTGACGGCCATGCGCAGAGCGTAAAGCCCACCGGGCGCGGCGGCGAGGGCCACCGCTAGGCCATGGCCGCGAGGACCTCGTCGAACAGCTCGATGGTGGTCTTGGGGTGGAGGAACACGAAGCGGCCGACGGTCTCGCCGTGCCAGCGGGTCGGCAGCACGAACGCCGTGCCGTCGCTGAAGAGCGCACGGCTCCACGCCAGGTAGTCGCCCTCGGACCAGCCGGGTCGGCGGAACAGGAGCACGCCGAGCTCTGGTTCGAGGATCAGCTCCACGTGCGGCGCGGCATCGATGTGGCGCGCGGCGGTGCGAGTGGTGGCGAGCACGGCTTCCACGGCCTCGGCGTAGGCGTCGGTGCCGTAGGTGGCGAGCGAGAACCAGAACGGCAGGCCGCGCGCGCGTCGGGTGAGGTGCAGCGCGTAGTCGGCCGGGTCCCATTCGCCTTCCACCCGCATCGCGTCGAGGTAGCTCGCCGACTGCTGGTGCACCGGGAGGGCACGGGCCGGCTCGCGGTAGAGGAGCCCGCAGCAGTCGAGCGGTGCGAACAGCCACTTGTGCGGATCGATGATCAGCGAGTCGACGGCTTCGATCCCCGTGAACCGGTCGCGTGCGCTCGGCGCGCAGAGCGCGGCGCCGCCGTACGCGGCATCGACGTGGAACCACAAGTCGCGCTCGTGCGAGATCTCGGCGACGCCCGCGAGGTCGTCGATGCTGCCCGCGTTGGTGGCGCCTGCAGTCGCGACCACGGCGAACACGTCGACGGAGCGGCCGTCGTCGTCGGCGGCGAGCAACGCGTCGGAGAGCGCGGCGCCGGTGAGGCGGCCGCGTTCGTCGGACGGCACGATGAGCGCGTGAAGGCCGAGCACGCGCAGCGCCTTGGCGATCGACGCGTGGGCGTCGGCGCCCACGGCGACCGTACGGCGCTCCATGGCGTGCGCGTCGCGCGCGGTGCACAACGCCGAGAGGTTGCCGGCCGTTCCGCCGCTCACGAAGCAGCCGCCCGCGTCGGGCGGCAGGCCTGCGAGATCCGACAGCCAGCGCAGCGCCTGGTTCTCGGCTGCGATCGCGCCGGACGCTTCGAGCCACGCTTCGGCAACGAGGGCGCTGGCACCGACACACGCGTCGAAGAGCGTGGCTGCGATCGTGGGCGCTCCGGGTACGAGCGCGCCGTGGCGCGGGCTGTCGAGCACGATCGCGCTCGTGGCGATGTGCCGGGCAAAGAGGTGCATCGCTTCGGTGCTGCCGAGGCCGTGCGGTGTGATCGTCCGACCGAGGTGCATCGCGAGCTCGGTCGGAGTGGGCGGCGCGACGAACGGTGGCGGGTTGTCGACGCGGCCGCGAATCCACGAGAAGCACATCTCGGCGAGCTCGGCCGCTTCGTCGTCGAAGTCGAACATTCGCATCGCGGCGACCCTAGTGAGCGGCCCGACGCATGTTCTGGTGAGCGGAGGGGTCGCTCTGCGACCCTCCACTCAAGCAAGCTCTTGGGGGGAGAGGGCGGGGAAGACCTTCTGCACCTTCGCCCACAGGTACTCGCCGTAGGTGCCCGAGAGCATGCGCAGGCTCGTGCCGTCCCACCGAGTCGGCCCGTCGTCGGGCGGCGGGTCGCCCGCGAGCACCGGCAGCGGCTGCACTGCCGCGTCCCACCCTGGATCGCAGAAGAACGGGAACGACAGACGTTCGTGGTCCGTGACGTTGCGCACCCGGTGCGTCGTGGAGCGGTATCGGCCGCCGGTCATCCGATCGAGCATGTCGCCGAGGTTGCACACGATCAGGTCGCGATCGGCCGGTACCGCGCGCCAGGAGCCGTCGACGCGCACTTCCAGACCCGGCGTGCCGTCTTGAGCGAGCAGCGTGAGCAAGCCGTAATCGGTGTGCTCGCCCACCGACCACTCGAACCCGGGATCCGCACCGAGGGCCGGGTAGCGAAAGGCGCGGAACAGCACGACCGGATCGGCAGTGAGCTCGTCGACGAACCATTGCGCGTCGAGACCGAGCCCGACCGCGATGGCGCTGAGGACGAGCTGCGCCAGCTGCTCCATCGCCCGCATCCAGGTGTCGACGGCGGGGCGCAGCGCGCTCGGCTCCGACGGCCAGAGGTTGGGGCCGTGCAACGGTCGGGGATCGCCCGCCGGGAGCTCGCGCCCGAAGTAGTAGCCCTCCTTGGCATCGGGGCGGCCCGACGTGAGCTCGCCGCCCAGTGGGAACCAGCCGCGCCAGGCGAGCCCGGCCCGTGCCATCGCCACCGCTTGCTTGTCGGCGGCCGGCAGGGCGAAGAACCGTTGGGTGGCGTCGATGAGCGCGTCGAGGTCGGCCGCGGCCACGCCATGGCCGGCAATCGCGAAGAAGCCGACCTCACGGCAGGCCCGGTCGATCGCCGCCGCAACCGGTCTCGGGTCGCCCACCCCCGTGACCAACGGCGTGATGTCGATCACGGGCACGTCGTCCGGCTGGCTCACGGCCCCATGTTCGCATCTAGCCTGGTGGGCGTGGAGCTGACCTTCGACGCATTCGACGCCGACAACCATTACTACGAGGCCCTCGACGCCTTCACCCGGCACCTCGATCCTCGCCTCGGGCCGCGCTGCGTGCAGTGGGCCACGATCAACGGGCGCCAGTACCACGTGGTCGGCGGGCGGGTGAGTCATGCCGTGGCGAACCCCACCTTCGACCCGATCGCGAAGGCCGGCGCGATGCACGACTACTTCCGCGGCAACCCGAACGGACTCAACCCGCTCGAGTTCCTGCGCGACCGCGAGCCGATCCCGGCCGCCTACCGAGACCGCGACGCGCGGCTCGCCAAGCTCGACGAGCAAGGTCTCGAAGCGATGTGGCTCTTCCCCACGCTCGGGGTGCTCTACGAGGAGCTCCTCAAGCACGACCCCGAGGCCGTGAACCACACGTTCCGAGCGTTCAACCAGTGGCTCAGCGAAGACTGGGGCTTCCACTACCAGAACCGCATCTTCGCGGCGCCCTACATCTCGCTCGCCGATGTGAGCTGGGCGTGCCACGAGCTCGAGTGGGCGCTCGCCGAGGGCGCGCGCGTGATCGTGATCCGCCCCGCCGCCGTGTTCACCGGCGACGGGCCGAAGCCGCCCACCCACACCGACTTCGATCCCTTCTGGTCGCTCGTGAACGAGGCCGGCATCACGGTCGTGGTCCATGCCGGCGACAGCGGTTACAGCAGCAACGGGTACGCCGACGACGGGTTCGCCGCGAACTTCACCGGCGGGGTGTGGCAGCCGAGCATCAAGGCGTTCTCGATCGAGCGCGCCGCGCACGACTTCCTCATCACGCTCGTGTTCGCGAAGCACTTCGACCGCTTCCCGAACCTGCGCATCGCCTCGGTCGAGAACGGCTCCACGTTCCTGCGCGACCTGTTCGCCAAGCTCGGCTCGCAGGTGAAAAAGACGCCCGGCTACTACCGCGAGAACCCCGTCGACACGTTCCGCCGGCACATCTGGATCAACCCGTTCTGGGAGGACGACCCCTACGAGGTCACCGAGCTGATGGGTGCCGATCGTGTGATCTTCGGGTCCGACTGGCCTCACATCGAGGGGATGCCGAAGCCGCTCGACTACGTGCCGGAGATCAAAGAGCTCGACGCCGCGTCGCAGCTGCGCATCTTGCGGGACAACGCCCGGGAGCTGAACACGCTTCGCCCTGCGTGACGCAGGGGATTCGGCGCCGCGGCAGACTGGCGCAGTGACGACAGACGATCGCGGGCAACCACTGGCGCGTCATGTCGCGCTCGTCACCGGCTGCGGATCGCCGAACGGGATCGGGATCGCGACGGCACGACACCTCGGCCTCCTCGGTGCACGCGTCGTGATCGGTGCGACCACCGATCGCGTCCACGACCGTGTCGAGGAGCTGCGCGCATTGGGCATCGACGGGCACGGCTGCGTCGGTGACCTCACCGAAGAACGTGACGTCGGCGCCCTCGTCAGTGCGGCGCTCGATCTCGAGGGCCATCTCGATGTGCTGGTGAACAACGCGGGGATGATGTCGGTCGCGCACGGCGACGACGCAACGGCACCGATCGAGGCGATCTCCCTCGCCGACTGGAACGCGACGCTCGCCCGCAACCTCACAACCGCGTTCCTGATGTCGCGTGCGGTCGTCCCCGCGATGCGCGCGCAGGGCGGTGGGCGGATCGTGAACATCGCATCGACCACGGGTGCCGTGGTCGCGATGCCACAGCAATCCGCGTACGCGACCGCGAAGGCGGGCATGGTCGGCTTCACGCGCGCGCTCGCGCTCGAAGTGGCGGCCGACGGCATCACCGTGAACGCCGTGGCCCCCGGCTGGATCCACACGAGCTCGGCGACCGCCGCGGAGCGGGCCGCCGGTGACCGCACGCCGGTGGGCCGGCCGGGGCTGCCCGACGAGGTGGCCCACGCGGTCGCATACCTCGTGCGCCCGGGATCGTCATACACGACGGGGACCGTCGTCGTGGTCGATGGAGGGAACTCGATCGTGGAAGACCGCGGAGCCTGAACGAGCTCAGCGGCGCCGGTAGTCGACGGGGCAGGGCGCCGCGGCGCGGGCCATCCCGCCGATCTGGCCGGGTAGCGGGTGCAGCTCGGTGAAGCGGGGCGTGAGGTCGAACTCGGCGCGCACCCTGTTGACGGCGCGCACGATCGCTGTCGTGGAGAAGCGTGCCGCCGGGCACCGGTGCGCGCCATGCCCGAAGGTGGTGACGTTCACGTCGTGGCGCAACGCTCGGTCGCGCCACCGATGTGGGTCCCAACCGCCCGCGCGCTCGTTCGTGAGCGGCAGCATCGTCGCGATCTGCACACCACGCTCGAGCTGCTCGCCCGCGAACTCGATGGGCCGCAGCACCTCGCGCAGCATGATGGAGCGCTGACCGATGCGGATCGCCTCGAGTGCGCAATCCTCGATCGTGTCGTCGCCTTGGCCCTCGAGGAGCAACAGGGCGAACGTCCAGCCGAGCGCGGCGAACAGGTTGGTCATCGTGGCCACGTGCAGCAGCACCACGTCGCCCGCGATGCCGGCGGCGCGCTCGGCGCTGTCGGGCCCGTCGGCCCATCGCTCGGCGATCAGGTCGAGGAAGCTCGCAATCCGGGTGGGGTCGGCGAGGCGCTGTGCGATCGTGGCCTCGACGCGAGCGAGTGCGTCCCGCTCGCGCTCGAGGCTGGCGGCGATGGTGGTGTGCGGGCGCACGAATGCGTCGGCGCCGTCGAGCACCTCCATGTCGCGCACGAGATCGGCGAACGTCACGGCGGAGGCGTCGATGTCGCGGCCGCACCAGCACGCGAGCGCAAGGCGGTGCCCGACCGTTCGGGACCACTCGAACACGTCGAGCGTGCCCGCCTCGCCCATGGTGTCGATCTGCGCGGCGATCGCCGCATCGAGATCGTCGAGGTAGCCCTCCACATCGTGCGCGCCGAAGAGGTCGTGGGCGAAGGTGCGGCGATCGGCGAACAGCTCGGGAGGGAGCTTGCGCGCGAGCATCCGGTAGTCGGCGAGGCCCTTGCTCGCGTCGCGTTCCGCCAGTGCGTAGAACGCGGACAGATCATCGGGCGAGAACACGAACAGGTAGCGAGTGCTGCCCGACTCGATCCAGAAGCGGTCGCCAAGGTCGCGGCGTGCAGCCCGGAGCGCCTCAACGGGGTCAGGCGCAGCCGCGTCGTCCCATGGCAAGGTCATCGGCGCGACGGGAGGCACGAACTCAGTCTGCCCGCTCTCGTACGATCGTGTCGTGCAACAGACTCGAGCGCGAGCCTGGTTCGCGGCCCCCGGAATGTGCGTCGTCGTGGGCGTGGTGGTCCAGCTCTTCGTGACGGCAAGCATCATGCACGGAGTGCACTTCCACGACACGACGGCGCGCGTGTTGAACGTCTTCGCGTTCTTCACGATCCAGTCGAACATCCTCGTGGGCGTCACGAGCCTGTGGCTCGCCGCACGTCCGGATGCATCAGCACCCGTGTTCCGGGTGGCGCGCCTCATGGGACTCGTCGGGATCGTCGTGACCGGCATCGTGTACCACGTGGCGCTCCGGGCGTACCTCGAGCTCGACAGCTGGGGGCTCGTCGCCGATCACCTCTTGCACACCGTCGTGCCGATCCTCGCGATCGTGGGCTGGCTGCTCTACGGCCCACGCCGGCTCACCTCGAGCGCCGTCGCGTCGGCCACCGTGCTCTATCCCGTGGCCTGGGTCACGTTCACGATGATCCGCGGCGCGGCGATCCACTGGTATCCGTACCCGTTCATCGATGTCGACCGGCTCGGGTATCTCAAGGTCGCGGCGAACTGCGTGTGGGTCGCCTTGCTCGTGTTCGGCATCGCGGCCGGGGCCACGGCCGTCGACCGCCGCCTCGCCGTCGGGCCCGCGCCGCCGGAGACCGACGCCTAGCGAGCGCGTCTCAGTGCGTGTGCGGTTCGAGCATGTCGGCCGCCGCGCCGTCGAACTGCCCGGCTTCGATCCAGTCGCGCGTCGACACGTAGGAGCGCTCGATGAGCGTGGCGGCCTTGCTGAAATCGGCCGGGCTCACGTCGAGCGGGCAGAGCGGCGGCGCGACGCGCAGGTCCACGATCGGTTCGTACTTCGCGATGTCGGTCACGAGCCGTTGGTGCACGAGCAGCGTGACGGCGTGCAAGATCATGGCGAGCGCGCTCACCGGTGGGTTGAGCAGCGAGCAGGCGTGGCCCGAGGGAAGCACCCAGATCTCGTCGGCGCCGATGGTGTGCGCCACGGAGATCGGCGTGTTGTCGCACACGCCGCCGTCGACGCACAGGACGCCCTCGATGTCGACGGGTGGCAGCACACCGGGGATCGATGCGCTTGCCACGATCGCGTCGAGCGCGCTGCCGGTCGAGAGCACCAGCTCGCGGCCACTCACCGCTTCGGTGACCACCACGTGGATGGGCACCTTGGCATCTTCGAGGCGGTCGAAGGTGAGGTGCGGCTTCACGAGCCCGCGCAGCCCGCCGGGCGGAACGAGATGATCGGTGTGGCCGAGGAAGCCCAACAGGCCGAGCAGCGGCCGGGTGGGGAAGACCTTGTTGCGCCGCAACCCGAGCCACAGCTCGGCGAGACCCTCGATCTGACCGGGTCCGGGATGCCCTGCCACCCATGCCGCGTTGATCGCGCCGGCCGAGGTGCCGACCAGGAGGTCGGGGCGGACATCGGCTTCGTCGAGCGCGCGCAACATGCCCACTTGCACGGCGCCGAGGCTCGCTCCACCCGACAGCACGAACGCTCGCATGCGGCGTGCAGGATAGATCGGCAACTCCCTAGTGTCGGCCGAAGGTGACCGCCGGCGCGGCGGCAGCACACCGATCGGGGGAGCGCGAACGTGGACGAGTTCCAGGGTGTCATCGGCCCGACGTGGCGTGAGTCGACGCCGTGGTGGCCGCCGGAACCGGAACCGCCGGCGGGTGCACCCAACGTGCTGGTGATCGTGCTCGACGACGTGGGCTACGCGCAGCTCGGCTGCTACGGCTCCGACATCGCCACCCCGCACATCGACGGCTTGGCCGCGCACGGAGTGCGGCTCGCGAACTTCCACACCACGGCGCTGTGCTCGCCCACGCGCTCGTGCCTGCTCACCGGCCGCAACCATCATCGCAACGGCATGGCACGCGTCGCCGACCTCGCGGTGGGCTTCCCCGGCTACTCGGGCCGGATCCCGAAGCGCAACGGGTTCCTCGGCGAGATCCTCGGCGCCAACGGGTACGCCACCTATGCCGTGGGCAAGTGGCATCTCACGCCTGAAGACGAGACGCACATGGCCGCGCCGCGCGACACCTGGCCCGTGAGCCGCGGCTTCCAACGGTGGTACGGCTTCCACGGCGGCGAGACGCATCAGTTCGTGCCCGCGCTCTATCACGACAACCACTCGGTGCGCCCGCCGCGTTCGCCCGCCGAGGGCTACCACCTCAGTGCCGATCTCGCCGACAAGGCCATCGAGTACCTGGGCGATCTGCGCGCGGTCGACGACACGCAACGCTTCTTGCTCTACTTCGCCACTGGTGCGTGCCATTCGCCGCACCACGCGCCCCGCGAATGGATCGATCGCTACCGCGGCCAGTTCGACGACGGCTGGGACGCATGGCGCACGCGCACGCACGAGCGCCAGCTCGCGTCGGGACTCGTGCGCCCGGGCACCCAGCTCGCGCCCCGCCCTCCCTGGGTGCCGGCGTGGGAGTCGCTCGCTCCGGAAGACCAGGCGGTCGCGGCCCGCTTCATGGAGTGCTTCGCCGCGTTCCTGTCGTACACCGACGATCAGATCGGGCGCCTGCTCGGCCATCTCGAAGCGACGGGCGAGCTCGACGACACGCTCGTGATCCTCGTGAGTGACAACGGTGCGAGCGCCGAAGGTGGCGAGCGCGGGTCGATCAACGACGCGCGGCTCTGGAACGGCATTCCCGCCGGCCGGCGTGAGCTACGCGAGCGCATCGACGAGCTCGGCACGCCCACCGCGCACAACAACTACCCGTGGGGCTGGACGATGGCGGGCAACACGCCGTTGAAGCGCTGGAAGCGCGAGGTGCACGAAGGCGGCATCGCCGACCCGTGCATCATCCGCTTCCCGGCGGCCGTGCCGGTCGGTGAGCGCGGCGCGATCCGGCATCAGTTCGCGCACGCGATCGACGTGCTGCCGACCGTCCTCGAGCTGTGCGGTATCGAAGCGCCGGCCGTGATCGCCGACGTGCCGCAGACGCCGATCGACGGTGCGAGCTTCGCGTACCTGCTCGGTGCCGGCGGCCGCGACGCGGGCGAGAGACACACCACGCAGTACTTCGAGATGCTGGGCTCACGGGCGATCTATCACGACGGCTGGAAGGCCGTCACGTTCAAGCCTCTCGGCGGCATGTATGGCGACGGTCTCGATCCCGACGCGCCGTTCGACGATGACGTGTGGGAGCTCTACGACAAGCGCAACGACTTCTCGGAGTGCGTGGACCTCGCCGCGAGTGAGCCCAGCCGGCTGGCCGCGATGATCGAGCTCTGGTGGAGCGAAGCGCGCCGCAACGACGTGCTCCCGCTCGACAACCGGCCGCTCGCCGCGCTGATGAACCCGCGCCCGCGCCGGCGCGCCGATCGTTCGCGCACGGTGCTGCGTGCGCACGGTGCCATGATCCCCGAGCTGGTGGCACCGAACGTGCGCAATCGAACCCATGCCATCACGGTCACGATCGAGGTGCCTGAAGGCGTGGTGGGGAACGGTGTGCTCGTCGGGTTGGGCTCCGTGCTCGGCGGCTGGGTGCTCTACCTGCTCGACGGGCGGCTCACCTACGTGCACAACCACGTAGGTCGGCGCATCGACCGCGTCGAGTCGAACACCGTTGTCGGCCCCGGCCGGCACGTGTTGCGCGCCGAGGTGACCGCGCCGGGCGACTTCTCGGCCGACGTACGCCTCGTGGTCGATGACGCGACGGTGGGCGAAGGCAACGTGCCGTCGTTCACCGCGGCGCGGTTCTCGATCACCGGGTCGGGGCTCACCTGCGGTTACGAGGTGGGGCCGGCGATCAGTCCCGACTACACGGCGCCGTTCACCGCCAACGTCGACATCGTCGGTGCGCTCATCGACGTGCAGGGCACCGCGATCGTCGACCCGGAAAGCGAGTTCGCCGCCATCATGAGCGAGCAGTGACCCAACCAGCGTGACGGATACGTCATGGTGACGTATCCGCAACGCTGGTTGGGAGGTCTGTCACTCGTGGTGGAGGGCGCGGGCGATCGTCTCGGCGGCGGGCGGCGCGGCGCGCGGGGCGAGGAACGGGACCTCGATCTCGATCTCGTGCAGACCGCCTGTGTACGCGAACGGCGGCTCGTAGTCGTCGCACACCGGGAAGCCGCGGTCGAAGCCGACCGTGAAGCCGCCACCGGCGATCTGCCATCGGAACGGGAGGTCGGCGGGCAAGGGCGCGCTCGCAAGATCATCGCCGTCGGCCGTCAGCACGAGCGTGCGCGCGTCGCCGCGGCCCCGCCGGTAGTCGAACCCCAGCACCCGTGCATCGCGGATGGGCGCGGCCACGCGAGTGATGGCGCCGAACAGGTTCACGGTGAGGATGAGCTCGCCGCCCTGCACGTAGAGCGCGAAGCCGTTGTTCCAGTCGCCGAGCGCGCAGAGCGCGCCGGGCGCGACGGTGTCGACCGTGGCGCGCAGCAGGAAGCCCGCGCCGAGCGGCGGCAGCGCGTCTTCGGAGATCGCACCACCGCCCGCGAGGTAGCGGGTTCGGTGGGCCGGCATGTAGGGGCGCGGCTCGAGCGCGACGGCACGACCGATGAAGCTGTCGTCGAGCGGCAGCACGCCGAAGCGACCGGCCTCGGCCCACCACAGTTCCATCATCTCGGTGAGTCGTTCCGGCTCCTGCGCGGCGAGGTCGTCGGCCTCGGCGAAGTCGGCGTCGAGATGGAACAACGACCACGTGTCGGTGCCGAAGTCGAGGCTGCCTTCGAGCAGCTCGCGCTCCACCGTGAGCTGCTTGCCGATGTGGTCCGTGACGGCCTTCCAGCCGTCGTGGAAGATCGCCCGGGAGCCGAGCATCTCGAAGTACTGGGTGGACCGCGCGCTCGGTGCCGCGAGATCGGTGAGCGCCGGGCGCAGCGACGCGCCGTGCATGCCAGCCGGCGCGTCGAGCCCGATGCAGTCGAGCACGGTGGGCATCACGTCGATCGCGTGCGCGAACTGGCTGCGTATCTCGCCCGACGCGTCGAGCCCGGCCGGCCAGTGCATCACGAGCGGCGTGCGTACGCCACCGAGCCACGTGTAGCGCTTCCACAGCCGCATGGGCGTGTTGCCGGCCCACGCCCAACCCCATGCGTAGTGGTTGTACGCGCGCGGCCCGCCGAGATCGTCGATGTGCGCGATCGTGTCGCCGACATCGTCGAGCATGTCGTGGGTGAAGCGGTGCTCGTTCAACGATCCGTGCGGGCCGCCCTCCGCGCTGGTGCCGTTGTCGGAGAGCAACAGCACGATCGTGTTGTCGAGCACGCCGAGCCGTTCGAGGAACGTCATCAGCTTGCCGATCTGCGCGTCGGTGTGCGAGAGAAAGCCCGCGAACACCTCCATCATGCGGGCGAAGAGCCGTTGGCGATCGTCGGCGAGCGAGCTCCATTCGGGGACCCAGCTCGGACGGGGCGGCAGTGCCGTGCCCGCGGGCACCACGCCGAGCGTCTGCTGGCGGGCGAACACGCCGTCGCGCCAGTCATCCCAACCGGCGTCGAAGCGGCCGGCGTAGCGGTCGATCCACTCTCGGGGTGCCTGGTGTGGCGCATGCATCGCGCCGGTGGCGAAGTACAAGAAGAACGGCTTGCCCGGCGTGGCGTGCTGTTGATCGACGACGAGGCGCATCGCCTGATCGGCGAGGTCTTCGGTGAGGTGGTAGCCGGAGTCGGGAGTGCGCGGCGGCTCGATGAACCCGTTGTCGCGCACGAGCTCGGGCGCGAACTGGTTCGTGTCGCCGCCGAGGAAGCCGTAGTAGCGCTCGAAGCCGAGCCCGAGTGGCCATCGATCGAAGGGGCCCGACGCACTCAGCTCCCATCGCGGTGCGAGATGCCACTTGCCCACCGCGAACGTGTTGTAGCCATGCGCGCGCAACACGCGCGGCAACGTTGGTGTGGCGTCGGGGATGCGGCCGTTGTAGCCGGGGAAGCCGATCGGGATGTCGGGCAGGAAGCCCATGCCGACGCTGTGGTGGTTGCGCCCGGTGAGCAGGCACGCTCGCGTCGGCGAGCACAACGCGGTCACGTGGAACCGATTGAATCGCAGCCCGCCCGCGGCCAGGCCGTCGATGTTCGGCGTTTCGATGTCGGACCCGAAGCAGCCGAGCTGGCCGAAGCCGGTGTCGTCGAGCACGATCATCACCACGTTGGGTGCGCCCTGCGGCGGGCGTGGCAGCGGCGCGAACTCCGGCGTCGACTCGGCGATCGTTCGTCCGATTCGTAGTGTGCTCATCGAGCGGTGATCCTCTGATTCGTTCGACTCACGGCTCGAGCACGACGTCGTCGCCCGCGCACACGGTGCCGCCGTCGACGACGCTTGCGTACCAGCGGGTCTCACCTCGGTGGTGCTCATGGTGCATGCGCATGAAGTCGCGGTCGGAGAACCACTGGGCGTTGTTCGCGCACGGCAGAGCGGGCACCGTCACCTCGCAGAGCGCCCCGCCGATCTGCACGCGGTTGCCGGGCCGCAGCGCGGCCCAGTCGATGCCGCGCACGGTGATGTTCTCGCCCGCGGCGGCGAAGCTGATCGGGTGGCCCTCGGCCTGCATGCGCTCGATGGCCTCGGCGCTCATGAGACACAGCGCCTGCCACTGGCGCCCATGATGGCGTCGCGTTCCCTGGCGGTCGCCCTCGAGCCCGCGTGGGCCCACCTGCGCGGACGGTACGGCTCGCTTCGGGACGCCGCCATCGGAGGAGCTCACCTGCTCGACGACGCCGCGGTGTGGTGCGGCTCCGGCGCCCAGGGCTACGAGGTTGCGGCCCACGTCGTGCAGGTGGTGCAGCGCGTCGTGCACGGCGTGGCGGGCTAGCCACGCGGCGTCGATCGCCGAGCCGTCGCCGAGCGTCGCCGTGCGTGCGCCGAGCCCGGCACTGACCTGCGCAGTCTGCGCACCCAGCTCCGCAGCGGCCGTGGCGAGCGCCGCGCTCACATCGGCGAGCGACGCCGACGACGGCGGGGCACTCAACGGGGGCGGCTCGACCGACGGGAACACAGGGTTGTCGTCGGTGAGCATCCAGCTCAGTCCGAACGTGAGCAGGCGCAGCACCTCGGCCGTGTGCTCGCCGTACTCGATCGCCGACCACACGCCATCGGCCGGGCGGGCGTGCAGGACATCGTCGGCGACGCCTTCGGTGAGCAGGCCCCACCAGGGTGCGACAGCGCGCAACGAACCCTGCACGTCGTCGTCGGTGTACGCCGCGCTGTCGAAGCCGCACTCGTGGCACTGCTCGATCATGCGCCGGCCTCCCATCCCGCGGCGTGCGCGGTTCGGGGCGGAACGGCGTCGGTGTACACCACGTCGCTCGCGTCGATGGCCGCGCGCACGAAAGGTGGGGTGGCCATGAGACCACGCGCCACGTGCGCGTCGATGTAGCGCAGCGGGCCGCGCACGTGCGCGTCGAGCACCGGTGCCGTGCGCTCGGGATCGAGGCGCGCGTGGATCGGCGTGCGGCTCGCGACAGCGAAGCCGAGCGGGCGGCCGTAGACGGCGGCGTTGCACGGATACGCCTGGACGTGCCCGAACTCGAGCTCCATGGTGCGCAACACCTTGGCGTGGAGCGAGATCTCTGGTGGTGAGAGCGGACCGGCCTGGAGCGCGAAGACGCCGTGGTCGCCGAGGGCTGCTTGCACGCGCCGGAAGTACTCACGCGTGAAGCAGAACGTGGAAGGTCCGTCTTCGACCGGGTCGGTCATGTCGGAGATGATCACGTCGAAGGGCTCGCGCACGTGCTCGAGGTACTGCACCGCGTCGGTGTGGAGGAGCTGTACCCGGGGATCGTGGAAGGCGCCCTGGCTCCATTCGGGGAGGTGGGCGCGGCACGCACTCACGACCTCGGCGTCGATATCGATCATCACCGCCTCGGTGACGGTGTCCCAGCGCAGCACTTCGCGCAGGCACGCGCCCTCGCCGCCGCCGAGCACGAGCACCCGGCGCGGCATCCCTGCCGTCAGCATCGCAGGCTGCACGAGCGCCTCGTGGTAGATGAACTCGTCGGCCTCGCTCGACTGGACGATGCCGTCGAGGAACAGCTTCTTGCCAAAGGCTTCGGTCTGCACGATGCAGATCTCTTGGAACTCGGTGCGCCGCCACAGCAGGATCTCGCTCGCACCGTGCAGGTACACGTCGTAGGGCGTGATCAGCTCGCGCAGCCAGATCCCGGCGTCTTCCATGACCCGAGGCTAATGAGTACCCTGCGCTCCATGTCCCTTTACGACACAGCGATCAGCTCACTCGATGGCAAGTCCGGCCGGCTCGCCGAGCAGTCCGGCAAGGTCACGCTCATGGTGAACGTGGCGTCGAAGTGCGGCCTCACGCCGCAGTACACGGGTCTCCAGAACCTGCACGATCGCTACGGCGACCAGGGCTTCGAGGTGCTCGGGTTCCCGTGCAACCAATTCGGTGCCCAGGAGCCGGGCAGCCCCGACGAGATCGCCGAGTTCTGCTCGGTGAACTACGGGGTGCAGTTCCCGATCTTCGAGAAGATCGACGTGAACGGCGACGACCGTCACGCTCTCTATCAGGAGCTCACCAAGACGGCCGACGCCGAAGGCCACGACGGCGACATCCGCTGGAACTTCGAGAAGTTCCTCGTCGATCGCGACGGCAGCGTCATCGCGCGGTTCTCGCCGATGGTCGAGCCCGAAGCGGAGCCGCTCGTCAGCGCGATCGAGACGGCACTCAAGAGCTGAGCAGCGCCCGGTGGGTCAGCTGCCGACGACGATCATCGTGACGGCACCGGCGGCTGCCACGAGCGCCACCCAGTGCAACGGCTGGAGGCGCTCGTGCAAGACGATGCGCGCCAGCACGAGGGTGCTCGCCGGGTAGAGCGCGATGATCACGCCCACCACGGCGAGCAGGCCGTGGTGGGTGGCCGCGAGGTACAGGGCGTTGGCGCTCACGTCGCCGATGCCCGCGGCGAGCGCGATCTTCCACACCGCGCGGGGTAGCCCGATCGGTTGGCGGCGCGCCTTCGCCCACGCGAAGAGCAGCGCACCGGAACAGCCGCGGGCGGCCACGAGCGGCCACATGCCCGCGGTCGATCCACTGCGCGCCAGCAGCACGAAGAACGTGCCGAAGCCGAGTCCGCCGAGCACGGCGCCGGTGACCGCGACACGCGCCACGCCGTGCGGGTGGGGCACGCCGCCGAACAAGATGATGGCGCCGAGTCCGATCACGATCCCGGCCCACGCCCAGGCTGCGGGTCGGTCACCGAGCGCGACGCCGGCGAGCAGCGGCACGATCGCCGAGACCACCGCGGTGATCGGCGACACGATGCTCATCGTGCCGTCGGCGAGCGCGCGGTAGAAGAACAAGAGTCCGGTGGCGCCGCACAGCCCTGCGCCCGCGCCCCACACCAGATCCGACACGGCCACGTGGGTCGCTCCCGACAACGGAGCGATCACCATGAGCGCAGCCAGCCCGGCGACCTGGGTGATGACCACCACCGCGACTGTGGCGTCGGACCGGCGGGTGGCGAGGCCACCCCAGAAGTCGGCGCAACCGAAGACGATCGCGCCGACGAGGCTCAGTGCGATCGCCATGCAGTCGGTGCGATCTCAGGCGTGGCGCGGGTCGTCGAACCAGCTCCACTGCCACGGCGTGATCGTCTCGAAGCCGCTGGAGAGCTCCGTGGTGGTGAGGCCCGCGGCGCGCTCGCGTCGTACTCGGTCGAGCCGGTGGGCGGTGGCGCTCGTCTCGTTCACGTCGCCGTCGAGCCAGCACACCGTGACGCGGCGATTGCCGGGCTCCCACACGTGGTCCTTGTACGCCGGACTCGTTGCGAACTGCCACACGCCGGCCACGCCCTCGAGCGCGCACAGCGCCGTCGCATGATGCGTGTGGCACCACTGGAGGTAGTCGGCATCGTGCTGCTCGACTCGCTCGACGATCACGTGCACGCCGCGGTGCGGGCGGTACGGCACCGCGTCGGCCGAGACCAGCACGCGTTGGGCCACCGTCGACTCGAGGAACCGCAGCGGCCCCGACAGGTGCGAGCGGCGAAAGGCGTGGAAGCGACCCAGCGCGCGGAGGTCGCCGCCCAGTGTGTAGAAGTCGCGCAACGTGCGATCGACCGGGTCGGTCATCAGGTAGAGCGTCACGTAGTGCACCGGGTCGAACGGAGAGTCGGCGGCCACCAGCGACGCCGCGCGCAACGCCGGCGTGCGCACCCACCGTTGGCCGTAGGCGACGCCCGGGATCGGGTACTGCTCCGGCATGTGGTCGAGCATGTGCCACTCGTTGTAGGCATGGTGCTCGGCAGGGTCGGTGATCTCCGTGAAGGAGAAGAAGCCGACCTGGACCTTGTTCATGGTGCGCCCCTCATCGACGCCGATTCTGGCATCTCAGAACAGGCCGGCGTCGAGACTGGCCGTGAGCGTCTGGCCCAGCTCGTGCGCGGCATCGAGCGCGCGCTGATCCACGTCTCCCTGTACCACGAGCGGGGGTGCGATCGCGCGCCACTTCAAGCCGGTCACGATCCGCTCGACGCTCTGCACCGCGCCCGAGGCATCGGTCGTGCCCTTGACCACGAGCGCCCACGGCAGGCCGACGGTGTTGTCGAGGCACGCGAGGAACACTCGCTCGAAGAAGTCCTTTGTGAGACCGCTCATGTAGCCGAAATGGGTGGGCGTCACGAGCGCGAGCGCGTTGCACGAGCGCACGTCGCGGGCGCTCGCATCGGGGGTTCGGCGCACCACGACGTCGATGTCGCCGGCCTCAGGATCGCACGCACCCTGAACGAGCGCGTCGGCCAACGCGCGAGCTCCACCGGTTCGGGAATGCCATACGACCAGGAGTCGCGGTGGTCCTGACGGCCTCGCCCGGTCGTGTGGTTGCGCCGATTGCACGCGCGCAGCGTACGTAACCTGAGAGCCGCGCCGGGGCGCCGTGAACCTCCGCCTAGGGTCCGGCGCTCGTGCGCCGCCTCACTTCCGTTGCGATTGTTATCGCCCTGCTGGCGCTGGCTGCGTGCTCGGGCGGAAGCTCGCACGGGTTCAAGAAGCCGAGCCGTCCGAACGTCGTCGTCGTGCTCACCGACGACCTCGACCTGCGCGAGGTCTCGTACCTCCCGCATGTGCGCCAGCTCATCGCGAGCCAGGGCATGACGCTCGACGACTACTTCATCAGCAACTCGCTGTGCTGCCCGTCGCGCACATCGATGATCCTCGGTCAATACGCGCACAACACGGGAGTGTTCGCCAACGCCGGGCCGAACGGAGGCTTTCAAGCTCTGTACCACCGCAAGGGCGAGCAATCGACGATTGCCACGTGGCTGCAGTCGGGCAGCTACGACAGCGCGCTGATCGGCAAGTACCTGAATGGCTATCCGGTTCCCGCCGGGCGCACCTACCAGCCGCCGGGTTGGACGCAATGGTGGGGTGCGATCGACTCGCCCGCGGCCTACGGCGAGTACAACTACGACCTCATCCACAACGGAACGAAGATCCACCGCGCGCACGCCGCCGCCGACTACGGCACGAACGCCTACACGGCGTACGCCAAGCAGTTCATCCACAGCGAAGCGCAACACGGCAAGTCGTTCTTCCTCGATCTCGCGTACTTCGCGCCTCACCAGCCCGCCACGCCGGCGCCGCGCGACATGAAGCTGTTCCCCAACGCGATCGCGCCGCGGCCGCCCTCGTTCAACGAGGCCGATGTCTCCGACAAGCCGGCCTGGTTGCGCAAGCTGCCGGAGCTCTCGCCCACGGTGATTGCGGCGAGCGACGACCTGTACCGCCGACGGATCCGTTCGCTCCAAGCCGTCGATCGGGGAGTCGCCGAGCTGATGACGGAACTGCAACACGACGGGATCCTCTCCGACACCTACGTGGTCTTCACCTCCGACAACGGATTCCATCTCGGCGAGCACCGGCTCGCGGCGGGGAAGCGCACCCCGTACGACGACGACATCCACGTTCCCTTTTACGTGCGGGGCCCGGGCATCACGGCCGGATCGCACTCGAGCGCGCTCACCGGCAACGTCGACATCGCGCCGACGATTGCCGCAGTCGCCGGTGCAACGGTGCCGTCGACCGCCGACGGTCGTTCGATGCTCGACATCTGGCACGGCGCGGCGACGCCCACCGACTGGCGCGACGGCTATCTGCTCGAACACGCGCCCGAACAGCTCGCGGGCGACCTCGATATCGAGACCGCCGGCAAGGGCGTCCTCGCCAAGGCCGAACCGGCGGTGATCCCCACCTACGAAGGGGTGCGCACGGCGCACTCCCTCTATGTGGAGTACACGACCGGCGAACGCGAGCTGTACAACCTGTCGACCGACCCCGACGAGCTCCAGAACCTCGCCGGCACCACATCGGCGGCCGTGCTGGCGCAGTGGCATGCCTATCTGGCGCCACTCGAGAAGTGCGTCGGGGCAACGTGTCGGAGCGCCGAGACGAAGCCGGTACCGCCAACTTCGTAGCCTGCGCGCCCATGAGCGTGCTGCTACACCCCGTGACCGATCTCGTCTCGCTACTCGAGCTCGAGCGCGTGAAGCCCGACGCCTTCCTCGGCGCCGGCCCCGAGCTCGGCTGGGGCCGGATCTACGGCGGTCAGGTCGTGGCCCAGGCGCTGCGCGCGGCCGGGCACACCGTCGACACCGACCATCGCCCCCATTCGCTGCACGCGTACTTCGTGCGCGCCGGCGACGAACGGCGCCCGGTGCTGTTCGAGGTGGAGCGGGTGCGTGACGGCCGGTCGTTCACGACTCGCCAAGTGGTCGCCTATCAAGAAGGCGGCGCGATCTTGAACCTCATCGCGTCGTTCCACGCACCCGAGGACGGTGACGATGTGCAGTCGGTGCGTGCGCCCGACGCGGGCCGCCCCGAAGACGCCGTGCTCTCGCCGAGCGACGCGTTCTTCGAGCACCGAGTGGTGGTGCGGGCTCGCGAACCGCGGGCCCACGGCGTGTCGTGGCTCAGGGTGCCGGAATCGTTGCCCGACGACCCGATGTTGCAGGCCTGCGCGTTCGCGTACCTGTCCGACGAAGACCTGCTCGGCATCGCCATGTTGCCGCACCCGCTCGGCGGCGACTGGGAGAACCTCATGACGGCGAGCCTCGATCACGCCATCTGGTTCCACCGCCCGCTGCGCGCTGACAGCTGGCTGTGCTTCGACCTCGACGGCCACGGCGTGGCCGACGTGCGCGGCCTCGCGCTCGCCCGCGTGTTCGACTCCGAGGGTGCGCACGTGGCGACGATCGCGCAAGAGGGCTTGATGCGCCGCCGCCACTGACGCACCGCTCTGGGCGCGCCGCTACGGGAATGCCGCGGCGGCCACCTCCTGGGCCCAGGCGTAGTCACCCTTCCCGGCGGCTGACCGTTGCACCGCATCCACGAGAACGAGAGCGCGCGGCAGCTTGTAGCCGGCGAGCAAGGGGCGCGCGTGCTCCTGCACGGAATCGAGCGACGGTGGCTCGGCGGCGTCGTGCGGCGCGACGACGGCGACCACACGCTGGCCATACCGCGCGTCGGGGCGACCGACCACGAGCACATCAGCGACCGACGGGTGCTGCTTCAGCACGGCCTCCACCTCCTCGGGGTACACCTTCTCGCCGCCGGTGTTGATGCACAGCGAGCCCCGGCCGAGCAGGTGGATCGTGCCGTCGGCGTCGGCGATGGCGTAGTCGCCGGGTAGCACCCATCGCATGCCGTCGAGCTCGACGATCGTGCGCGCGGTGCGCTCGGGATCGCCGAGGTAGCCGATCGGAACGCGGCCCCTCGTGGCGAGCCGGCCCGCGATGCCGCGTCCCGGCTCGATCGGGCGGAGGTGGTCGTCGAGGATCAGCGTCTCGGGCTTCGGCGCGAAAGTGAGCGATTGGCCGCTGGTCGGTGCCGAGTCGCGGGTGACCACCGACACTGCTTGCGATGGCGATTCGCTGCTGCCGATCGCTTCGAGGATCGCGAGCACGGTCGGCAGCGCGTCGAGCAGCGCGCTCTTCACGTCGCCCGACAGGATCGAGCCACCCGATCCGAGCAGCAGCAACGACGACGTGTCGTAGGTGCGCGACCGCAACGCGTCGAGCAACGGGCGCGCGCTCGCGTCGCCCACGAGGGTGAGCATCGCGATCTGCTCGCGCTCCACGAGCTCCACCACGTTGCCGAGGTCCATGTGGCGCTGCGTGTTGATCACGAGCGTGCCGCCGCCGAGCAGTGTGCCGAGCGCACCCCATTGCCCGGAGGCGTGCACGAGCGGCCCGAGCGAGAGGGCCACGAGTCGCGCCGGACCGGGATGACCGGCGGGGAGGAACGGCCGGATTCTCTGCGCGGGGTTGGCGAGCACCGCGGCGCCGATGTCCTCGGGCCGCTCCAGCGCAGGGCCGCCGGGATTGCCGCCGCCCATCGCGGCGAAGAAGATGTCTTCCTGGCGCCACACCACACCCTTGGGCAGGCCGGTCGTGCCGCCCGTGTAGAGGATGTAGTGGTCGTCGCCCGAGCGGGGCGCGAAGTCGCGCGTGTCGGGATGGTCTTCACGCAACAGCTCGGCGAGCGGCATCGTGACTCGTGGCGCGTGCGCCATCCCGGAGACCGCGTCGGTGAGGTCGTCGTCGTGGAGGAGCGCGACCAAACGGCCGTCGGTTGCGAGGTGGTCGAGCTCGCGGCTCGTGTAGCGGTAGTTCACGTTCACCGGCACCGCGCGCCGCTTGTAGCAGCCGAGCATGGCGACCACGTGCTCGATCGAGTTGTGCAGCGCAAGGCCCACGTGATCGCCGACGGCGACGCCGTGCGCGTCGAGCGCGTGCGCGCACCGATTGGCGGCCCGATCGAGCTCGGGATACGTGAGCTGTGCGCCGCGGTCGTCGACGAGCGCGACGCGGGCGCCCACGGCGTCGGCCACATGCTCGAAGAGGTCAGCGATCTGGAACGCCATAAGGTGGTGCCATGCTCGCGCCCGACGACTGGCTCGTGCACGACGACGGGTTCGTGCCCAAGCTGCGTTACCTGTCTCGCGAGTATGCCGAGCTCGAAGCCGACCGGCTCTGGAAGCGCGTCTGGCAGATCGCGTGCCGCGCCGAAGAGATCCCGGAGCCTGGCGACTGGGTCGAATACGCGATCGCCGATCAGTCGGTGCTCATCACGCGCCGCGCCGACGGCACGATCGGCGCGTTCCACAACGCGTGCCTGCACCGCGGCCGCCGGTTGCGTCACGATGCCGGTCACGAGGAGGTGGTCGACGGTGCCGCGTGCATCCAGTGCCCGTACCACGGCTGGAAGTACGCGCTCGACGGCTCGCTCGTGCACGTGGTCGACCGCGACGACTTCGGGGCTGTCTCGTTCGACGGCCAGCACCTCGGGTCGGTCCGCGCCGAGTGCTCGGGCGGTTTCGTGTTCGTGAACCTCGACTCGAACGCCGCGCCGCTGTGCGAGTTCCTCGACCCGCTGCCCACGCTGCTCGGCCGGTATCGCCTCGACGAGATGCGCTTCCGCTCGTATCTCACGACGGTGCTTCCCGCGAACTGGAAGGTGGCGGTCGACGCGTTCAACGAGGCGTATCACGTGCAGTCGACCCATCCGCAGCTGCTGGAGTGGACCGACGACGTGAGCATCGCCTACGAGCAGCTCGGCGATCAGGGCCACGCGCACTACGGCCGTTTGCCGCACGCACGGCGCACGCTCGCGCCGAGCCCGCGGCTCGGCCTCGCGGCCGGCGACTACGACGAGGGCACGATCCTCGCGGGCCTGGTGGAGGGCCTCGGCGGCGCGTTCCTGGGCGATGAGCGCGCACTGGTGGAGGAGGTGCGCGCCGAGCACCCCTCGAACCTCCTCGGTGCCTATCAAGCGCGCCGGCGCGAGCTGCTCTCGGGCCGCGGTCTCGACGTGGGCGCGTTCGGCGACGACGAGCTCACGAGCGCCGACGACGTGTACTGGTTCCCCAACGTGGTCGGGCCGATCTATCCGGGTTCCGCGATCCTCTTCCGGATCCGGCCCAACGGCCTCGACCCCGACTCCTGCATCAAGGACACGTGGGTGCTCGAGTGGCCCGACGCGGATCGGCCGCCGCGTGCGCTGCGCAAGCGGTTCTATGAGCAGTGGCGCGATCGCGACTGGGGCGAGGTCACCACACAGGACTACGAGAACATGGAGCCCGTCCAGCAGGGCATGCGCTCCGACGGCTACACCGGGCTACGCCTCAACCCGCGCCAGGAGAGCAACGTGCTGGCGATGCACCGCGCGATCGATCGCTACTTGCTCGCGCCGTAGATCACTTCGTGGTGGCGATGCCGCCGTCCACGGCCAGCACGCTGCCGGTGATGTAGGAGCCGGCGCGCGAGGCGAGGAAGATGGCGGCGCCCGCCATGTCGTCGGGCCGGCCGATGCGCCCGAGCGGGCTGCTCGCTGCGATCGAGTCGCCGAAGTCGCGCAAGGTCGCGGCCATCATCTTGCTCTCGAAGGGCCCTGGCGCGATCGCGTTGACAGTGATGTTGCGGCGACCCAGCTGGCGCGCGAGGTGGCGGGTGAGCTGGTGGATGGCCGCCTTGCTCGCGCTGTACGAGTACGTCTCGAGCAACGGCACGTGGATGCCGTCGATCGAGCCGATGTTGATGACGCGCGCCGGGTCGTCGGGAGTGCCGGCCGCCTCGAGCTGGGGGAGCAGCGCGCGGGTGAGCAGGAACGGCGAGCGCACGTTGAGCGTGAGCACCTTGTCGAAGGCGCTCGCCGGGAACTCCGCGATCGGTGCGCCCCACGTGGCACCGGCGTTGTTCACGAGTACGTGCACGGCCGCTTCGCGTTCGGCGACAGCGGCCGCGAGCCGGTCGCATTCCTTCTCTTCAGCGAGGTCGGCGGGGATCGCGAAGCACTCACCCACCTTGGCGAGCTCGGCCTCCACCGCCGCACAGTCGTCGGCCTTGCGGCTCGAGATGTAGACGCGGGCGCCGGCTTCGACGAAGCCGCGGGCGATCATCAAGCCGATGCCGCGGCTGCCGCCGGTGACGACCGCGACCTTGCCGGCCACCGAGAAGAGATCCGAGTTCGACATGGCGTTGGACGCTAGCGGCGCCGCTGCACAAGATTGGCGCTGATGAGCTCGCTGAATCGCAAGGTCGTGCTGCGGTCGCGCCCGCACGGTGCCGTCACCACCGACTGCTTCGAGATGGTGGAAGAGCCGCTCGGCGCCGTCCCTCCGGGTGGGGCGCGACTCCGAGTGCAGTGGGTCGGCATCGACCCGACGATCCGCGGCTGGATCAACGAGCGCGGCTCGTACATGGCGCCCGTCGGCATCGGCGAAGTGGTCCGCAGCAGCGGCAGCGGCGTCGTGGTGGCCACCGACGATCCCGAGCGCTACCCGCTCGGAGGTGTGTACACCGCGATGAGCGGTTGGCAGGAGTACCACGACGTAGCCCCCGACGACGTGCTGCCGATCACGCCTGTCCCCGACGGCGTGCGAGTGATCGACGCGATGAACACGCTTGGCCAGCTCGGGATGACTGCGTTCCTCGGCATCCTCGACGTCGCCAAGCCGCAACCGGGCGAGACGGTGCTCGTGTCGTCGGCTGCGAGCGGCGTGGGATCGCTTGCGGGCCAGATCGCGCGGCTGCAAGGCGCTCGCGTGATCGGCATTGCCGGCACCGACCGCAAGTGCCGGTGGGTGGTCGACGAGCTCGGTTTCGAAGGCTGCATCAACTACCGCACCGAAGATGTGAGCGCGCGCCTGAAGGAGCTCGCACCCAACGGTGTCGACGTGTTCTTCGACAACGTCGGCGGCGAGCTGCTCGACACGGTGTTGCGCCGCATCGCTACGCGCGGGCGCGTGGTGTTGTGCGGCGACGTGTCCACCTACGACACCGACGAGCCCGCGCCGCCGTTGCGCAACCTGCGCTACCTCATGGGGCGCCGAGCACGCATGGAAGGCTTCAACACGCTTGACCACTGGGCCCGGTTGGGCGAGGCCTACGACGCGCTCGCCGGCTGGCTCGCCGACGGCAGCCTGATCCGGCGCGAAGAGATCGTGGAAGGTCTCGAGCATGCGCCCGACGCGCTCGTCCGACTCTTCCGCGGCGACCACCTGGGCAAGCTGGTGGTGCGCGTGGACAAGGATGCCCGTTAGGCGAGCAGGCCTTGAACGGCTTCGATCGTGTCGGCTTCGGCGGGCGTCTTGTCGGGCCGGTAGCGCCGCACGCGGGCGAACCGCAGGGCCACACCGCCCGGGTAGCGCCGCGACACCTGCACACCGTCGAGTGCGATCTCGACCACCAGCTCGGGCCGCACGTGCACGGTGATGCCCTCCTCGCCGATGGCGAGCGCCTGCAACGCCTCGGTCTGCCAGGCGAGCAACACGTCGGTGAGCCCCTTGAACGTCTTGCCCACCATCACGAACGTGCCGTCGGCGCCCCGCGCACCGAGATGCAAGTTGCTCAGCCAGCCGCGCCGCCGGCCGTGGCCCCACTCGGCGGCGAGCACCACGAGATCGAGGGTGCGCACCGGCTTCACCTTGCGCCACGAGCCACCGCGGCGGCCCGCGTCGTACGGCGCGTCGAGCGCCTTCACCATCACGCCTTCATGGCCCGTCGCCACCGCTCGCTCGAGGAACGTGGCCGCCTCGTGGGCGTCGGCAGTCACGATCGCAGGCACGACCGGCAAGCCGGCCACCGACGTGAGCGCGGCGCGGCGCACCTCGAGCGGCGCTTCGAGCAGGTCGTCGCCGTCGAGGTGCAGCGCGTCGAAGAAGAACGTCTGCAGCCCGCTTGTCGCCACCCGCTTCGATCGCCCGAAGCTGCTCATCGTGTCCTGGAAGCGCTGCGGGCGCTCCTCCTCCGCCGTGTCGCCGTCGATGTCGTCGTCGGTTCCGGCCGGGCCGAGACCGATGATCTCGCCATCGAGCACGAACGACGACGCGGGGAGCGCACGCATCGACGCGGCGAGCTCGGGTAGTCGCGCCGTCACATCGTTGAGGTTGCGCGTGAAGACGCGCACGTCGTCGCCGTTGCGATGGATCTGCACGCGCGCTCCGTCGAGCTTCCACTCCACCGACGCGAGGCCGGTGTGACCGAGCGCGGTGGCCACGTCGGGCGCGCTCGCCGCCAACATCGGTTGCACGCCGCGCAGCACGTGCAACCCAATCGCGTGGAGCGCCGCGTCGCCCTCGGTGAGCGCGACGCGCGCCGTGCGACCGAGATCGCCGTCGAGCATTGCCGCTCGCCGCATCGTGGCGAGCGGCACGCCGGCGGCCCGCGCGATCGCGTCGGTCATCAGGCCGGCCAAGGCGCCTTGGCGCAGCTCACCGACGAACAGGCGGCGGATGAAATCGGTCTCGGGCGCGGTCGCGCGTGCGAACAGCCCGGCGAGGATCGCCTGTCGGGCGCCGGCCGATCCGCTGCCCGTGGTGCTCTCGATGCGCGTGATCGCGTCGTCGATGTCGCGCAGCACGAGCGACGATGTCGCTGCCGGCGGGGTCTCGATCCGCCAGGCGCTCGCCCAGCCGACACCCACGCGGCCTTGGCGGGGCCGGCCGATGAGGAAGCCGACCGCGATCTCGATCTCGCCGGGATCGAGGCGCACAAGGAGTGCGCTCAGCGCGGCGAGCTTCTCGCCGCGTGCCCGCGTCGATGCGACGGCATCCGACGTGGCCACCAGCTCGGCGAGCGCCGTCATTCGGGCGTCCGTCCGGTGACGAGCACGTGCCGGTCGGTGGTGACCGCGACTGTGAAGTGGGCCAGGCCCGCCTCGCGGAGCTGCGCGC
The DNA here is from genome assembly GCA_017882905.1 of Acidimicrobiia bacterium. Classification (GTDB taxonomy): domain Bacteria; phylum Actinomycetota; class Acidimicrobiia; order IMCC26256; family PALSA-610; genus Chersky-683. Next base: position 22,300 of record JADGOO010000051.1, on the reverse strand, counting down.
GGATCTCATCGGGTTCGTACGCGGCCGCGAGCGAGTGCGCGAAGTCGGTGCGCAGCACGTCGGGGGCTCCGTGCGCGTAGCGGGCGACGAGCGAGTCGAGCTCGACGCGCGACGCCGGGCGGCACAGGTCGCCCACTGCCACCGGCGCTCCGGGACGCGCGCACGCCAGCACGGTGTGCCACAGCGTGAGTGGGTCGTCGAGGTGGTGCAGGAGGCTGTTCGAGATCACCGCGTCGAAGCCGTTGCCGGCAAGATCGGGATCGGGCAGGTGACGGCGCTCGAAGGCGAGGCGCCCGGCGAGCCCCGCCCGCAGGGCGCGCTCGTGGGCGAGCGCGAGCATGTTCTCGCCTGCGTCGACGCCGACCACGACGCAACCGGGGAACGCCCGCGCGAACCGCACTGTCACGTCGGCCGGTCCGCAGCCGAGGTCGATCACACGACCGGTGATCGTGGGGAACGCGGCGGCGACGTTCGCGACGAACGCGTCGTGCGCGTCGGCGAAGTCGGCGTCGCTGTACGCGCGGGCCTGCTCGGGGTCGTCCATGAGCTCCGGCTCGGCGACACGATCCACGGCGCCCGAGGCTAGGGTCCCGCGCCATGCCGCAGAACGTGCCGATGTGGGATCTGTCGGAGCGGGCCCTCCAGCTCCGGGCGTTCGTCTACGAGCACTGGGGTCGTCACGGCGTAGGTCCCACGTTGCGCGACGTGCACGAGGCGCTCGGCTTCGAACGGCGCCAGGCGATCCATGCCTACAAGGAGCTCGGGCTCGCCACGTATTGCGTGGTCGACGGCGACACGCAGAACTGCAACCTGTTGAAGTTCCAGCCCTACTCGGCCTTCCCGAGCCAGGTGCAGGCGTTCCTCGACGACGAGCTGTTCTGCTTCGTGGGCTGCGCGATGGAATCGACGGCGTTCTCCAAGATGCCCGAACATGCCGGTCGCACGTTCCGCATGGAGTCGTGGTGCGCGTGCTGTCTCGAGCCGATCTCGTTCACCGCGAGTGAAGGCGTGCTCTCCGGCTACGCGCCGAGCGAGCCGCTCATCCACGTGAGCCTGCCAGTCTGGGACTGGAACAACGTCGACATCACGTTGATGTGCGACTCGATGAACTTCGTCCTCGACGCCGACCACGCCGAGCGTTACGAACGCCAGGTGGGTCGGCGCGGTGTGCTGTTCACGATGGCGCAGGCGTTGCTGTTCACGAAGGGCACGGCCGACACGCGTGGCTACGACTATCACCGTCCGCCCGACATCGTGAACCCCGCGATGATCCTCAAGGGCATGCAGATGCTCGGCGTCGACACCAGCAACTGGGGCTGATCGACGCCGCGTCGCTCAGCGGCGGAACTCGGGTCCGAGTCCGGCGACTGCCAACGCGAGCTGCACGCGGCCGCGCCGGCCGAGGTTGCGCGACAGGCCGAGCCGCGTGAGCACCTTGTACATGTCCTTGTAACAGGTGTGGCCCTCCACCAAGCAGAGCTGGTGGAGCGCGGCGTAGTCGTGCGGCACCCAGGCGTTGAAGAAGTCGGCATGCGCCGTCTCCATGCCGCCCGACGAGAGCGTGAAGGTCGCGCCGCGCTCCTGGTGCGGGTAGAGCATCCACACCGTGAGGCGCGGCACGGCTACGGAATGCGTGCTCGGGCACACGCCCTGCACCGAGTACGCCATGTGGCTTCGGTGGTCCGCGCTGTCGAGGTCGACGCCGTTCCAGCAGTCGGGGAAGCGCACGCCGATCGAGAGCAGCTCACCGACACCGCACGACGGAGGAGTCATGCGCTGCGCCTTCGGCATGCCGTGCGAGAAGCACGAGTACCGCACGACGGCGCGTCCGCCCGCCACGATCTCGAGCCCTTCGGGCAGCGGTTGCGGAGCGACGGCAGTGCTGCGCGTGTAGTACGCCAGGATGCCGGCGGGCGTGATGGGCGCGCCGTTCGCCGAGAGCGTCGGCGCCCAGTACGCGGCGCGGTCGCCGGCGATGCGACACGTGGTGGTGCCGGCGAGCAGCGACGTCGTCGTCGACGCGGAATCGGTCGTCGTGTTGCCGAAGAAGTCGTGGGAGTGGCTCATGCCCGGCATGCCCGCGTGCACGATCGGGTCGTCGGGAGCGCGGTGCGAGAAGTCGCAGAGCGAGACGAGCAGTCCGTGGCGTGTGGCCGTCGCCTGCTTCGTGCCGGCGCGGGTCGCAGCCGTGTGCACCTTGGCGGCGCGCACGCGCGCGGCTCGGGGCCGAGCTGCAGCGTGCGTTCGAGCGCCGTGTGTGCGTGCCGTGTGCGCCGTCGCCGCCGGCATCCCACCCGCCACGGGGATCGCCGCCAACAGCACGGCCGCGATCGCGGTCCGTCGCCGGAAACTCATGTTGGGGCCTGCCTCCCGAGCGTGGCCCCAGCCCGTCACCCGGCTCTGCTATCGGCGGCGCCGCGCGGGCCCTTGAGACTCCTTCCCGAGGGTGGAGATCGCCACGTGCGGCCGGCGGGTTGCCCGCCCGGCTCGCTGTCGGCGAGGCTCGCTCTCATGATCCTCGAACAGTTCCGACTCGACGGCCGCGTCGCGATCGTCACCGGCGCCGGCCAGGGCATCGGTGCGGCCACCGCCCTGGCGCTCGCCGACGCCGGGGCCGACGTGGCCTGCGCCGCACGCACGGTTGCCGACATCGAAGCGGTGGCGGCCGCGGTGCGCGACCGCGGGCGGCGGGCGATCGCCGTACCGACGGATGTGACTGTCACCGAGCAGCTCCGCGCCCTCGTCGATGCGACCACGGCCGAGCTCGGCGGCGTGGACGTGCTCGTGAACAACGCCGGCGGCTGGCCGCCGCGGCCCTTCTTGCGCACGAGCGAGCGCAGCTTCGAGGCGGCGCTGCGGTTCAACGTGACCAGCGCGTTCCTGCTCTCGCAGATGGTCGTGCCCGTGATGGTGGAGCGGGGCGGCGGTGCCATCGTCAACATCTCGTCGCGTGCGGCGAGCATGGTGCAGCCGTGCTTCACCGCCTACGCGAGCGCCAAGGCAGCACTGTCGATGCTCACCCGGGCGATGGCGCCCGAGCTGGCCCCGAAGGTACGGGTCAACGCGATCGAGGTCGGCGGCATCGAGACGGCTGCCCTGGCCACCGTGCTCACCGATGAGTCGGTGCGCCGCATGCTCGAGGACAACACGCCGATGCAGCGGGTGGGCCTCCCCGACGACATCGCCGCCGCGGTCCTGTATCTGGCGTCGCCCGCCTCGTCGTTCGTGACGGGCAAGGTCTTCGAGGTCGACGGCGGGGTGGAGGCGCCCGCGTTCACGATCCCGTTCGAGCGGCTCTGAGCGCACCGCCGAGCCACTTGGCTGGAAGGCCGTAGACAAAAGCCATACAAGTGTGGTACGACCTGCGCATGAAGGTCACCATCCTCGACGACTACTTCGACACGCTGCGGACGCTGCCGTGCTTCACGAAGCTCGCACGCCACGACGTGACCGTGTGGAACGACCACGTGCAGGACACCGACGCCCTCGCCGCGCGCCTCCACGACTGCGAGGCACTCGTGCTCATCCGCGAGCGCGCCGAGATCCGGGCCCCGCTGCTGGAGCTCCTCCCCAACCTTCGGCTCATCAGCCAGCGCAGCGTGTACCCGCACATCGACATCGACGCGTGCACGCGGCTCGGCATCGTGGTGTCGTCGGACCTGCACGCGGGCTCGCCGTCGTACGCCACCGCCGAGCTCACCTGGGCGCTCGTGCTGGCCGCGATGCGCCAGATCCCGCAGCAGGTGGAGTCGCTGCGCGCCGGGCGGTGGCAGATGGGTGTGGGCACCACGCTGCGCGACAAGACCCTCGGCGTCTACGGCTACGGGCGCATCGGCCGAGTCGTGGCCGGCTACGGCGCCGCGTTCGGCATGCCCGTGCAGGTGTGGGCGAGCGAGGCGTCGCGCGCCCGTGCCGTGGCCGACGGCGCGATCGTGGCGGCGAGCAAGGACGCGTTCTTCGAGACGTGCGACGTGATCTCGCTGCACATGCGGCTCGTCGACGCCACACGCGGCGTCGTGACCGCGCACGATCTGGCGCGGATGAAGCCCACGGCGCTCATCGTGAACACGAGCCGCGCCGGGTTGATCGAGCCGGGCGCGCTCGTCGCCGCGCTGCGAGAGGGTCGGCCCGGTCGCGCCGCCGTCGACGTGTACGAGCACGAGCCACTGCGCGATCCCCACGACCCGCTCCTGGCTTTCCCCAACGTGGTCGCCACGCCACACATCGGCTACGTGACCGTCGACGAATGGGATCTCCAGTTCGCCGACGTGTTCGATCAGATCAACGCCTACGCCGCGGGCACGCCGACCAACGTGGTCAACCCAGCGGTGCTCGCCACCCCGAACCGTCGTGGTCCCACGAAGTGACGCTCGGGCGTGGATTCGAGGGACCACGGGAGACGCGCGGCTCGCGCGCTAGCTGATTCGCAAGGCGATCAGCACACCTTCGGTGTTGACGACGTAGAGCGTGTGGCCTTCGAGCGAGCCGCGGGACAGCTGCCCGATGCCGTTGGCGAGGGGCAGGTGCATCTGCAATCGCCCCTGAGTGTCGAGCAGATCGAGCGACGACGGGGCACAGCCCCGGCCCGGATCCGCGCGCAGCACGACCATGCCCGTGTCGAACGCGTCGATCTCCGAGGCGAACGGCACGGCGACGATACGACCGCCGCGCAACACGTTCACGGGAGTGCTGCACGGATCGTCGGCTTGTGTGATCAGCGCGTCGCCGTGCAGGTACGCGGTGCCCGCGGCTGCGCCGTCGCACGTGAAGCACGACGGATGCCAGCCGAGCTTCGTCTGGGTGGTGGAGCTCAAGGTCGCGCCGGAGTCGATGTCGACCACGCGCAGGTCATCGCCGCGGGTCACCACGACTGTGTGGCCGCCGGCCGGTGCGTCGTCGGGGGCGTTCGCGCATCGCCAGCCCGGCAGGCGCCAGCGGCGGCGCGACCGGCGCAGGTCGATCCCCTCGACCGAGGCGGGCTGCTTCACGATGGCACACTCGACGGCGGTGGTGGGGGTCGCCACGATCGGCAGCGCGCCGTGCACGGTCGGGTACGGATGGGCGCGCCCGGTGGCGATGTCGAGCGTGCCGTCGCCCATGAGGAAGCTCGTCCCGTCGCTCGGCGGGCACACGTCGTTGAGCCGAGCATCGTGGCGCAGCCATCGCTGCCGACCGGTGCGCATGTCGAACCCGGCGATGTTGCCCATGTCGCCGATGCTGCGCAGTGCCACGTAGGCGACGACGCCACTCGAGATCGCGCATGGCCCGCCGGCGCTCGACACCACGGCGAGGGTCGCGACGACATGGCCGGTGCGAGCGTCGGCGACGACGGTCGGGCCGTTGCTCGCGGTGGCGAACGCGACCAAACCGCCGGCGAAGATCGGCTGCTGTTCCTGTGAATCGGCAGCGCTCCAGCGCACCGCGCCTCTCGTCGCATCGAGCGCGACGATCGCCGTGTTGGTGTCAGACCGGAACGACAGTTGCACGAACAGCATGCCGTCGTGCTGACCGAGCACGAACGCCTCTTCCGTGGCCCCGAGATGCAAGTCGTTCCGCCATTGTTCGCGCATCGTCAGCGAGTGCCGTGCGCGCGTCTGCCAGACGCTCACCGCGGCCACGACGACCACGACGGCCGCGGCGATCACGAGGCCACGCTTCGACGGCCGCGTCCGCCTCGAGGCGTTGCGCGGCCGGGGCCCGGGACGCCCGTCGTCGGTGAGCTCGACGACCTCGATCGGTCCGCCCGGCGTGTCGTCGAGCCCGTTCCCCACGCGCCCCAGTGTCCCACGCCCGAGCGTGGTCCCTGATTGTGCGGCTCTGGCACGACTCAGTGGGACCACGGCCGCCACGACCGGGTTCGTGGTCCCTGTTGTTGCGGGCGTGGCGCGAATTCGTGGGACCACGAGGTCTGGAGAGGTGCGGGTGTCAGGCCTTCGGGGCGCGTCCTGTGATCATCGGGAGGTCGAGGTACGTGGCGATGCCGGGTGCCGCTTCGCACACGAAGGGCACAGCGTTCACGCAGTGCATCGCCGGCGCGGTGAGGCCGACTTCGGTGTCGACGCCGAGCACCGGCGGGTGCAGGCCGTGGAACGTGACGGCGAGGGGCGGCTCGGCGTCGAATGCCACTTCGAAGCGCTGGCCGCCTTCGCCGAACGTCCAGGGCGGGTCGAGGTGGCCGTCGTCCATCAGCCAGTTCACCCGCACGGTGATCACCGGTTCGCCGTTCACGCTGCCCTGCCACGTGAAGCGCTGCGCGGCGACCGTGCCGGCCTCGATCACACCCACCGGCGACTCGATCGGGCGGGTGGCCACGGCCATCTCGTGGCGGGTCACTGTGTGCTCGTCGAGCACGAACCCGAGCGCGTCGGCCACCATGTGCAGCGACTGCAGGAAGCCGTTCGACAGCACCTGCAGCATCGGGCTCGCGGCAGCCACCTCGGGCGGCTTGCCGAACAGCATCACCTCGCGCACGATGAGCTCGGCCGCGTAGTTGCGGATGTCGGAGAACTCCTCCATGCGCACGTGGCGGATGTTGCGGCACAGCGCGGAGAGCGTGAGCGGGAACCGTTCGGTGATGCCGCCCGGGTGGATGCCGGTGCCGTGCAGCGTGGCGTTGCCCTTGATCGCGGCCGCTTCGATCTCGAGCGTGCGCTTGTTGGCACGGTCGGGGTAGATCCAGCCGACGGGTGTGACCACGTTCTTGCCCGACTCGAGGAGGCGCATCACCTCACCGTCGGTCGCGAGCATCGGCGAGTAGATCACGCAGTCGGCGTCGAGCGCGCAGATCTCGTCGAGGCTGTTCGTGGCGAGCACGCCGAGCGGCTCGATGCCGGCGAGCTCACCGGCGTCGCGGCCGACCTTCGCGTCGCTGTGCACCCAGCAGCCCACGAGCTCGAGCTCGGGGTGCTGCACGATGCCCTTGATGGCTTCCTGACCGACGAAGCCGGTCGCCCACTGGATCACTCGGTACGTCACGGAGGGGCACCGTAGGGGCTCGCGGCGCCCGGGAGCCAGGTGACCGCGGCGAAGACGGGTCGGCCGGGGCGGCGTCATCCGTAACATGCCGCCCGATGAGCATCTTGGGAACGCGCGTGCTGCGCGCGGCAGAGGATCCGCGCTTCCTCACCGGTGGCGACCGTTACATCGACAACCTGCCGCTCGACGGTGCGGTGCACGCCGAGTACGTGATGAGCCCCGTCGCGCACGCCCGCATCACCGGCATCGACACGTCGGCGGCGCGGGCGATGCCCGGCGTGCTCGCCGTGATCACAGCCGCCGACATCGATCTCGCGCCGCAGACCACGAGCAACCCGCGCGTACCCGAGTCGATGGGCCGTCCGCTGCTCGCCACCGACACGGTGCGCTTCGTGGGTGAGCTCGTCGCCGCGGTGGTCGCCGAGACCCAGAGCCAGGCGATCGACGCCGCCGAGGCCGTGGTCGTCGACTACGACCCGCTGCCCGCAGTGGCCGATGCCCTCGTGGCGCTCACCGAGTCGGCGCCGCGACTGTTCCCCGAGACCGAGTCGAACCTCGCCCTGTTCGCGGGTTTTCGCACCAGCGACGACGACGACTTCTTCGCCGGTTGCGATGTGGTGGTGCGCGAGCGACTCGTGAACCAGCGCATGGCTGTCACGCCGATGGAAGCCCGCGCCGGCGCGATGTGGTGGGACGACGCCGGGCGACTGCACGCATGGTCGTGCACGCAAGGCGCCCACGGCACGCGCGACGGTCTCGCCAAGGCGTTCGGGCTCGAACCCGAGCAGGTGCGCGTGGTCGCCCCCGACGTGGGCGGCGGCTTCGGCGGCAAGATGGGCACGTACCCGGAAGAGGTGCTGCTCGGTGAGCTCGCGCGCCGGGTGGGCCGCCCGGTTCGGTGGGCCGAGAGCCGCACGCAGTGCCAGCTCGGGCTGTACCACGGTCGCGCGCAGGTGCACGATGTCGAGCTCGGCGGCACCCGCGACGGCCGCCTGATCGCGTACCGCATCCGCATCGTGCAAGACGCCGGCGCGTATCCGAGTGGTGGCGTGTTCTTGCCGTACCTCACCCGGCTCATGGCGAGCGGCGTGTACGAGCTCGAGCGGGTCGACGCGCAGATCGAGGTGGTCGTCACGAACACCACACCGGTCGACGCGTACCGCGGTGCGGGGCGCCCCGAAGCGACCGCCGCGATCGAGCGGATGGTGGAGCGCTTTGCCGTGGAGGCGGGCGTGGATCCGGCGGAGGTGCGGCGCAAGAGCTTCATCTCGCCCGACGCCTTCCCGTACACCACCAAGACGAAGGCCACCTACGACAGCGGCAACTACATCGGCGCGCTCGAGCTTGCCCTGTCGGGGGCCGGCTACGTGCAGCTGCGCGACGAGCAAGCGCGCCGGCGCGCGGCCGGTGACGACGGTCGCCTGCTCGGCATCGGCGTGTCGAGCTACGTGGAGATCACGAACGGCGACGGCTCGGGCGAGTTCGGCTCGATCGAGCTCACCGACGACGGCGGCGCGATCGTGCGCACCGGCACGAGCCCGCACGGCCAGGGTCACCACACCGCGTTCGCGATGATCGCGAGCGAGATCACGGGCATCCCGTTCAGCCGCATCGAGGTGCGCCACGGCGACACCGACGACGTACCCCGCGGCGGCGGTACCGGCGGCTCGCGGAGCCTGCAGGCCGGTGGCACGGCCGTGTACCGGGCGTCGGAAGACTTCGTGCGCGCCGCGCTCGACCTGGCGGCCGACATGCTCGAAGCGAATCCCGACGACGTGGTGCTCGATACCGCCGCGGGCGCGTTCCACGTGCAGGGCACCCCAGCGATCGCGCGCACCTGGACCGATCTCGCGGCCGCGCACGGCGGTCTGCGCGCCGAGCGCGATACGGAGCGCAGCGCAGGAACGTTCCCGTTTGGCACGCACGTGGCCGTGGTCGAGGTCGACACGGAGACCGGCTCGGTGCGCGTGCTGCGCCACATCGCCTGCGACGATGCCGGCACGATCATCAACCCCGTGCTCTTCGATGGACAGGTGCACGGCGGCGTGGCGGCCGGCATCAGTCAGGCGCTGTTCGAGCACTTCGTGTACGACGTCGACGGCAACCCGCTCACCACGAACCTCGCCGACTACTGCGTGCCCGCCGCGTCGGAGCTCCCGAGCTTCGAGCGCATCGCCATGGAGACGCCCACACCACTGAACCCGCTCGGGGCCAAGGGGATCGGCGAGGCGGGCACGATCGGCGCCACGCCCGCCGTACAGAACGCGGTGATCGACGCGCTGGCCCACCTCGGCGTCCGGCACATCGACATGCCGTGCACACCCGAGCGCGTGTGGCAAGCCGTGCAGGCCGCGCGCCGCTGACGACCGCTACGCGGCGCGCACGATCGCGAAGAGCTCGTCGGCGAACGCATCGTCGGGCACCGTCTCGGGGCCGCCGAACGCGCCCACGAGCAAGAGGAACGCCCGCGGGTCGGTGGCCATCAGCTCGGCCCACTTCGCCCGCCGAGCGTCGCGGTTGTCGGCGGCTTCGACTTCGGTCACCGCGACCGTGTTGGCGATGAACCGCAAGCGGCGAAGGCGCTCACGGCGTTCCTCGCCGTATCCCTCGAACGCGCTCGCGCTCCAGTCGTCGCCGCGAAGCACGTCGCGCACGCTGCGGACGTCGCGCATCGCGATCGACAGGCCCTGTCCGATGATCGGGTTGCTGTAGCCACCCGCGTCGGCGATCAGCACCGCGCCCTCGCCGTACGGCAGGTCGATCCACGTGTCGTCGCCCGGGTACGTGGCCAACGGACCGACGGGTACGCCGGCGGCCAAGCGCTTCCCGAACGGGAGACACTCGAAGGCACACTCGGCGAGGAACCGCTCCACGTTGCCGGCACCCACGAAACGTTCCGCTTGCGGCACGCTCGGGCACAAGTAGATGCGTGCCCGCCCACCGCCCTGGTGGAACGCGGCCATGAACAGGTCGCCTTCACCGGCGAGGATGTCGTGGTCGTCTTCCACGTCGACGAGGCCGTCGACGAGCAGGCCCGCGATGTGGTTGAGCACGGGCGCGCGTTCGAGCTCGCGACCGAGCGCCTTGCGCACCCGCGAGCCGCGACCGTCGGCGCCCACCACGATCCGGCACTGCACCTCGTGCGCGCCGCTGGCGTCGCGCCAGCGCACCACCGGCCGTGCTCCGAGCGTGAGGTCGAGGTCGCGCGTGCCACGCGTCACGGTCGCGCCCGCGGCCCGAGCCGCGGCTTCGAGCGCCGCACAGGCATCGGGATGGCGCAGGTTCATCGAGCCGGCGACCTCCGGCACGATCATCGACGCCGGGATCTCGTCGCGTTGATCGGGCAGGTGGTAGCTCACCCAACTGGCCGTCATGCGGCCGCCCGCGTCGAGCAGCACCGGTTCGAGCCCGAGCTCACGTGCTTCGGCTACACCCCACGGCACCATGCTCTCGCCGCGTACGCGGTCTTCGTAGACCTCGCTCTGCTCGACCACGATGACATCGTGGCCGTCGCCGGCCAGCGCCGCGCCGAGCGCGCTGCCGCCGATGCCCCCGCCCACGATGACGACATCTCTCGTTTCCATCGCCGCCTCCCTCCGACCTACTTCGCCAGGCGAGGCGTGTCGGATCACTGCACCTGCGAATCTCCGGAGTGCGCCGGCAGCGCGTGTGGCACCATCGCGCGGTGACGACGAACAAGATCGTGGTCGGCGACATCACGCTCACACGCGTCGGCTACGCCGACGTGCCGATCGACCCGGCGCGCGTTGGCCTCGACGCGGCGCAGATCGCTGCGCTCGCGTGGGCGGAACCGGTGTGGGCCACGGGTGGGCAGCCCCTCGCCGGTGCGGCCGCGTGGATCGTCGAGAGCGGAGCGGCGCGGATCGTGATCGACCCCGCACAAGCGGCCGACGAGATCCTGCGCACGCCCTCCGACGCGGCAGCACACCAGCGCGCGTTCGCGGCGGCTATGGCCGCCGCGGGATTCGAACGATCCACGATCACCCATGTGGTCGCCACGCACGTCGAGACCATCGGCATGTTCGCGTGGCGCGACGACGACGGGTCGTGGTCGCCGTTCTTCCCGGCCGCGGCGATGTTCGCACCCGGACGCGACCTCGCCGCGCTCGATGCGGGCACGTTGACTCCGGCCAACGCCGACGCGTTCGCTCAGCTGCGCGACCACGGCGTGGTCCATGCCGTCGGCGATGCGGCCACGGCGATCGCCGACGGCGTCGTCATCGAGCACTCGGGCGGCCACTGCGCCGGTCACTCGATCGTCCGCATCGAATCGCGCGGCCAGCGTGCGATCTTCGTCGGGCATCTCGCGGTCACGCCGCTGCATCTCGGCACAGGGGAGTGCCCGCAGCAGAACGTCGACGCGCCCGGCACCGAGCAGCTGCTCGATGGGTTCCGCTCGTCGGGTGCGTGGCTCGCCGGTCCGTTGTGGCCCGCGCCCGGCGCGGGCCGTTGGATCGATGGCGCGCTCGTCCCCGCGAACCCGTGACCGACCGCGGGAGCGGCGCCCGCCACGTGCGCGTCAGTGGTTCGACTTGAGATCGACCTGACGGCCCACCGTCTCGAAGAAGTCGTTGCCCTTGTCGTCGACCACGACGAACGCGGGGAAGTCCTCGACGTCGATCATCCACACGGCTTCCATGCCGAGCTCGGGGTACTCGAGCACTTCCACGTGGCGGATGCAATCCTGCGCGAGGCGTGCCGCAGGACCGCCAATCGAGCCGAGATAAAAGCCTCCGTGGCGCTGGCACGCCTCGGTGACCGCGCGCGAGCGGTTGCCCTTGGCGAGCATCACGAAGCTGCCGCCCTTGCTCTGGAAGTAGTCGACGTAGGCATCCATCCGCCCTGCTGTGGTTGGCCCGAACGACCCGCTCGCGTACCCGACCGGCGTCTTGGCCGGGCCCGCGTAGTACACGGCGTGATCCTGGAGGTACTGGGGCATCGGCTCGCCCGCGTCGAGCCGTTCCTTGATCTTGGCGTGCGCGATGTCGCGTGCCACCACGAGCTTCCCGGTGAGCGAGAGGCGCGTGGTCACCGGGTATTGCGACAACGTGGCGCGGACCTCGCTCATCGGCCGATCGAGGTCTACGCGCACCACCTCGCCGCCGCCGAGCATCGCGTCGGTGACGTCGGGCAAGAAGTGCGCAGGGTCGGTCTCGAGCTGCTCGAGGAACACTCCGTCGGCGGTGATCTTGCCGAGGGCCTGACGGTCGGCGGAGCACGACACCGCGATCGCCACCGGGCAGCTCGCGCCATGCCGGGGCAGGCGGATCACACGCACGTCGTGGCAGAAGTACTTGCCGCCGAACTGCGCGCCGATGCCGGTCTCCTGCGAGATCTTCAACACCTCGGCTTCGAGCTCCGGCACGCGGATGGCATGGCCGGTGGCCGAGCCGGTGGTGGGCAGCGCGTCGAGGTAGCGCGCCGATGCGAGCTTGGCCACCTCGAGCGCGTACTCGCCGCTCGTCCCGCCGAGCACGATCGCGAGGTGGTACGGCGGGCACGCGGCGGTGCCGAGCGTGGTGATCTTCTCCGCGATCCACGCGCGGAACGACGCCGGGTTCAGGAGCGCTTTCGTCTCTTGGAACATGAGGCTCTTGTTTGCCGAGCCACCGCCCTTGGCCATGAACAGGAACGAGTAGGCGTCGCCGTCGACGGCCTCGATCTTGATCTCGGCCGGCAGGTTGGTGCCCGTGTTGACCTCGTCCCACACGGTGAGCGGCGCCATCTGCGAGTAGCGCAGGTTGTCGTGCTGGTACGTGTCGAAGATGCCGCGCGCGATGGCCTCCTTGTCGCCGCCGCCGGTGAGCACGAACTGGCCCTTCTTGGCCTTGACGATCGCGGTGCCCGTGTCCTGGCAACCGGGGAGGATGCCACCGGCCGCGATGGCCGCGTTCTTCAGGAGATCGAGGGCCACGAAGCGGTCGTTGGCCGAGGCGTCGGGGTCGTCGAGGATGTTGCGCAGCTGTTGGAGATGGCCGGGCCGCAGGAGGTGGGCGATGTCGTGCATCGCCGCGGCGGTGAGGGCGGTGAGCGCGGCCGGCGCCACCTGGAGGAACCGCCGTCCGCCGAGCTCGACGGTCTGCACGCCGTCGACGTCGATCTGGCGGTACGGGGTGGGTGGCGCAGGCTCGGTGAGACCCAGGAGATCGACGTACTCGAAGTCGGCCATCCCCAATTGTCGCGTCGACGCTGGACGCAAGCGGCAACGAGCCGATCAGACTCTCAAATCCGTCGAACTGACGTGTGTGTCAGGCTGACATGAGCGTCAGGGTTAGGGTGCAGTGATGTACGGAGATGGCGAGATTGCGACGGTTGGGCCGGGCGACGAGGCGCTCGACGCCCTCGGGATGCTGTTCGCGGTCGACACGGCGAACGACCCGCGGCCGGTGTACGGGCGCCTGCGCAACGAGTGCCCGATCGCCCGGGGCGACGCCATGATGGGCGAAGGGTCCACGTGGGTGCTGTCCCGCTACGACGACGTGATGTGGGCCTTGCGCCACCCTGAGGTGTTCTCGTCGGCGCCGGAGGCTGTCGATGTGGGCCAGGAGCACACGCTCATCCCGCTCCAGATCGACCCGCCCGAGCACGCCAAGTACCGCCGCTGGCTCGACCCGCTCTTCTCGCCGAAGCGCATCGCGGTCATCGAGCCTGACGCCCGCAAGCTCGTCGGCGAGCTCGTGGAGCGCTTCGTGGCCAACGGCAGCTGCGACTTCCACGAGGAGTTCGCCACGCCGCTGCCGTCGACGATCTTCCTGCGGCTCATGGGCATGCCGCAGAGCGACCTTGCCACGCTGCTCCAGTGGCGAGACAACACGATCCGTCCCGACGTGGAACCCGGCGACTGGGAAGGCGCGCAGCGCATCCGCGACGAGACGGGCAAGGCGATCACGGAGTACTTCCTCGAAGCGATCGCGATGAAGCGCCGCGAGCCCGACGACGCGCTGCTGTCGGAGCTCGTGCACGGCACTGTCGAGGGGCGCCCGATCACCGACAGCGAGCTGCTCGGTACCTGCCACTTGATGCTGCTCGCGGGCCTCGACACCGTCACCGCCACGCTCGACTGCATGGTGTCGTACCTCGCGCAGCACCCCGACCGTCGCGCCATGATCGTGGCGCGCCCCGAGCTGATCGACGGCGCGGTCGAAGACCTGTTGCGCCACGAGACGCCGGTGATGATGGTGGCGCGTGTCGTGAAGCAAGACTTCGAGCTCGGCGGCATGCAGATGCGCAAGGGCGACGGTCTCACGCCGCTCATCGGCGCCGCGAACCACGACGAGCACGAGTTCACCGACCCCGACGAGGTCGACTTCGAGCGGTCCGGCAACCGTCACCTCGCGTTCGGTGCGGGGCCGCACCGCTGCCTCGGCTCGCATCTGGCGCGCATGGAGCTGCGTGTGGCGCTCGACGAGTTCCACAAGCGGATCCCGGAGTACCGCCTCGCCGAGGGCACCGAGCTCGTCTACTCGCCGGGCATCCGCCAGACGAACGATGGCCTCCCCCTGGTCTGGAAGTAATCGCGTTCAGGTGCGCATGAGGCCGTGGCCGGTGATGAGTGGCAGGTCGAGCGCGCTCAGCAGGCCCGGCTTCGCCGCGCACACTGCGGGGATCGCGTTCACGATGCGTCCGGCCGTACCGATCAGGCCGGCGGCGGGATCGTCGGCCGTGCCGCGCATCTGCACGTCGCACGTGTAGCTCGGGCTGCCTGTGATCTCGACGCGGTACCCGCTGTGGTTCGCGATCTGCGGCCATTCGGGTGCGAGCGCGTCGTCGAGGCGCGTCACGTGCTCCACGATCACGCGCGGTACGCCGTTCACGCGACCTTGCACCTCGAAGCGCAGCGCGCCCATCGTGCCTTCCTCGATTCGGCCGTAGCCGAGGTCGAGATCGCGTGTGGCCGGAACCTTCTCGACCACTTCGGTGATCTCGTCGATCTCCACACCGAGCCCGGCCGCGACCTGCTTCACCACGCCGCCCCACGCGAACGTGAGCACGCCCGGGATGAGGAGCAGCGGCGTGTGATCGAGCGGCTTGCCGAAGCCCATCGTGTCGAACACCACCGTCGGCTGCGCGTACACGCCGTAGTTCTCGATCTCCATCATGCGCACCGTCTCGACCGATTCGCAGGTTCCGGTGAGCACGAGCGGTAACAGGTCGTTCGCCCAACCCGGGTCGATGCCCGACGTGAAGCACGACACACCCGCGTCGAGGCACGCCTGCTCGAGCGGTCCGCGCATCGACGGTTCCACGTGCGGCGGGTACACGAGCGGAACGACCGAGCTCGACACGATGTTCTTGCCCGACGCGGCGATGCGCGTCATCTCGGCGAGTGCCTCCATCGGCCGCAGGTCGGCGGTGGCCGTGTAGCAGACACAGTCGGCGTCGAGGGCGAGCAGCGCGTCGACGTCGTTCGTGGCCGCGACGCCGAGGGGCTCGATGCCCGCCAGCTCGCCGGCATCGCGGCCTGCCTTGTCGGCGCTGTGGACCCACACGCCCACGAGCTCGAGCTCGGGATGGTGCGCGATCAGCCGCAGCGCACGCACACCAACGTTGCCCGTCGACCACTGGATCACTCGGTATGTCATGCGGCGCTTCGTAGCATGCGCGCCACATGGCCGTCGCCCTGGGTGTCCTCGTCGCGGTCGTGCTCGGTACCAGTGACTTCTGCGGTGGCCTCGCGTCGCGCCGTTCGTCGTCGACGGCTGCGCTGCTCGGCATGCAAGTCGCGTCGCTCGTGGGTGCCGTGGTCCTACTGGGTGCGGGTCCCACGCCCACCCCCACGGCGAACGTGCTGGGCTGGAGCGTGGTCTCCGGTATCGGCACCGCGATCGGCATCGCCTGCCTCTACCGCGCGCTCGGCGCCGGGCGCATGGCAGTGGCCGCGCCCGTGAGCGCGGTGGGCAGCGGTCTCGTGCCGATGCTCTGGGGGATATTGCGGCACGGCGAACGGCCGGGCGCGGTGGCATTGAGCGGTGCCGCGCTGGCCCTCATGGCCGTGGTACTCGTCGCGCGGAGCGAGCCCGACGTTCCCGAGATCCCCGAGGTGCTGGGTGTGCCGATGCCACACGACGCGCGGTTGGCGAGCAGCGCTGGTGTCGCGGCCGCGGCCGTCGCGCCCGACACCGTGAACGAGCTGCTGTTGGCCGCCGGCGCCGGGCTCGGTTTCGGGGTGTCGCTCATCGGGTTCGCCGAGGCCGGTGCGGCCGGCAGCTTCTGGCCCGTGCTGCTCGCCCGCCTCACGGGCGTGGTGCTGGTCGCCGGCGTGCTGCTGGCGCTGCGCGCGCCGCGAACGCTCGATCGACGCGACCGCGGCTTCGCATGGACGGCCGGGCTGCTCGAGGCCGTGGGGAGCGCGGGGTTCATCCTCGCGTTCCGTCACGGCCTCACGTCGGTGGTCGCGCCGGTGGGCGCGCTGTTCCCGGCCACCACGGTGGTGCTCGCGCACTTCGTGCTCCACGAGCGCATCGGCCGTGTGCGCGCGGCCGGACTCGTGATGGCCCTCGTCGGCCTCGTGCTCATCGCCCTCTAGCCCCCCTCGTGTCGGGTGGCGGTTCGTATGATGCCGGGCGATGGCTTCGAGCGTGCCCGATGTGCTGTGGACGCCGGCGCCCGATGCCATGGCCTCGACCGCCATCGGCCGATTCGCGCGTTTCGCCGGTGCGCGGACCGGCGACGGCTTTCGCGACTACGACGACCTGTGGCGCTGGTCGGTGACCGAGCTCGAAGAGCTGTGGGCCTGCGTGTGGGACTTCTTCGGTGTGCGCGCCGACGTCCCGTACGACGAGGTGCTGTCGTCGCGCACGATGCCCGGCGCGCGCTGGTTCACCGGCGCGCAGCTCAACTACGCGACCCACGCGCTCACCGGTCCCGACAGCGGAGCCGATGATCGCGTCGCCGTGGTCGGTTGCTCGCAAACGCGCCCGCGCGACGAGCTCACGTGGGGTGAGCTGCGCGATCACGTGGCGCGCGCCCGCACCGGCCTCGAACGACTCGGCGTGCAACGCGGCGACCGAGTGGCCGCGTACCTGCCCAACATCACCGAAGCCATCGTCGCGTTCCTCGCCACCGCGAGCCTCGGCGCGGTCTTCACCACATGCGCGCCGGAGTTCGGTGTGCAAGCCGTGGTCGACCGCTTCGGCCAGGTGACGCCGACCGTGCTCTTCGCGGTCGACGGCTACCAGTATGGGACGCGCGCGATCGATCGGCGCGCCGAGGTCGCGCAGATCCGTGCCGCGCTCCCGTCGCTGCGGGCAACCGTGATCGTCCCGTACCTCCACGCCTCGCGTAGCGCCGATGAACAGCAGCTCGGAGACGCACAGAAGACCGGCGATGGGGCGATTGCGTGGAGCGAGCTGCTCGCCGGGCCTGCGGAGACAGCAACGCCCGTTGCCGTACCGGGTGACCATCCGCTCTACGTGTTGTACTCGTCGGGGACGACGGGATTGCCGAAGCCGATCGTGCACGGCCATGCGGGCATCCTCGTCGAGCATCTGAAAGTGATCGGTCTGCACGGCGACATCGGGCCTACCGATCGCTTCGCGTGGTTCACGACCACGGGCTGGATGATGTGGAACTACCTCGTGTCGGGTCTGCTCGTGGGCGCCACGATCGTCCTGTTCGACGGCGACCCGATGCAGCCCGGTCCCGACGCGCTGTGGCAGTGGTGCGCTCGGGAGCGCGTCACCTGGTTCGGTGCGAGCGCCCCGTTCCTCCTCGCGTGCCGCAAGGCGGGCCTGCGACCCGGCGCCGACCTCGAACTCGGCGCGCTGCGAGCCGTCGGTTCCACCGGCGCTCCGCTGCCGGCCGACGGATTTCGTTGGGTGTACGACGCGGTGAGCCCGAACGTGATGCTCTCGTCGATCAGTGGCGGTACCGATGTGTGCTCCGCGTTCGTCGGCGGCTGTCCGATCGTGCCCGTGTGGGCGGGCGAGATCTCGTGCCGGTACCTGGGCGCGGCGGTGGCCGCGTTCGACGAGGGCGGGCACCCGTGCACCGGCGTGCAGGGTGAGCTCGTGATCACCGCGCCGATGCCGTCGATGCCAGTCGGCTTCTGGGGCGACGACGACGGCAGTCGTTATCGCGGCGCGTACTTCGGCGAGTTCCCGGGCGTGTGGCGACACGGCGACTGGATCACGATCACCGATCGCGGCACGTGCGTGATCACCGGCCGCTCCGATGCCACCTTGAACCGCGGTGGCGTGCGCCTCGGCACGAGCGAGATCTACCGCGTCGTCGAAGCCGTCGACGGCGTGGCCGACAGCCTCGTCGTGCATCTCGAAGACTCGGGTGGTAGCGCGGGACGGCTGCTCCTGTTCGTGGTGCCCGACGGTGTCAGCGCCGACGAGCCCGGCGTGGTGCTCGCTCCAGGTGTCGAAGACGCGATCCGCACGGCGTTGCGCAACAACCTCTCGCCCCGGCACGTCCCCGACGAGATCCACCCGGTGCGCGCCGTGCCGACCACGCTGTCCGGCAAGAAGCTCGAGGTGCCCGTGAAGCGCATCCTGCTCGGCGCCGACCCGGCCGACGTCGCGAGCCGCGGCGCGCTCAAGGACGCGACTGCGCTCGACGCGGTAGTGAACATCGCGAGCGCGCGGGGCGGCGGGGCGTCATGACTGCCGGCACGTACGCAACCCGTACGTGGACCTATGGCGGTGTGCCGTTGCCGGCGGCGGTGTTGACGTCCGACGCGATCGACGACGCCACTGTGCTCGATCGTGTGCACGCCGAGCTGGGCGCGCACGGCATCGCCGTCGCTGCGGTGCGGGGCGCCCCGTTCGTCTGGCGCGCCGCGGGCTACGACTACGCCCTCGACTCCGGCGCCGGTGTGCTGATCGACACGGTGAACCTGCCCGGAACCCGCGTTGCGGTTCGCGCCATGACACCCGACGACGTCTCAGTTGCCGCCGAGTGCTTCGATCGCGACGCGCGGCGGCTCGTGGTCGCCGAGCAGCGCGACCCAGATCGATGGGCCGAGCTCCTCGCGGTGCCCGCGCGCCACTACGACGCGATCGTCGATGCCGATGGTGCGGCGGTCGGCTACGCCGCATGGGCCGCGAGCGGCGACGGTTTCGAGATGGTCGAGCTGGCCGGGCTGCCCACGGTCGATCTGCGCGACGTGGCGTTGTGCGCGCTGCGTTCGCGTGCCGATGGCACGCCGACACGAATGCGCTTGGGGCCCCGCCACCCTGTGTACGACGTGCTCGGCGGTCGTGTGCTCGAAGCCATCCGCCCCGGCGCGTGGTATGTGCGCGTGCTCGATCTCGTGGCGCTGCTCGCAGCGATCCGCCCTGCGCTCGACGCTCGACTCGGCGCGTCGTTGTTGCGGAGCGCCTCGACCGCGCTCGTGTTGCACGACTACGACACGGCCGTCGAGCTGGAGATCGACGGCGGGCGCGTCACCGGCATCGGGCCCGCCGCGATCAGTGACGCGGCCGCCGGAACGGTCGCCGCGTTCCCACCGGGTGTGCTGTGGAAAGTCGTGTTCGGGCGCCACCTCCTCGACGAGGTGGAAGCGATGTTCCCCGACGTGGTGGTCGACCCGCCGATCCGTCGCTTCGTGAACACGCTGTTCGTCGCCGGCCCGAGCCACGTCGACGCCGGCTCCTGACCCCCATCGCTCGCGCCACTTCACAACGTGAGTGGGGGACGCGTTCTCGTAGATTGAGCCTGTGAAGGTCTGCGTGATCGGGGGTGGTTCGACCTACACGCCCGAGCTCGTCGACGGCCTGGTTCGCCGCCGTGACCGTCTGCCGATCTCCGAGATCCATCTCGTGGATCTCGACGCCGACCGGCTCGCGGTGCTCGGCCCACTCACGCAGCGCATGTGCGCCCGTGCCGGCGCCGGTGATGTGGTCGTGCGCTGGGGGAGCGACCGCGTGGAAGGCGTGCGCGACGCGGCGTTCGTCGTGAGCCAGATCCGCGTCGGCGGCATGGAGGCGCGCGAGCGCGACGAGCTACTCGGGCGTGAGTTCGGGCTCATCGGCCAGGAGACGGTGGGTGTGGGCGGCTTTGCGAACGCGCTGCGCACCATCCCCGTCGCGCTCGCGATCGCACGCGACATCGAAGCGCACGCGCCCGGGGCGATCCTGCTCAACTTCACGAACCCGTCGGGGCTCGTGACCGAAGCGCTCTGTCGGCATTCGACGGTGAACACGATCGGCCTCTGCAACGTGCCGTGGTCGTTCATCACGCACTTCGCCCGTGGCCTGCACGTGGAGCGCCACGAGCTCGAGCTCGACTATGTGGGCCTCAACCACTTGAGCTGGGTGCGGAGCGCGCGTGTGCACGGCGAGGAGCGCATCGGTGAGCTGCTCGACGGCATGGCCGCGATGGCCGAACGCCACCCTCCCGCACCCGATGGCGAACCGGGCTGGACGGCCGAGTCGATCCGCATGCTCGCGGCGATGCCGAACTACTACTTGCTCTACTACTACGAGACCGCCGCGTTCCTGCGCCACCAGGCCGCGCATCCGACTCGTGCGAGCGAGGTGATGGCGATCGAGGAGCAGCTCATGGAGCGCTACCGCGATCCCGCGCTCGACGAGAAGCCGCCCGAGCTCGAGCTGCGCGGTGGCGCGTTCTACTCGGAGACGGCCGCCGCGCTGATGGCCGACATCTGGAGCGACGCGGGCACCACGCACATCGTGAACGTGGTGAACGGCGGCGCGATCCCGAACCTTGCCGACGACGTGGTGGTCGAGACCGCCGCCCATGTCACGCGCGCCGGCGCGACCGCGATCCCCACGGCACCGCTGCGACCAGATGTCGATGCGCTCGTGCACACCATGAAGAGCTTCGAGCTGCTCACGGTGCAAGCCGCGGTCGAAGGCTCCGAGGAAGCCGCCCTCCGCGCGCTCATCACGAACCCCCTCGGGCCGCAAGCCCACGATGCCCCGGCGCTGTGGCGCCGCCTCCAAGCAGTCAACGCCCCCCACCTCGCCAAGCTCGCTCCGCCGGGCGAAGCAGGCGCACGGAAACGCTGATGTCGGAAACCCGCCAGAAGCCTGCATGGCGAGGCGCGACACTGGTCGTGTGATCGCCGACCCGGAACGCTGCTATCGAGCTGTGAGCAGTCGTGATGCTCGTTTCGACGGCGTGTTCTACGTGGGTGTCACGAGCACCCGCATCTACTGTCGGCCGAGCTGCCCGGCGACCACGCCACGCGCGGCGAACTGCCGGTACTACCCGAGCGCGGCCGCGGCGCAGCAGGCCGGGTTCCGCGCCTGCAAGCGCTGTCGGCCCGACGCGGTGCCGGGTTCGCCGGAGTGGCACTGGCGGGGCGACGTCGTGGGGCGCGCGCTGCGGCTCATCGGCGACGGTGTGATCGATCGCGAGGGCGTGGGTGGTGTCGCTCGACGCGTCGGTTACAGCGAACGGCAGCTGCAACGGCTGCTCGCCGCGGAGGTGGGCGCGGGCCCGCTCGCGCTCGCCCGTTCGCAGCGAGCGCGCACCGCGCGCGTGCTGCTCGAGAGCACGTCGATGCGTGCCGCCGATGTGGCGTTCGCCGCCGGTTTCGCGAGCGTGCGCCAGTTCAACGACACGTTGCGTGAGGTGTTCGCGTCCACTCCGAGCGAGCTGCGGGCGCGAGCCAACGGTCAGGCGGTGGGCGATGGCGCGTCGATCACGTTGCGGCTCGCGGCGCGCGCCCCGTTCGAGGGCACCGAGCTGCTCGCGTTCTTGGGCCTGCGTGCGATCGCGGGCATCGAGACGTTCGACGGCGCCACATACACGCGCGTGTTGCCGCTGCCGAGCGGCTCGGCCACGGTGAGCTTGAGTGCGGCGGCCGACGGTCGGGGGCTCATCGCGGCGCTGCGCCTCGCCGAGCTGCGCGATCTCGGTGCAGCCGTCGCTCGGTTGCGACGGCTCGGAGATCTCGACGCCGACCCGTCGACCGTTTCGGAGCACCTGGCGCGCGATCCCGCGCTGCGGCGTGTGGTGCGCGCCACTCCCGGCCGTCGCGCGCCCGGCGCCGTCGACCCGACCGAGCTCGTGGTTCGGGCCGTGCTCGGTCAGCAGGTGAGCGTGGCGGGCGCCCGCACCCTTGCCGGCCGCGTCGTCGCACGGGCCGGAACGCCACTCGATCCTGCGGGCGAACACGTCGCGGCGGGTCTCACGCACGCCTTCCCGACTGCCGAGGCGATCGCCAAGGCCGACCTCGAAGGCCTCGGCCTCACGGGCGGTCGTGTACGCACACTGCACGCCGTGGGTCGAGCGATCGCGGCCGGCGATGTGGTGCTCGATCCCGGCGCCGATCGTGAAGCAGCTCGCGATGCGCTGCTCGAGGTGCCCGGCATCGGCCCGTGGACGG
>JADGOO010000050.1 GCA_017882905.1 Acidimicrobiia bacterium | reverse complement strand
CAGCGGGTGCCACCACTCACGGAAGCTCCCGGCGTACAACGCGTGCGCACCGCGGATCGGATCGCCCTTCAGGAGCGCCTTGGTGGCCTCGTCGGGCCGGGCCGTCTCGTCGTCGCCGATCAGGGTGTCGCCACCCACGAGGTGCGGCGGCGCGACCGGGCTACCCCAACACGACGCCGCGGCATACGAGGGGTCGCACCAGAGCGGGTTGTCGTCGCCGTACGCCTCGGCGACGTGGCGGAAGGCGTCTTCGTTCGGGAAGCGGTAGTGCGGCGGTTGCGGGTGGCGTTGTCCGACACCGATCCGCGCCCGCAGGCGCGCGACGCCGGCGTCGGTGATGGACGGCTGCTGGGCCGTGGCCGCGGAGTCGCTCGGTGGCATCGCTGGCATCCTCCCACGGAGCCGTTCGGTCGATGATCGCATACAATATGCAATTGATGCGGACTCGCACCCCGCGCTCCGGCGCGTCCCGCCTGCCGGTCACGCGCCAGTCGACCGAGTCCGAGGTACAGACGGCAGTGCGCGCGTGGGTGGCGGAGAACGTTCCTGCCGCGTGGCGCGACGCGGCAGCGCGCGGCGGTCGCGCCGCGATCCGCGCCGTGCGCAGCCGCGCCGAGTACGAGGCCTGGTACCCCACCTTCGCGGCGAGCGGGTTGGCGGTCGCGACCTGGCCCGAGGAGTACGGCGGCCTCGACCTCCCGCGCGAGCTCGCACGGGTCGCCGAAGCGGAGCTCACCGCGTACAACCTCGGGCGGCTGAACCCCCTCGGGCTCAACAGCGCGGCGCCCGCGCTGTTCGCGTACGGCACCGATGCACAGCGACTGCGGTTCCTGCCGCCACTCGTGCGCAACGAGGAGCGATGGTGCCAGTTGCTGTCGGAACCGGGCGCGGGGAGCGACCTCGCGTCGCTGGCGACGCGCGCGGACGCTGACGGCGACGAATGGGTGCTCACGGGCCAGAAGGTCTGGACCACATGGGCGCACGT
This sequence comes from Acidimicrobiia bacterium, assembly GCA_017882905.1. Classification (GTDB taxonomy): domain Bacteria; phylum Actinomycetota; class Acidimicrobiia; order IMCC26256; family PALSA-610; genus Chersky-683. Next base: position 16,439 of record JADGOO010000050.1, on the reverse strand, counting down.
GAGCGACTTCGCGATCTGCCTCGCGCGCACCGACCCCTCGGTGCCCAAGCGGCGCGGGCTCACCTACTTCCTCGTCGATCTGCATGCACCGGGTGTGACGGTGCGCCCGCTGCGGCACATCGGTGGCGAGATCGACTTCAACGAGGTGTACCTCGACGGCGTGCGCGTCCCCGACTTCCAGCGCGTCGGCGCGGTCGGCGACGGCTGGCGCGTGGCCGGCGCGACGCTCGCGGGCGAGCGCCAGATGGTCTCCGGCGCCGGGTCGGGTGGCGTCGACCGCATCGGCGGCTCCGGCGTCGACCGGGTGGTGCGGCGCGCCGTCGAGCTGGGCCGGGCCGGTGATCCGCACGTGCGCCAACGGCTGGCCGCGCTCGTGGCCGAGGAGCGCATCCGCGAGTGGACGAACCGGAGGCTGCGCGGTGGGTCGTCGTCGATCGGCAAGGTGCACCAGGGCGGCTTGAACCAACGGATCCAGATGCTCGCCGCCGACCTCTTGGGCGCCGACGCGCTCGCGTGGGAGGAGCCTCACGCGGGGCCCGATGCGACGATGCCGGGTGCTCACGGGCCCGATGCCTGGGCTGCGTCGTTGCCCTTCGAGGTGCACGGCATGTTGCGCTCGCGTGCCAACACGATCGAAGGTGGCACCACGGAGGTCAACAAGAACATCCTCGCCGAGTCGTTGCTCGGTCTGCCGCGCGAGCCCGACCTCTGGCGCGACGTGCCGTGGAGCGAGGTCCCGAGGTCGTGACGCCCAACCTCGCCGACCTTCTGCTCGCGCACCCGTTCGCCGACGACGAGGCGCTGCTGCACGACGCGGCCACAGGTACCGCGGTGACTGCGGGCGACGCGCGTGCGCAGTCGCGTGCGATCGCCGCGGAGCTGCGCGCCGCGGGAGTGCGACCGGGCGAGGCGGTCGCCGTGCAGCTCGTCGATTCGCCGCGCGTCATCACCACGATGGCCGGCATCTGGTTGGCGGGCTGCGTGTTCGTGCCCGTGAACCCTCGGTACCCGCAGGCGGAAGTCGAGCGAGTGCTCGCGGCCACGGAACCTGCTGCGATCGTGCGCGCCGACGGCACGACCGTGCTCGAAGGCGCGCGTCGCCGCTACGACGGCGGCATCGCCTTCGTGCTGTTCACGTCGGGCACGACCGGCGCGCCGAAGCCGATCGTGCACACGCACGCGGCGTACCTCGAGCTGCTCGACCGCGTGCTCGCCCCGTTGCGCGGGACCGCAACCCCATCCAACGCGTCGGGCGCGTCGCCCGCGTCGACGCGGGCGAAGGCGCCCACCCCGAACCTGATCCCCGTTGCGCTCTCGCTCAACGCCGGGATCTACAACACGCTGTTCGGGCTGCGCGCCGGCGCGGCAGTGGTCGTGCTCGGCCGGTTCGATCCCGCCACGTTCGCCGCGGCGGTCCAGCGGTTCCAGATCCGATCCACGGTGCTCCCACCGGCCGCGATCGTGATGCTCGCCGACGATCTCACCGTCACCGATCTCGCGCCGTTGCGCTATGTGCGCAGCATCACCGCGCCGCTGTCACCGCGCGCGGCCCGCCGGTTCACGGAGCGCTTCGGCGCGTTCGTGTTGAACGGTTACGGCCAAGCCGAGATCGGTGAGGTGATCGGATGGACGGCGGCCGACGCGCGTGAGCATCCCGAGAAGCTGGGTGCCGCCGGCCGTGCCCATCCCGGCGTGCAGCTGCGATTCGCCGACCTCGACCCTGTCACGGGTGTCGGTCGCCTTCATGTGCGTCCGCCCGCGATGGCGGTGGGAACCGCCGACGGCACCCGCGAGCTCGCCGATCGCGTCGACTCCGACGGCTATGTGGACACCGGCGACCTGGCGCGCATCGACGCCGACGGCTTCGTCTGGATCGAGGGCCGTGCGAGCGATGTGATCAATCGGGGCGGTAACAAGGTCTTCCCCGACGAAGTCGAAGCCGTCTTGCGCGCCGTCGCGGGCGTGGTCGACGCCGGTGTGGTCGGTGCGCCCGACGAGCGTCTCGGCGAGGTTCCCGTGGCGTTCGTAGTCGTGCACGACGACTGCGACGCGGACGCAGTCGCCGGCAAGCTGGCCGCGGCATGCCGCACGCAGCTCGCGCCGTACAAGGTTCCCGTCGAGTTCCGCATGGTCGACGCGCTCCCGCGCAACGAAGCGGGAAAGCTGTTGCGCCGCGAGCTTGCAGAGCGGACCGGCGTGTGAGCGAGTACACGACGTTGCGCGTCGAGCGTCGCGGTCCCGTCGGCTGGCTCGTGTTCGACCGCCCGGATCACGCGAACGCGATGAACGCCGCCATGCTCGCGGAGCTCGAATCGGCGTGGCGCGAGCTCGACGCCGACGACGGCGTGCGCGTGATCGTGAACACGGGCGCCGGGCGTGCGTTCCAAACTGGACTCGACGTGGTGCAGCTGGCCCGCGACCCCGAGGCGCTTCGGGAGCAGTCTCGGCGCACCAAGCGCGCCGAGCTCCGGATCACGGCCTGGCACAACGGTGTGCGCAAGCCCGTCATCGCCGCCGTCAATGGAGTGTGCGCGGGTGGTGGCCTGCACTTCGTGTGCGATGCCGATGTGGTGATCGCCTCGTCGGCTGCCACGTTCCTCGATCCGCACACCTCCATCGGGCAGGTGAGTGCGTACGAGACGATTGCGCTGGTCGCCAAGGGCTACGCGCACGCGGCGATGCGCATGGCGCTCGCCGGCAGCCACGAGCGCCTCGGCGCGGCCCGTGCGCACCAGCTCGGGATCGTGAGTGAGGTGGTCGATCCGCCGATGTTGCACGATCGCGCCCAAGCCCTCGGCGAGACGATTGCCGAGCAGTCACCCGAGATCCTTGCCGCGATCAAGCGCGCCCTGTGGGGCGCGCTCGAGACCGGCCGTAGCGAAGCCCGTCAACGATTCGAGAGGCAGAGCCTGTGAGCACGTACTCGACCTTCGACCACCTGATCGTCGAGCGCCGGGGCCCGGTCGGATGGCTCATCAACAACCGGCCCGACCACCTCAACGCCATGAACGCCGCCATGCGCGACGAGTTCGCCGTGGCGTGGAAGGAGCTCGATGCCGATCCCGAGGTGCGCGTCATCGTGCACACCGGCGAAGGCCGCGCCTTCCAGACGGGTGTCGACGTGAGCGAGATCGCGAGCGACGGCGTGGGCATGCAGCGTTACCGCCAGTCGGTCGTCGATTGGGATCTGCACTTCACGAGCTGGCACCAGGAGGTGTGGAAGCCCGTGATCACCGCGGTCAACGGCATCTGCTGCGGCGGTGGCTTCCACTGGGTCGCCGACGCCGACATCGTGATCGCGGCGAGCGACGCACAGTTCTTCGACCCGCACGTGTCGATCGGTCAGGTCGTGTCGATCGAGGCCATCGGTCTGATTCGCAAGATGCCGGCCGAGGCGGTGATGCGCATGGCGTTCACCGGGCGCTACGAGCGGATGAGCGCGGCGCGTGCCTACGAGCTCGGCATGGTGAGTCAGGTCGTCGATCCTCCGGAACGGTTGCGTGACGAGGCGCAGGCGCTCGCCGAGAAGATCGCCAAGAACTCGCCCGCGGCGATGGCGGCGACGAAGAAGGCGTTGTGGGGTGCGCTCGAGATGGGGCTCACCGATGCCTGTCGGGCCGGCGCGCAGCACCTCGTGAGCATGTGGGGTCACCCCGACCAGGAAGAGGGTCCACGTGCGTTCGCCGAGAAGCGCGAAGCACGCTGGACCGTCTGACGCTCTGACGCTCTGACGGGCGGCGGCGCGCCGGATGATCCGCTCGGTGCGCACCCTCTAGAGTTCGGCCGTGCCTGCTCCGATTGCCATCCAGCTCTACACGCTGCGTGATGAAGTTGCCGCCATGGGTCCGCCGCGCGCGCTTGATCGCGTCGCCGCGGCCGGCTACGTGGGCGTCGAGAGCGCGGGCTTCTACGACCTTGCGCCCGACGCGTTCGCCGCGCTGCTCGCGGAGCGCGGTCTGCAGCTCGCGTCGGCGCACGTGGGGCTCAGTCGCGACTTCGACGAGTACCGCGCCGCGCTCGATGCGGCCGCCGCAGCCGGCGCCACGATGGTGGTGATCCCTGCGCTCGCGCCCGACGGGTTCGGCGACTCCGACGCGGTGCGCCGCAGTGCCGACATCGCCAACCGCGCGCAGGTCGAGGCGAGCGCGCGCGGCCTGGCCATCGGTTATCACAACCACTTCTGGGAGATCCCCGAGGTCGACGGCCGGCCGGGCCTGCTCGGCTTCTTCGATCTCGTCCATCCCGACGTGTTCGCCGAGGTCGACATCTACTGGGCCCAGGTCGGTGGTGTCGATCCCGCCGCACTCGTGGGCGAGCTCGGCGCGCGAGCCCGCCTCCTGCACGTGAAGGACGGGCCGGCCGATGTGCCTGCAAGCGCGATGACGGCAGTGGGTACCGGCCAGGTCGACATCGCCGGCGTGCTCGCCGCGGCTCCTGATGCCGCATGGCACATCGTGGAGCTCGACCGTTGCGACACCGACATGCTCGACGCCGTGGGACAGAGCGCCGAGTACCTCGTCGGAGCGGGCTTGTCGGTCGGCCGGCCGTGAGCGCGGATGTGGCCGAGCGCGCCACGGTGCGCGTGGCGATCGCGGGCTGCGGAGTGATCGCGCCTGCATACGCGCACACGTTCACGGAGCTCGGCTGGGTGGACCTCGTCGCGTGTGCCGACCTCATGCCGGAGCGGGCCCGGCTGCTCGCCGACGCGCACGCCATCCCGAGCGTGCGCGACTTCGACGAGCTGCTCGCGGCCGACGACATCGACGCCGTCGTGAACCTCACCCCTCCGCTCGCGCACGCCGCGGTCACCGAGGCCGCGCTCGGTGCCGGCAAGGCGGTCTTCAGCGAGAAGCCGCTCGGTGTCGACTTCGCCGAAGGTGCCGCGCTCGTTGCCGCCGCGCTCGCCGCCGACCGCAGGCTCGGCTGTGCGCCCGACACGTTCCTCGGCCCGGGCTTCCAGACGTGCCGCGCCGCGATCGAAGGCGGCTTGATCGGTGAGCCGGTGGCCGCCACCGCGTTCATGCTCGGTCGAGGTCCGGAGTGGTGGCATCCGAACCCGGAGATCTTCTATCAGCGGGGCGCCGGCCCGCTGCTCGACATGGGGCCCTACTACCTCACGGCGCTCGTGCAGCTCCTCGGTCCGGCGCGGTCGATCTCGGCGACGGCGCGCATCACGCACGCCACGCGCACCATCCTCTCCGAGCCGCGGCGCGGCGAGTCGTTGGCGGTCGAGGTCCCCACGCACGTGAGCAGCACGATCGAACACGAGTCGGGTGCGATCGCCACGTTGGTCACGAGCTTCGACGTGCTCGCGTCGCGCCACCGCAACATCGAGATCTACGGCACGGAGGCCACCCTCGCGGTGCCCGACCCGAACGGGTTCGGCGGCCCGGTTCGCATTCGCGGCGCGCACGACACCGAGTGGCGCGAGCTGCCGTTGCGCACCACAAGCCTTCCCGAGCGGCGCGGCATCGGCGCCGCCGACATGTTGTGGGCCGCCGGAACCGGTCGGGCCCACCGTTGTTCGTCCGACCTCGCGCTGCACGTGCTCGAGCTGATGACGAGCGCGATGGTGTCGGTCGATTCGGGTGTGCGCGTTCCGGTCACCACCACCTGCACGCCGGCGCCGTTGCTCCCCGAGGGCCTCGGCCTGCACTGCTACGACGACTGAGGAGACGGCGGCGTGGACACCTTGCGCTATGGATTCGTGGGCGGTGGGTTCATCACCGCCTTCCAGCTGCGCGCCGTCGAGCAGGTGCGGGGGATCGAGGTCACCGGTCTCACGTCGCGCACGCCACCTGAGGTGCTCGCCACGTGGGCGCGCGACCGCGGGCTCGGACCCGCGAGGGTCTACGAGAGCGTCGCGGCGATGGCGGCCGATGTCGATGTGATCGTGGTGAACACGCCGAACTCGGTGCGGGTCGACACGATGGAACAGATTGCGCAGGCCGTGCGAGACGGTGGGCTCCGGCCGCGCGGCTTGATCTGCGACAAGCCACTGGCGCGCAACCTCGCGGAGGCGCGTCGAGTGCTCGAGCTCGCGAAGCAGATCGGCGCGCCCACCGCCTACTTCGAGAACCAGATTCACATGAAGGTGCTGCAGACGGCGCGCGCCCAGCTCGAACCGGTGATCGCGACGATGGGGCCACTCGGTTTGGCGCGGTCGGCCGAGGAGCACGCCGGGCCGCACAGTGCGTGGTTCTGGGACCCGACGCAACAAGGCGGCGGCGTGCTGTCCGACATGGGTTGTCACTGCCTGGCCGTGGGCTGGTACCTGCTCACGCCGCCCGGACGTGATCCCCGTTTTCTCGAGCCCGTGCGCGTGAGCGCCGACGTGGGGCTGCTCAAGTGGGGCCGATCGCCGTATCGCGAGCAGCTGCTCGAGCGGTTCGGCGTCGACTACCGCGCCACGCCCGCCGAAGACTTCGCCACGGGGATGGTGACGTATCGCAACCCCGACACGGGTGATCTCTCGAAGGCACAGTTCACCGTGTCGTGGATGTACGACAAGCAAGGGCTGCGCCTGCTCGTCGACGGTCTCGGCCCCGGCTACGCGCTCGAGGCGAACAGCCTGCGCTCGCCGCTCGAGGTGTTCGTGGGCGACGCTGCGGCGGCATCAGTCGCCGATGCGGAATCGGCGCTCGAGAAGGCGACCGCATCGCAAGGTCTGATGGCGATTCAGCCCAACGAAGCCGACCTGTACGGCTATGTCGATGAGCAGCGCGACGCGCACGCGGCGTTCGTCGCCGGTCGCAGCGCGCTGCTCGACTTCGACTACGGGTACGACATCGTGCGGCTGACGATGGCCGCCTACCTCTCGGCGGAGGAGGGGCGCACGGTCGATCTCACCGACCCCGCCACTCTCGCCACACTCGACAGCTACGTGCCGTTGATCCAACAGGGTCGCGGCCAGGAGGTGCTCAGATGATCGACGTCGACCTCGATGGTCGTCGCTTGTTGGTGGTCGGTGCGTCGTCGGGGATCGGGCGGGCCGTCGCCGTGCGCGCGGCGCGGGCCGGTGCCAAGGTCGCCGTGGTCGCTCGCCGCGCCAAGCAGCTCGACGAGGTGCTCGCCGAGTGCGGTTCGGGTCATGCGGTGGTGGCCGACATCTCGGTCGGCGCCGATTGCGAGCGGGCGGTCTCCGAGGCGGCCGACGCGCTGGGTGGGATCGACGGCGTGTTGCACGCGGCCGGAGTGTCGCGCCTCGCCTTGCTGGCCGACGCCGACGCCGACACGTGGGCCGGCGTGTTCGCCACGAACGTGACCGCGCCGGCTCTGGTGACGCGCGCCGCGCTCAGCGTGCTGCAGCCCGGCGGTGTGGTCGCGTACCTGTCTTCGTCGTCGGTGGGCAACGTGTACCACGGGCTCGCGCCGTACACGGCGAGCAAGGCGGCCCTCGATCAGATGATCACGAGCTGGCGGCTCGAGCACCCCGAGCTGCGCTTCGCGCGCATCGTGATCGGTCCCACGATCGGCACCGACTTCGCGCGCGACTTCGACCTCGGTCTGGCGGGCGAGCTGTTCCCCACGTGGATGCGCCACGGTGTGCTCACCGACCAGATGATGGAGGCCGACGAGGTGGGGGAGTCGATCGTGCAGCTGTTCGCCATCTCCTTCACGCACCCCGGCGTGGCGATGAACGATGTGGTGTTGCATCCGCCCGGACCGATCGCGTCGACGCAGGCCGTGGCGAGCCCCGAGCTGCTCGCCGACCTGCAAGCCGAGATGCCCCGAGACTGACCCTGCCGACGGCGTGTGGGGCGTTGGGTGGCAAAAGTAGAACGCGTTACACTCCCGAACATGACGGCTGTCGAAGCGCGCGAGCGCACGTGGCAGGTGCTCATCGGCGGTGAGTGGGTCGATCCCGCCGACGGCACCTACGAGATCGTCAACCCCGCGACTGAGGAGGTCGTCGGACACGCCCCCGAGGCCTCGCGTGCGCAGGCCGAAGACGCGGCGCGCGCCGCCAAAGAGGCCTTCCCAGCCTGGTCGCGCACCTCGCCCGAAAGACGCGCCGAGCTCCTCCAGAAGGCGGCCGACGCCGTACGCGCCCACGCCGCCGACCTCATCCCGCTCGTGATCGCCGAGACGGGCTGCACCGCCACGGTCGGCAAGTCGATGCAGGTCCCGCAGGTCTTCGCCCGCTTCGACCGCTATGCGCGCGGCGCGCTCGACCCCACCGTGATCCCGCTGCCGCCGATGGAGATGCCGCAGACGCCGCTTGCTCCGGGCGGCATCATGGGCGCGATCGCGCGGCGCATCCCAGTGGGCGCCGTCGCGTGCATCACGCCCTACAACTTCCCGATCGTGAACATGGCCGGCAAGCTCGGCCCGGCGCTCGCGATGGGCAACACGATCGTGGTGCGCCCCGCGTCGCAAGACCCGCTCGCGGTCATCGAGCTGTGCCGCATCCTCAACGACGAGGTCGGCTTCCCGCCGGGCGTCATCAACTGCATCACCGGCTCCACGCCACCCACGGGTGAAGCACTCGTCGACAGCCGCGACATCGACATGGTGTCGTTCACGGGATCCACGGGCGTGGGCCTCCGCATCGCCGAAGCCGGTGGCCGCACGATGAAGCGCCTGCTCCTCGAGCTCGGCGGCAAGGGTGCCGCGCTCGTGCTCGAAGACGCCGACGTGAAGACGGCCGTCGGTGCCATCGGTTCAGTGTGGACGTTCCACTCGGGCCAGATCTGCACCGCGCCCACACGCGCCATCATCCACCGCTCGAAGTACGACGCCGTGGTGGCGGGTCTCGCGCAGATGGCCAAGGTGCTCAAAGTTGGCGACCCCTACGAAGCCGGTGTGGTGGTCGGGCCGCTCATCACCGCACCGCACCGCGACCGTGTGCAGAGCTACATCGACGGCGGCAAGGCCGAAGGCGGCACGATCGTCGCCGGCGGCGGCGCCCCGTCCGACATGAAGCGCGGCTACTACCTGGAGCCCACGCTCATCGCCGACTGCCGGCCCGACATGCGTGCGGTGCGCGAGGAGATCTTCGGACCGGTGATCGTGGCCGTGCCGTTCGACGGCGACGACGACGAAGGTGTGGCCATCGCCAACGACAGCGACTTCGGCCTCTACGACTACGTGTTCTCGGGCGACTCGGCCCGCGCCATGCGCGTGGGCAAGCTGCTCCGGGCCGGCAACATCGGGCTCAACACCGTGCAGCGCAACCACGAGACACCCTTCGGGGGCACGAAGCTCTCGGGCGTGGGCCGCGATGGCGGCGCCTTCGGCCTCGAGGCCTACAGCGAGCTCCAGAGCATGGTCTGGCCCGGTTGACGAGGCATGACCATGTCTGAGGCTGTCAGTGTTGTTCCGGAGGGGCAGCTGGTCTACGGGATCCAACTGCCGATCCAGGCGAAGTCGGTGCGCACCTCCGAGGAGTGGGAGCGCGACGACTCGGTCGGCCCGGCCGAGCTCGTGCGGGCCGCCAAGGCGTGCGACGACGCCGGGTTCTTCTACGTGGCCGTGTGCGATCACGTGGCGGTGCCCCGCACGGCAGCGGTCGACGGTGGCATGTCGACCACCTGGTACGACCCGGTTGCCACGCTCTCGTACCTCGCCGCGGTCACCACGCGCACGCGTCTGATGACGAACGTGTATGTGGCCGCGTACCGCCATCCGCTGCAGACCGCGAAGACGTTCGCCACGCTCGACGCGCTGTCGGGCGGTCGTGTGATCCTCGGCGTGGGTGCCGGTCACCTGCAGGGCGAGTTCGACGCGCTCGGCGTGCCCTTCGCCGACCGGGGCCGGCTCACGAGCGAAGCGATCGACGCGATCAAGCTGGCATGGTCCGACGAGTACGTGAACGATCTCGGCCAGAAGCCGCGGCCGGTACAACAGCCGCGGCCGCCGATCTGGATCGGCGGGTCGGGTGGCCCGGCGCTGCGGAGAGTGGCCGAGCGCGGCGATGGCTGGATCCCGCAGGGCACGATGCGCAAGGTGATGCCGGAGTCGATCGAGGCGATCAACCGTCGCCGCGACGAGGTGCGGCCCGGCGCGTCGATCGAGATCGGCTTCATCCACGAGTACGTGTACGTGGGTGAGCCGAGCTGGGAGTTCCCCGATTACACCGTGTCGGGATCCGACCAACGGATCATCGACAAGTGCAACGAGATGGGCGCGATGGGCGTGAGCCATCTCCAGATGCGCCTGCGGGCACGCGACCTGAACGAGTTCTGCGATCAGGCCGCCGCGTTCGGCGAGCGCATCGGTCCGCATCTCTCGCGCTGAGGAGCTGTTCATGGTGATGTTCACGATGCGCCAGGACTTCCGGGCGCCGGCGTTCGGCCCGGCATCGACCACGGAGATCTACAGCAACGCGCTCGAGATGTGGGACTGGGCCGATGCGCAGGGCTGGGACATGGCCGTCGTGTCGGAGCACCACGGTGTGAACGACGGATGGATGCCGGCGCCGTTCACGATCGCCGCGCACGGGCTGGCGCGCACGAAGCGCATCCCGTTCTTCATCTCCGCGTCGCTGCTGCCGTTGCACGACCCGATTCGCATCGCCGAGCAGATCGCCGTGATCGACAACGCGGCGCCGGGCCGACTCATCACGGTGTTCGGCGCGGGATACCGCGTCGAAGAGTTCGAGATGGCAGGCATCGCGCACAAGGAGCGCACGAAGATCCTCGAGGAGTACGTGAGCGTCGTGGTGCGTGCGCTCACCGACGGCAGTGTCGAGTGGCAGGGACGGACGATCCACGTGTCGCCGTCGCCCGCGACGAAGCCGCATCCGATGATCATGGTGGGAGGCGGCGTCCCGGCCGCCGGTCGGCGCGCGGCACGGCTGCGACTTCCGATGATGCCGATGAACACCGATCCCGAGGTGGCCGCCGCGTACAAGGAAGAGGCCGACCGCATCGGCTACACCGACGGGTTCGTGATGCACCCGGTCGGTCCTACGTTCGTGCATGTCACCGAAGATCCCGACAAAGCGTGGAGCGAGGTCGGCGACTACCTCTTCTACGAGACGAGCACGTACGCGTCGTTCCAGACACCCGGCCAGCACTCCACGCCGGTCGTGCACGCCGACGACATCGAAGGCTTGAAGCAGGCGGCCACGATCTGGATCGTGACACCCGACGAGATCGTGGCGCGCGTGAGTGCCGACCCTGGCATCACCGCGCTCAACTTCCACCCGCTCGCCGGTGGGCTGCCGCCGCGCCTCGCGTGGGAGAGCCTCGAGCTGTTCGCGACGAAGGTCGCACCGCGCCTCAAGAAGGCATAGCGCCGGCGCGTCGTCCCCGACGCGCCGGCGAGCGCCGCGTCAGTTCGTCGGAGTCGCCACGCAGCGGTACTGGTCGACGTTGCTGGTGACGATCGACGCGGAGATGTTGATCTGTCGGGACGAGTTCTCCGTGAGCTCGATCGCCTCGGGGGTCGGGTTGAAGAACAGCGAGTCGGTCCAGTGCGTTACCTGCGGCGCGCCCGTGTTGTTGAAGATCTCGCCCAGCTCGCCGACACTCGGGAGCCGCAGGCCCGCGTTGGCGCACGTCGACCGGGCGGTCTGCCAGTCGACCGCGGTGCGCAGCGACACGTCGAAGCACAGATCGCCACCTTGTTGCATCCCGGCCGGGCAGTGCACCTTGATCGACGACTTCACGCTGCTCGCCAGATCGGTGGCGTTCACCGATCCGGAGATGAGGTTGGCGTGCTTGCCCGTCGGCGCCAGGTGTCCCGAGATCGTGTTCGACGCCACCTGACTGTTCGACGTGATGAGCACCGCAGCTGCGGCCGTGCCTCCCATCGCCATGAAGAGCGCGAGTGTCGCCACCACGTTCGCGTAGGTGAGTCGCTTGCCCAGTGCGCGCCCGATTTGCTTCATGGTTCCCCTAGTTGGTCAGCGGCTCCCAAGGTGGGGCCGGCGGCCATGTTCGACGTCGGGAGGCTCGGCGCGCAATACGTCTCGGACGAGTGCATCAATCGGGCGCCTCGGCGCGGCCGCCCTCCGGGATCCACCGGCCCGAGTCGCGCCACTCGACCGCGGCGTGGAACCCTTCGTCGGCGGCGAGCTGCTGGAACCATCGGCCTTCCGGGGAGTGGCGCGTGATGCCGTCGAACAGCGACGCGAGGATCTGCGTGCCGGTGAGGCCCATGTTGTCGTAGGCCTGGTTGATCATCAGCTTCTGCATCACCAGCTGGTTCACGGGCACGCCGGCGATGCGCTCCGCGAGCTCTTCGACGCGCGTGTCGAGCGTGTCGGCGGGCACGGCTTCGAGCACGAGGCCCCATTCGGCCGCCGTGCGGCCGTCGATCGTGTCGCCGGTGAGCAACATGCGCTTCGCGCGCTCGGCGCCGAGGCGGTACACCCACATCGCCGTGGTCGGACACCCCCACACGCGGGCCGGCATGTAGCCGACCTTGGCGTCGTCGGCCATCACCACGAGGTCGCACGACAGGGCGATGTCGCTGCCGCCCGCCACGGCGTGGCCGTGCACCTTGGCGATCGTGGGCTTCAACGATCGCCAGAGGCTGAAGAAGTCGTCGGTGTTGCCCTTCATCGCGCGGAAGTCCTTGATGGGGTCCCAGACCGCGCCTTGCGTGCCGACACCGCCTTCGGCGAACTCCTTGAGGTCGTAGCCCGCGCAGAACGACCGGCCCGCGCCCTGGAGCACGATCACGTGCACGCCCGGGTCGTCGTTGGCGAGCTCGACAGCGTCGTGGATCTCGCGGGGCATCCAGCGGTCGATGGCGTTGAGGCGCTCGGGCCGGTTGAGCGTGATGTAGGCCCGGCGCCGCTCTGTGCGGTACTCGATGGAGCGGAAGATCGTGTCCATGGAGCCGGTTTCTAGTGCGCGCCACAGCGGCCCGCTCCTGGGGCGGCGCGGCTCAGATGAGAACGCGTTCTAGTAACATCGCGGCCGTGACGCAGACCGACATGGACCTCACCTCGATCGACCTGAACGACATGGATCGCTTCCAGGAGTCGTTCCCCCACGAGTGGTTCACGTACCTGCGCCGTGAGGCGCCGATCCACTTCCACCCGGGGCCCGACGACCAGACCCCCGGCTTCTGGGTGTTCACCAAGTACGACGACATCCTCAGCTTGAGCCGGGAGTGGGAGACGTTCTCGTCGGAGCGGGCCACGCCCGACGCCACGAGCGGCGGCGTGATGATCTCCGAGATGGCCGTCGAGCACGGCGTCGGCACGATGATGCTCACGATGGACCCGCCGAAGCACACGCGCTACCGGCGGATCGTGATGAGTGCGTTCACGCCGCGCGTGCTGAAGCTGTTCGAAGCCACCGTGCAGCGGCGCGCCACCGAGATCGTCGACTCCGTGATCGAGAAGGGCAGCTGCGACTTCGTCAACGACATCGCTGCCGAGCTGCCGTTGCAGGCGATCGCCGAGATCCTCGGTGTGCCCATGGATGACCGCGGCAAGCTCTTCGACTGGACGAACGCGATGGTCGGTTCCACCGACCCCGAGTACGTGGTGTCGGAAGACGAGCTGATGAACGCGCAGGTGCAGATGTTCACCTACGCGAACGCGCTCGCCGAGGAGAAGCGCACGGGCAACTACGACGACATCGTGAGCGCGATCCTCAACGCCGACGTCGACGGTGAGCGCCTCGACGAGCTCGAGTTCGACCTGTTCTTCATGCTGCTCACCGTGGCCGGCAACGAGACCACGCGCAACGCCATCACACACGGGATGCTCGCATTCTTCGAGCACCCTGATCAATGGCAGCTCCTGTGTGAGCACCCGGAGCACCTCAACACCGCGGCCGAGGAGATCGTGCGGTGGGCGAGCCCGGTGATCTACTTCCGCCGCTCGGTCACCAAGGACACCGAGTACAAGGGCCACCTGCTCAAGCAGGGCGACAAGATCACCATGTGGTATCCGTCGGCGAACCGTGACGAAGACATCTTCGAGAACCCGTTCGACTTCGACGTCGCCCGCACGCCGAACAAGCACCTCGGCTTCGGTGGCCACGGACCGCACTTCTGCCTCGGCTCGAACCTCGCCCGCATGGAGATCGTCGCCATCTACAGCGAGCTCACGCGCCGCATGCCCGACATTCGTCTCAACGGCGATGTCGACCGACTGCGCAGCAACTTCATCAACGGGATCAAGCGCGTTCCGGTCGAGTTCACGCCCGGCCCGCGCGTTCTGGGCTGACGCACGCTCCGCCTGTTCGTCGGAGCGTGCAGACCGGCCTACCGTCCGAGCGTGGCAGGGTTGACGGACGACGAGTTGCGTGCGATGGCCGTGCACGTCGTGTACGAGTTCAAGCAGCTCGTTCGTGCCACCGACATGCTGGAGAACACAGTCTTTCGGAGTCACGACAGCGTCTCACAGACTGCGATAGGCAACGCCCTTCTTGAGTCTGCGCTCATCCACGCGCGCAACATCGGCGACTTTCTCGGTCGCGCCGCTCCGCGTGGAGGAGAGGTCATTGCGGTGCAGTATTCCCCGACGTGGTCTCCGGTTCGGGCCATGACCCGCGCCGAGCGAACAGATATCAACAAGCGCGTTGCTCACCTCATGACCCTGCGGCTTCAGGGTGTCCGCGTATGGCAGGTACAGCGGCTGAGGGGAGTCGCAGCCGAGTTCGTCCGCTTGCTCCAGCAACTCGAGGGCGCTGCGCCCGCGAGAGCGCAGTGGTTCCGAGATGGCGGGCTGGCGTGGTAGCTGTCCGCTGACCAGAGCCGACCCGGTCATTGGGTGGCTCGTCTCGGAGAAGGATGCGGTTCGTCGGCGTCACCGACGGGCGTCACTGCCTGGCGCGAGCACGACTTCCACCCGCTCGCTACTTGCCGTGCCTCTTCGGGCTGACGCATTCGATGCGTTGATCGAAACGGGCAGGCCCGCTCCAGAGGTGCCCGATCCGTGAAGCACTTGGGGTCCTTCGGCCCTATCGGACTGCGCCGCAATCCTAAAGTCTATGAGTATGCGACTTGAGATCACCAGACGAGCCGATCTCGCGGTCAACGCGATGTTGGCGCTCGCGGCGGCCAACTGCCGCTTGAAGGGCAGCGAGCTCGCCACCGCGCTGGGGACGACGGCCGGCTTCGTTCCCCAGGTCGTCGGACCGCTCGTGAAGGCGGGTTGGGTGATGTCGGAGCCGGGCCCGACGGGCGGCTACACGACGCGCGTGTCGCTCGATCGGCTGAGCGTGCTCGATGTGATCGAAGCAGTGGACGGCCCAACTGATGCTGGTCGCTGTGTGGTGGCCGATCGCCCGTGTGGGGGCGGCCCTCTGTGTGCGTTACACGTTGCCTGGGGTGAGGCGCGCGCGGCGCTGATGGCAGCACTCGGAGCGACCGCGCTCGCGAAGGTCGAACGACAGGAGCACCCACATGCCAACGATCGAGCTGCAGACGCCTCTCGCGGCGGTCGTCACCGCGCATCCGTCCCTCGCTCGTGAGCTTGAGCGTCTCGGCCTCGATTACTGCTGCGGCGGCGCCCGCCGCATCGACGACGCGTGCAGGGACCAGGGACTCGACCCAGCTTCGGTGGTGGCTGAGCTGGTCGGTCTCGCCGACAACGGCGCGACGGCACCGTGGGCGACGATGGACGTCGCCGAGCTCGTCGGCCACCTGGAGACGACCCACCATCGCTACCTGTGGGCGGAGCTGCCGCGGCTGACCGCGCTCGTCGACAAGATCGTCGGAGTGCACGGCGACCGCCACGCCGAGCTCCACGACGTGCGCCGCGTGTACGACGAGCTGCGGGCAGATCTCGAGCCCCACCTCCGCAAGGAGGAACAGGTCCTGTTCCCGATGATCCGACAGCTCGCGAGCGCGCAGAGTCCGCCGACGTTCCACTGTGGAAGCCTCGTCAGCCCGATCTCGGTGATGGTCTCGGAACACGACCGCGTGGGCGAGCTCCTCGAACAGCTCCGCGCGCACACCCACGGTTACGAGATGCCCGCCGACGGTTGCGCTTCGTACCGTGCGTGTTACGAGAGCCTCGCGGAGCTCGAAGCCGACACGCACCTGCACGTGCACATAGAGAACAACCTGTTGTTCCCAGCCGTGGTGCGCATAGAACAACAGCTGCGGGGAACCACCACATGAGCGTCGAGGGCGGCTTCGGCGGCGACCCTCCCTGCTGGGCGCGTCAGATCGAGGATCTCGGGCGCGATCTCGAAGACCGCGACGACATCACGCTTCTTGTGCGCGGCTTCTACCGGCAGGTCGCGATGGACGACGTGCTCGGTCCCGTGTTCGAGCAGGCTCACGTGGATTGGTCGGCGCACATTTCCAAGCTCGCCGACTTCTGGACGTGGCAGCTGCTTGGACAGCGCGGTTACGACGGCAACCCCTTGCGCGCGCACGAGCCCGTGCACGCGCGCACGCCCTTCACTCCCGAGCACTACGAGCGCTGGCTGGAGCTCTTCGAAGCCACGATCGATGCCCACTTCCGCGGGCCCCACGCCGAGCTCGCCAAACGTCGCGCTCGCCGTATGGCCGTGGCGCTT
>JADGOO010000049.1 GCA_017882905.1 Acidimicrobiia bacterium | reverse complement strand
GGAGCCGCAGGCCCACAGGCCGACCGGGCCTGGTGGCGAGGCCGTCGCGGCGACTCATGTGCGGAGCGATGCGCCGCTCACCCGCACGATTTCCGGTTGTCCGACGCATGGACTCCCAAGATGGCAAACGGCCCGGACGCTGAGCGTCCGGGCCGTTGCAAAGCGCCGGCACCCGCGGGGGGGTGCGGAGTGCGGCGGCGCGGCGGGAACCGGGGGGAGGTTCCGCTGCCGCGATCTTGGCGACGAAGGCTCAGGCAGCCTTCGACGTGGCGTGCTCGATCAGGTTGGCCTGCGGGCGGCGACCGGAGTCGCGCAGCTCGCTGAGGCGCTGCTCCCAAGCCAGCTGGGATGCGAGCCAGTTCAATGCCGGCATGTCATGTCCTTCCAGGCCGTGCAGGTGAGCCCTCTCGGCTCCTTGCGGTCAACGTCGGAACTCCGTAGGTTCTTCCTACCCGAGTCGTTTCTCTGGTAGACCAAGCTCTTGCGGTATCAACTCTGTAAGTAAACACTCTCAGTGTGCGGACTGTCAAGTCGGATACCCCAAACGTCACCTCATCTCTCTCAGTCGTTCAGGAACCGGGCACCGAATGAGCGAATCCCCCTGCTGGCGCATCGACGAGCTGGCCCAGCGCGCCGGCCTCACGGTCGACACGATCCGGTACTACGCCCGGGAGAAGCTGCTCCCGGCGCCCCTGGCCGCCGGGCGCAACAAGCTCTACGGCCGAGCCCACCTCGAGCGCCTCGAGCGGGTCAAGCACCTCCAGGAGCGGCGCTTCTCGCTGGCCGCCATCCGCGAGCTGCTCGCAGCCGACCGCCCCGACCTCGACGCGCTCTTCCTCGGGAGCGACCACGAGTACGACCTGGCCGGCCTCATCGAGCGCAGCGGGCTCGACGCCGAGTTCGTGGAGCGCATGCACGCGGTCGGCCTGCTCGCCGATCCCGCGGGCTTCGGCCGCCAGGGCTACGACGACACCGACCTCACCCTGTTGCGCAGCGTGGCCGAGCTGCTCGCGATCGGCATGACGGAGTCGATCGTGGTCGAGCTCGGCAAGATCTACGTGCGCCACTTCCAGGCGCTGCAGCGCGAGGTGCACGCCATGCTCGCCGGCGAAGGGTCGACGGAGTGGTCGCCCGACGAGCTCGAGGTGATCCAGCGCCGACTCACCGCGAACGCCGCCCGCATGCTGCCGGCCATTGATCGCGTGCTCGGCTACGTACACCAACGCACAGTGCAGCGCCTCACCCTCGAATCGATCCGCGTCGCCAGAGAGACGGGCACCGGCGTGGGTGGCGTGTCGACGGCCGACGCGATCGACCTCGGCACGGGAGTCGCGTAGCCCGGTTCAGCACTCCTCCATGGGGGCGTCATCGCACGCCGTCAAGCAACGCTGTGCGCAAAGGCACAGATCCGCCGGTTGGGTGAACAGCGCCGCTAGTCGGCGTCGAGGTGCCAGATTCGCGCCGCGTTGCCGCCCACGATCTGGGCGCGCTCATCGGCGCTGCAGCTGCCCATCATCTCCTCGATGACCTTGCGCGAATACGGCCAGTCGTTGCCGTGATGGGGGTAGTCGCTCGACCACATGATGTTGTCCACACCGGCCCGATGCCGCAGCTCGATGCCGGAGCGATCGACGATGAAGCTCGCCGCGTTGTTGCGGTACCAGTAGAACGACGGCGGCTCTTTGATCGACAGGCCGCCCCAGGCGCGGTTGCGCCACCAGCGGTCGTCGACACACTCGAGGAAGTGCGGGATCCAGCCGACACCGGTCTCGATCCAGCAGATCTGCAGTTCGGGGAAGCGCTCGAACACGCCCTGGAAGATCATCGCCGTCATCGCGCCGGTGGCCATCGCGAACACGTGGCTCATTCCGCCGATGGCCTTGGCACGCGTCGCCTCGCTCGCCATGTTGTAGAGCTGATTGCCCTGCGCGACCGCGGCCTTGCGCGCCGACATGCGCGCGTTGCGGCTGATGATGTTGATGTGGATCGACACCGGAATTCCCTCGTCGACTGCGGCCGCCCAGAAGGGGTCGTCGTCGGGACCGAGGCTCTCGCCACCCGCCGGCCAGTTCGAGATCAGCACGCCCTTGGCGCCACGCGCCTTCGCCTTGCGCAGCCCGTCGATCGCCGCGTCGATGCCGATCGACGGGATCTGCGCGACACCGATGAGGCGCGTGGGATCAGGCGCGCAGAACTCGTCGAACAAGAAGTTGTTGTACGCCTCGACGCCCGCGAGCACGAAGTCGGGATCGTCGTCGCCGAGGAAGTGACTCATGGTGCGCTGCGGCGGGAACAGGATCTCGGCGTGGATGCCGTCGATGTCCATGTCGGCGAGGCGAGCCGCGCCGTTGTAGCAGCCGTCGCGCGCCTCGTCGTAGGTGACACCGAACCAACGGAACTGGTCGTAGGGCATACCGGGTGTCGACACGAGACCGATCGGGTCGGGGTCGCCGCCCACGGCGGTGAGCCACGCGTCGCCGCCGGCCGGGTCCTTGACGAGACGCGGCGCCTTGTCGGCATACTTCTTCGCCAGCCAGTTCTCCCAGATGTCGGGTGGCTCGAGGATGTGGCAGTCGGCGTCGACAATGCGCTCGTTGGCCATCGGTCTCCCCTACGGCTGTTCGGTGATCGACCCTAGACTGACACGGACGTCAGGTATCGCACAACCACACCGGAGGATCGGTGACCGAAGCGCCCTCTCCTACCGAGCTGCCAGCGCCGCTGTTGCACGGCGTGCGTGCTCTCGTGCTCGGCGGCGACGTTGCCGCGCGCGCCGGACGCGTGCTCGCCGATCTCGGCGCCGACGTGGTTCGCCTCACTGCAGCTGGTCACGACGATCCGCTGGCGGCGCGCCCATCGGCGCAGCTCGCGTGGGGCGCCGGGAGCGCGCTCGCGAGCGCGTCGGTCGAGCAAGCCGCGGCGCGCGCCGCGACCGTCGATGTCGTGATCGACACGCCGCACGACCCCGCGACGATCGTGCTCGATCCCGCCGTTGCACCCGGCGCCACATGGGTGCGCATCACGCCGTTCGGTCTCGACGGGCCACGCGCCACATGGCGGGCGAGCGATCTCGGCGTGATGGCCGCCAGCGCCAACATGTACTCGACGGGCCATCCCGACCGTCCGCCCGTGCGCGCGGCCGAGCCGACGAGCCACGCGCACGCGGCCGGTGAAGCGGCCTACGCGGCGATCGCCGCGCTCGCCAGCGGGCGCCCGCAGGTGGTCGACCTGTCGATGCAGGAGTGCGTGTTCGTGGCCAACATGGGCGCGCCGGGGCGGTATCTCCGCGACGGCAACCGCGGCCATCGGCTCGGCGCGAACATCGGCAAGACACGCGAGATCTGGCCCACGGTCGACGGCTTCGTGAGCTTCGGCATCCGCGGCGGCAAGGCCCGCCAGGCGAGCATGGAGCTGATCAGCAAGCTCGTGCGCGACGCGGGCATCGAGGCGAGCGCGCTCGATCAGGATTGGGCCACGTGGAGTCAGAACACGGCGCCCGACGATGAGCTCGCGGCGATGGAGCACGCGATCGGTGCGTACTTCGCGCTGCACACGATGCAGGAGCTCTACGACATCGCCTGCGACACGAACCTGATGCTCGCGCCGGCCAACTCGCCGCGAGAGGTCTACCAATCGAAGCAGCTCGAATCCCGGGGCTTCTTCGGTCCTGTCGACCACATCGCCCGCTTCCCCCTCGCCTTCGTACAAGTCCACGGCGCCGCCCCCGCCACCCCAACCCACCTCGCATCCTCCACCACCATCTCCGCCATCTCCACGTCCGCCGCGAACGCAGCGGAGGCAGCGGGTGGCGCCATCGGGGGGTCCCCGCTCCCCCGCAGCGATGCGCAGCGAGCGAGGACGGAGCGGGGGGAGACGGCGACAGGACCCGCTGACCGGAACACGAAGACCGGCGTCTGGCACGGCATGAAGATCCTGGAGTTCGGCTCCGGCGCAGCCGGCCCGATCGCCACGCGCTACTTCGTGGAGCACGGCGCCACCGTGCTGCGCGTCGAGTCGCCGTCGCGTCCCGACTTCCTGCGCGCGATGGCAATCGGCCCAGGCAACCCGCACGGTCTCGAGGGCGCACCGATGTACGACGCGCTCAACTGCGGCAAGCGCAACGTGACGCTCAACCTCAAGCACCCTGAGGCCGTCGCGCTCGTGAAGCGGCTCGTGGTGGAGTGGGCCGACGCGGTCGCTGAGAACTACGCGCCGCGTGCGATGCGCGGCTTCGGCCTCGACTACGAGACGCTCGCCGCGCTGAAGCCCGATCTCGTCATGATCAGCGCGTGCCTCAACGGCCAGACCGGTCCCCACAAGGACTACCCCGGCTTCGGCGGGCAGGGCTCTGCGCTGTCGGGCTGGAACTGGGTCACGGGTTGGCCCGATCGCGAGCCGGTCGGCCCCTTCGGCACGATCACCGATTCGCTCGCGCCGCGCTATGTGGCCGCGGCGCTGGCGGCCGGCTTGTTGCACCATCAGCGAACCGGCCGGGGCTGCTACCTCGACGTGTCGCAGGTGGAATCGGGGCTGTGGGCACTGTCGCCCTGGCTGCTCGACTACGAGCTCGATGGCGTGATCGGGATGCGGCGCGGCAACGCCGATCCGCGAGCGCTCGTGCACGGGGTGTTCCCGAGCGCGCCCGAGAACGGTGTGGAAGATCGTTGGGTGGCGATCGCGTGTTGGACCGAGGCAGACCGCGACGCGCTCGGCGCGGTGATCGGCGCGTCGGCCGACACGATGCGCGACGGCGCCGGGGCCGTGGCGGCGATCGCGGCCTACACGGCCACGCGCACCCGCCTCGAAGTCGCCGAGGCCCTGCAAGCCGTCGGCGTGGAGGCGGTCCCGGTGCTCGACTTCGCCGACATCCACGACGACCCGCAGACGGCGTTCCGCGACCACTTCATCACTCGTGAGCATCCCGTGATGGGCACGGGTCTCTACGAGCGCAACGGTGTGCGGTTCTCGGATGCCTCGACCGACTACGACCGCGCCGGTCCGCTGCTCGGTCAGGACAACGACTGGGTGCTCGGCGAGGTGCTCGGGTTGTCGAGCGACGAGATCGAGACGCTCCGCGAGTCGGGCGCCTTCAAGTAGCGGCGCGCCGGCGCGGTCGAGCTCAGCTCTGGCCGGCGTAGTAGCCGAGCATGGCGTTCAGCATCGTGTCGTGCGGCGTGGCCTGCCAACCGGTCACCATGCCCTCCGACATGTCGTCGCAACCCACGCGCACGAGGCGGCCCACCTCGTCGGCGGCGAGGATGGCGGCAACGGTGCGTCGCGCGGCTTCGTCGGCGGGCGTGTACTGATCGGTGATCTGCTGGCGTGTCTGCCACATCGACTCGGCCAGGGTGCGGTACTCCGGATAGTTGATGCCCGCGGCGGGCCGCTCAGACGATGCGAGCATGTCGGTGATGATCGGTCCGGGCATCACCTCGACGATGCGGATCCCGAACTGCGCGACCTCGGCGGCGAGCGACTCGCCCATCGACGACACCGCCGACTTGCTCGAGCGGTACATTCCGAGGAACGGCACGGGCGCAAGGATCGACGACGATGTGACGTTGCAGATCACGCCGCCTCCGTTGGCCCGCAGCTTCGGAATTGCGCGCTGGGTCACCCGCACCACTCCGAACACGTTCGCTTCGAAGATGTAGCGCCAGTGCTCGTCGACATCGCCGTGCTCGATGGGCAGGTTCTCGCTCTCAACACCCGCGTTGTTCACGACCACGACCAGGCCGTCGGGCAGCTCGATCGTCGACGCATCGGTCACGTCGAGGCGCTCGACGCGCAACGAGCCGGGGAGGCCCTTGGCGACGTCGAGCAGCGTGGTGCCGGCCGCCGGGTCGCGCATCGTGGCCACCGTCTCGAACCCGACCCGGGCCAGCTCGAGCGCGACGGCACGACCGATTCCTCGCGACGCTCCGGTGACGAGTGCGACACCTTTGGGTTCCATCTCAATCCTCCGAGATCGAGCGCGCCGCGCGCTTCGTCGCGATCAGAGCACCCACGGCCGCGAGCGCGCC
Organism: Acidimicrobiia bacterium; assembly: GCA_017882905.1. Lineage (GTDB taxonomy): Bacteria > Actinomycetota > Acidimicrobiia > IMCC26256 > PALSA-610 > Chersky-683. Next base: position 11,171 of record JADGOO010000049.1, on the reverse strand, counting down.
AATGCCCACGATGGCGAGCACGAGACCGGTGTGCGAGCTCGTCGACTTCCCCGACTTGCCGGCGGCCGTGCCGGCTGCAGTCGAGGCAGGCGAAGCGGTCGAGGAGGAGACACCGGCAGCCGCCGTCGTGGTGGTTGCAGTCGGAGCCGCCTTGAACAGGCCGATCATCGAGCTGGTCGACGCGTCGCACGCGTGCCGCAGGCACGTGAGTCCGAACGCGTCTTCCACGGTGCGCAGCAGCGAGTAGTGCGAGTAGGGCGTGGCGACGACCGTACCGGGATGCGCGAGCTGGGGCGACAGGATCGCGGTGGCGATGCGCCCGCCACCCTTGGCCCCGCAACATCCCGTGTTGTCGCCGGCCGATTCGTCGAACGTGAGGAACACGGCGCCGTCGCGCTGGTAGGCGGCACTGTGCAAGATCGGCGGGAGGTGCTGGGCGAGCCAGGCGTCGGCGTCGCTGAGGTGGCAGCCCGCTTCACCGCCGTCGTGCGCGTCGTGGCACGTGTCGGGCGTGACGAACGAGTAGCTCGGTACGGAACCAGCCGCGAGGTCGGCAGTCATCTGCGTGAGGGGCACCACGTGCGCGGCGCAACGCGCCGCGTCGCCGACGATCGAGCGGTAGTACATGAACGGGTCGTGGCGGGTGGCGTAGCCCTTCGTGTACGGATCCGGCGCGTTCTCTGCCGGCGGCTTGGGGCACGCCTTCGGCGCGCTGTCCATGTAGCCCTTCCAGGTGAGCCCGGCTGCTTCGAGCTGGTTGGCGATGTTGTCGTCGGCACCGCGGTCGTACACGCAGTTGTACTGGAAGCAATCGGCCTGCGTGGTGCCGTTCGGCTGGTAGCCGCTCGTCATGGCGATGTAGTTGTCGAGGCTGGCGTGGCCAACCGCGTACATCTGCGAGAGCGTCACACCCGCACGAGCCTGCTGGGTGAAGTACGGCATCGACGCGGCGGTCACGTCGGCATAGCTCGTGTTCTCGAAGACGAAGATCCACACATGACCGATCGACGCGGCGGGCACACCGGCCGCGGTCCGCGCGGCGGGCAGCGCAACGCCGGCGCCCGAACCACCTGAGCCTGCCGCCATCACCGTCATGGCGAGGGCTAGCACCGCCACCGCGATCGTCCCGACGAAGAATCGACGCATGCCCCATCTTGTCTCAGTTGCGCGCCACGCGGAGACCGCCGGTAGCGTCGCCCGCCGATGGACCTGCGGTTCAGCGCGGAGCACGAGGCGTTTCGAGCCGAAGCCCGCGCCTTCTTGGACGATCGACTGCGCGACGGAGCGCCGTACGAGAAGGTGCGCGGTCGGGGCGGACCGGGCGACGAGCACGTGCTGTTCGAAGAGCGGTGGGAATGGGAACAGGAGCTCGGTCGCCACGGCTGGATCGGCCTCGACTGGCCGCGCGCCATGGGCGGCCGCGGCGCCACGCTGCTCGAGCAGGTGATCTTCTACGAGGAGTACGCGAGAGCCGGCGGGCCCGGGCGCGTGGGAATCGTCAACGAGGGCTTGATCGGCCCGACGCTCGTGCACTTCGGCGACGCCGCGCAACAGGAGCGCTTCTTGCCCGGGATCCTCGCCGGCACCGAGATCTGGTGCCAGGGATACTCGGAGCCGAACGCCGGCTCCGATCTCGCGAACCTCGCGACGCGCGCCGTGCGAGACGGCGACGAGTGGGTGATCTCCGGCCAGAAGGTCTGGACCTCGCTCGCCCACTGGGCCCAGTGGTGTTTCGTGCTGTGCCGCACCGACCCGGACCTTCCGCGCCACAAGGGCATCTCCTACGTGCTCTGCCCGATGAACCAGCCCGGCATCGAGATCCGCCCGATCGTGCAGCTCACCGGGACGAGTGAGTTCAACGAGGTCTTCTTCGACGGCGCTCGGGCGCGCATCGCCGACACGATCGGCGGACCGAACAACGGCTGGAAGGTCGCGATGGGCACGCTCGCGTTCGAGCGTGGTGCGTCGACACTCGGCCAGCAGCTCGGCTTCGAGCACGAGCTCGACGCCATCACCGCGCACGCACGACGCACTGGTGCTGCGAACGATCCGGCGATGCGCCAACGGCTCGCCGAGGCATGGATCGGCATCCGCGTGATGCGCTATCACGCGCTGCGCTCGCTCTCGGTGCTCGAGCACGGTGGCATCAGCCGCGAGAGCGCGATCCACAAGCTGTTGTGGGCGAGCTTCCACCGTCGCCTCGGAGTGCTCGCCGTCGACGTGCTCGGCGCCGACGCGATGACCCTCGACCCGACGGCCGACGGGCCCTACGAGCTGCGCGACTTCCAGCGCTGGTTCCTCTGGAGCCGGGCCGACACGATCTACGGCGGGAGCAACCAAGTGCAACGCAACGTGATCGGCGAGCGGGCGCTCGGGCTGCCCGCCGAACCGAAGGTGGTCTGACCATGAGCAAGACCTCCCGGCCCGAGCCCGTGGCGGGCCACGGCCTGCTCGCCGGCAAGACGGTGCTGGTCACGGCCGCGGCAGGGACCGGCATCGGTTTCGCCACCGCGAAGCGCTGCGCCGAAGAAGGCGCACGCGTCGCGATCGCCGACATCCACGAACGCCGTCTCGGCGAGGCGGCCGATGCGCTGGCCGACGCGACGGGCAGCTGCCCACCCGCGATCGTGGCCGACGTCACCCGCCAGGACGACGTGGACCACCTGCTCGCCACCGTGATCGCCGAGCTCGGCGGCATCGACGTGCTCGTGAACAACGCCGGGCTCGGTGGTACGGCGAACCTCGTCGAGATGACCGACGAGCAGTGGACGCGCGTGCTCGACGTCACGCTCACCGGAACGATGCGCATGACGCGGGCCGCCTTAGCGCACATGCAGCCGCGCGGCACCGGCGTCATCGTGAACAACGCGTCGGTCGTCGGGTGGCGCGCGCAGGTCGGCCAGAGCCATTACGCGGCCGCGAAGGCGGGCGTGATGGCGCTCACGCGGTGCGCGGCGCTCGAAGCGGCACCGTTCGGCGTGCGAATCAATGCCGTTGCCCCGTCGTTGGCGATGCATCCGTTCCTCGCGAAAGTCACGACCGACGAGCTGCTCGCCGAGCTGGAGACCCGCGAGGCGTTCGGGCGCGCCGCGGAACCATGGGAAGTGGCCAACGTGATCGTGTTCCTCGCCAGCGAGTACAGCTCGTACATGACCGGCGAGATCGTGAGCGTCAGCTCGCAGCACCCGTAGGCACCGGCGCGGCGCGCTACGTTCGCGTCATGAGCATCGTGGACGACCTGCTCGCCCACCCGGGGGTGTACGTGGGGATCGACAGCGTGGCGGGCTCCGATCTGCGTGGCGCGGCGCGCATCGTCGTGACGCCGCTCCCTGGCAACGGTGGCGTGACGCTCGACTACGAGGTGCTCAACCCCGCTATGCCGGAGCGCGTGCGCGGCCACATCGAGCGCACGATGGTGGCCCGCACCCACGACGGCGGCACGGTGATGGTGGTCGGCCACGAGCACGCGTCGTCGGTGGCGATCATGCACGAGACCGAGCCTGGAATCTTCGAGGTCGGTGCCGAGGGCACGCCGTTCCCGATGCGCGTCGAGCTCTCGATGCCGGAGCCGGAACAGATCCGTCACGTGTGGTGGTACGGACGGCCCGGCGATGTGGCGATCGAGCGCGATGTCTCGCTGCTCACCCGAATCGCCTGAGCGCAATCGCGCGCTACGCGAACGCCTTCGGCAAGAGACCGTTCGCGCGGGCTTCGCGTGCGAGGTCGTCGCGAAATTCGGGATGCGCGATCGAGATCATGGCCTTGGCCCGCTCGGGCACCGACTTGCCCTTCAGGTTCACCATGCCGAACTCTGTGACCACGTACATCATGTCGCTGCGCGGAGCAGTGGCGATGTTTCCCGGAGTGAGGCTCAACACGATCCGGCTCGCGCGCACGCCGGCGCGCTCGTACGTCGACGACATGCAGATGAACGACTTCCCGCCGCTCGACGCGTAGGCACCCCGGACGAACTGCAGTTGGCCGCCCGTCCCGCTGATGTGACGATGACCGCTCGACTCGCTCGCGGCTTGACCCTGGAGATCCATCTGGGTCGTGTTGTTGATCGCGGTGAGGTGGTCGTTCTGCATGATGATGTGCGGCATGTTCGTGAGCTCCACCGGCTGGCAGGAGATGTCGGGGTTGTCGTCGATCGTCTCGTACATGCTGCGTGAGCCCAGGCCGAAGCTGCAGACGATCTTGCCGGGGTGCAGCGTCTTCTTCGCGCCGGTCACCACGCCCGCCTTGTAGAGATCGATGATGCCGTCGGTGAGCATCTCCGTGTGCACGCCCAGGTCTCGCACGCCGCTTTCCAACAGGAGTGAGCACACCGCGTTCGGCATCGCCCCGATTCCGATCTGCAGGCACGCGCCGTCTTCGATCTCACCCGCGATCAATCGAGCGACGGCGCGGTCGGCATCGGTGGGCGCAAGGTTCGGCAGCTCCGGGGTCGACTGATCGTCGCCGTCGATGATGTAGTCGACGTCGCTCACGTGCAGACCGTTCTCGACACCGTGCACGCGCGGCAAGTCGCGGGTCACTTCCACGATGACGACCTTGGCCCGCGACGCGATCGCCCCGTGCCACAGGTTGGCGGCGCTGAAGTTGAAGTAGCCGTCGGAGTCGATCGGACAGGTCTTGATCACCATCATGTCGGGCGGATCGATGAACCGGCGGTAGTAGTCGCTGATCTCGCCGAGGTTGCACGGGATGTAGTGCTGCAAGCCCGCGTCACTCTTCTTGCGGTCGTACGCGCCGAAGTGCCAGTTGAGGTAGTTGAAATGCTCACGGTCGGGGTCGGCCTCGACGACGGCGCGCGGCCGCACGCTCAGGCAGCCGCGAATGCTCACCTCGCGGAGCTCACCTGCTCGTTCGGCGAGCGCCTGGTCGAACACGTCGGGCTGGGCAAGCACGGCCCCATAGTCGAGCCAGTCTCCGGAACGCACGAGTGCCGCGGCGTCGCGAGCGGTGATCGTGGTCGCCGGCTTGGTGCGCGCCATGGCTTGAACCCCCGGAAGTGTGGCAGCCGCCGTCGGCGGACCACGCCGGAGTATGCGCGCCGGCTGTTACAGCCGCGCGTCACCACCGCGCTCGGCGAGCGACGCCACTCCGAGCGCCGCGAGCTTGTGCCACGACCGCTCGACGATCAGCGGATAGGTGCGGAGGTAGTACGGGAGGGCGGCGCAGGCCTGATTGATCGCCGCGCCGCGGCTGCGGGCGAGCGCCGCGCCATCGATGCCGAGGTCATCGAGGAAGGCAGCCCGCGACGCGTCGGTGAAGAGCGGTGACCACACCACCTGCACGTCGACGGCCGGGTCGCCGGCACACGCGGAGCCCCAATCGACGATGCCGCACAGGTGGCCGTCGCGCACGAGGCAGTTCCCTTCGAGGTCACCCTGCACCCATACCGGCGGACCAAGGTGCGGCGGTGCGGCCAACGCCTCCTCCCAGACCGACAAGGCTGCCGCCGCGTCGATCAGATGGCGCGCGGCGTCGATCGTGTGGCGGGTCGACTCGTCGTACTCCCGTAGAGGGCGCGCGCGGTTCGTCGCGGCGGGCGCGCCAGTCGTCGGAACCACCTGCAGTCTGCGCACGACCTCGGCGAGGTCGAGCGCGAACCCGATCGGGTCTTCTATGCGGTCGAGGGCAGCACCGTCGCCCGGTATCCATCGGTGCACCGCCCACGGGAACGGGTATCCAGCCGCGGGCTCACCGACAGCGACCGGCTCGGGCACGGCCACCGGGAGGTAGGGCGCGAGGCGCGGCAGCCACGTGGCCTCGTGGTCGATCTGTCCGGCGGCCCAGTGAATGCGGGGAAGGCGCACGACAAGATCGTCGCCCAACCGCCAGATGGCGTTGTCGGTGCCCCACGGCCCAACCGCGCGGAGCGCACGATCGGCGAGCTGGGGCATCTGCGTCGCGAGCAGACGGCGCACCAGCGCCGCGTCGACCTCGACCTCCTCGGCATGCATGCGCATCGACACGGTCCACGAGTCTCGCCGCGACCGCGCGATCGGAGGCAATGATTTCGCAACCCGCACTCGCTAGCGTCGCTCGCACATGACAGGAGCTCGCCGTGACCGACGAACGCCGACACGAGTTCACTCGTGATCTCTACGGGTCGATCACCCACACCGACATGTCGAGTCGTGATCCTGCCGCGACCCGCGAATGGTGTACCGAGGTGTTCGGCTGGACGTTCCAGCCTGTGCTCGCGACGCCGGCCGGCGACTATCACCTGTTCGCCTACTCCGAGGTCGGTGGCGGAGGCATTCGCCAGACTCCGCCCGATGAGATGCCAGGTTCGACTCCGACGGTGCACGTCGCGAACACTCAGACCGCGTACGACGCGGCGCTGCGCGCCGGTGCCCAATCCGTGAACCCACCCACCCGCGTCATGGATGGAGTGTGCGTCGCGATGGTTCGAGCGCCGGGCGGCGTGCTGATCGGTCTCTCCGGACCAACCGATTGATGCGCTCACGCCCGCGGTCGATCACCTGAAGCGGGTGAAGAGCATGATCTGCGTCGCCCAGGCCAGCAGCGTCGGACCGTTGCGTCCGTGTGGGTCCCACAGCGCCGCTTCGGCCGACGCGTAGCCGTCGCCCGCGTAGTGCGCCCGGTTGTGGTTCAGGATCCAGGTTCCCGTCGGCACATCCACAAGGTGCACGGTGAGGTCGACGCTCGGCGCGAACCAGCCGTCTTCGTCGGCTCCCACCTTCTCGAACACTGCGCTCGGCATCATGTCGGCGGCCACGAGCAGCGCGAGAGGATCGAACTGCCCGTGCTCGTCGCCCGGGAAGTGCTCGAACCGGATCCAGGTCGCGACCTCAGCCGCGCCACGGGGCGACAGGTCCCATGGTGCGTGACCGAGCGCCGGTCGCCCCTCGATCACTTCGCCCCAGAAGGCGAACATGGGCTCGTCGGGCATGCCCGATTCGGGCGGTGGCGGATCGCGAAACGAGACGCACTCTTCCGGGGGTGCAACGTCGGGCATCTCGAGCTCGGTGTATCCGAAGCCGGCTCGCTCGTGACCGAAGGCGGCGAGCGCGGTGAACCCGGCCTGCGCACCTTCGCCGCGGACCGTCGCCTGCACCTGCGACATCGAACGGCCGGCGCGAATCACGTGCGCGTCGATCTCGACCGCGCCGACCGGCACCGGACTCGCGAACACGCCGTGGAACGAGCGCAGCGATTGTCCGGTACCGAGCTCCGCCTCCATGGCCCGGGCCGCGATCGCGGCAACCACACCACCTTGCGGTGCCATGGCGAGATTCCACGCCGGCGCGATCGTGGCCGAGTAGCGCCCGTCGCCGGCCCGCGTCACGACGGTGGAGTCCCAGGGGTTCGTGTGCACGCCGGGCGAGGCTACGGCGCGAGGCGCTACGAGACTGCGGGCTCAAGCGCAACGACAGCACGTCGAAGACCGTCACCGGCTTGCGCAGCTGCGGCGGCTGGAGGTTCCAACCGCAGTGCTCGCACCAGCGCGGACCTTGATCGATCGGGATCTCGGCACCGCACTGCGGACAGGGCTCACTCAATCCCGTTGACCCGCCAGCCACGCCGCGAACCTAGATGCCGGGCACGCCCGTCGCGCGGTCCGGTCAGGTGTGGGCTTCGTACCACTCGACGAGGGGAGGTACGAGTGGCGCGAGCTGCAGCTCCACGATGAACGACGTGCGGGCGCCGCGCACGTGCACGGTGGCACTTGCGCCGCTGTCGGCGTCGATCCGTTCGATCACGAAACCGGCACCGTGCTCGTTGCGCAATGCGTCGGCCGCGGCGCGCCGCCGCGGCCGAGACTCGTCGAGGAACACGTTGTCGGAGAACAGGGCATCGGCGCGGGCATCGTCCCAGCTGTCGAGCAGGGCCACGAGCCGCTCGGCGGCGTCTTCGATGGCGGCCGGTGCCGGCGTAGCGGTGCGGTGCACGTCGCCGTGTTGCGCGAGCACGTCGAGCACGGCGAACGTGGCGTCGGCCATCGGCGCATACGTGACGTTCGCCAACGCGATCAGCGCGACGCCGGCGTCGGGCACCCACCGCATGTTCGAGCCGTAGCCGGGCAACCCGCCGCTGTGACCCAACACCGGACCGAGCGCGTCGTCGTGCGACACGCTGATCCCCATGCCGTACCCCGATGGTCCCGCGCGCCGGCGTCCGTCGCCGCTCACGCGGACCTCGTGCGGGATGCCCGTCCACACTCGTTGCATCTCGCGCCGCGATGCCCGCGACAGCGGTGCCGCGTCGGGGTCGTCGCGGGGTGGGAACGCGTCCAGCATGAAGCTCGACCACACGGCGAGGTCGGTAACCGTGCTGTACAACCCGCCCATGGGCGCCATCGTGCCGTCGTCGAGCTGCAGCTCCTCGGCGTACTCGCCCTCGATCGGCGCGAACCCGGCCGCGATCGAGGTGCCGGGCGGCAACGCGTCGGCGGTGAAGCTCGTGTGCGCCAGGCCGAGCGGCACGAGGAACCGAGTTCGGATCAGCTCCTGCACGGGCGCGCCGGTGAGCCGTGCGACCACTCGCCCGAGCACGGCGTAGCCGAGGTTCGAGTACTCGAACATCGTGCGCGGCGTTCCGGCCCAATGCGCACCGCTCGCCACGACCGCATCGAGGTCGGCGTCGGCGAGGTCGAGGTGGCGGTCGGCCCACGGATCGTCGGAGGCCAGACCGCTCGTCATCGTGAGCAGATCGCGCACCGTCGGCCGCGGCGAATCCGCGGTCGGCGGGCGCAGTGCACCGAGCTCCGGCGCGTACGCGGCGATCGGTTCGTCGAGGCGCAGCACACCGTCGTCGCGCAGAGCGAGCACCGCGGCCGCGGTGAAGCTCTTCGTCATCGACGCGATGCGGAACGCGGTGTGCTCGTCGGCATCGTGGCCGCCCGCGTGCGCCAACGCGCCTTCGAGCAGCACACCCCACGCCATCCGCGGCGCACGGGCCAGCGCGCGGTGGATGCCGAAGGCGGCGTCGACGAGCGCGCCGTCGATCGGCATCAGAGTGGAGCGTTCGACGCGTCGAGGTACGCGGGCAGCTCGCCCCCACCGTGCACCACGATGTTCGTGCCACTCATGTAGCGCGCCAGTGGCGACGCGCAGAAGATCACCACGTCGGCGATCTCGCTGGGGTCGGCCATGTGCCCGAGCGGCACCGTGCGGCCCACGGCCGCGATGCCGTCGTCGTCGCCGTAGAACAGGTGCGACTGCTCGGTGATCACGTAGCCGGCGCTCACGCAGTTCACGCGCACCTTCGGGGCGAACTCGACCGCGAGCGTGGAGGTGAGGTTCACGAGGCCGGCCTTCGCGGCGCCGTACGCGGCCGACGCGGGCGACGGACGCAGACCCGACACCGACGCGATGTTCACGATCGATCCGCCCGTGTCCTGATCGCGCATCACCGCGAACGCCGCCTGCGCGCACAGCAGCGGCGCGATCAGGTTGAGCCCGACGATCGCGTTCGTGAAGCGGGCCGAGGCGGTCGCCGTGTCGGCCGGAGGTGCTCCGCCCGCGTTGTTCACCAGCACATCGAGCCGTCCGAACCGCTCGACGGTCGCCTGCACGAGCGCCGTCACCGACTCCTGGTCGCGTACGTCGGCGGCGATGAAGTGCGCCGCGGCGCCGCCGGGGCCCTCGATCGCGGCTTCGGGGGCGTTGCGGCCGCACACGACCACCTGGGCGCCCGCATCGAGGAAGCGAGTGGTGATGCCGCGCCCGAGTCCGCGCGTGCCGCCGGTGACGAGGACCACGGCACCGGTGAAGTCGAGCGCACGAGACAGGTCGGGGGTGTCCACGAGCCGCGGATGTTACGAGAGCCCCACCCCGCCGGTGCGTAGTCTCTCGGATCTGACGCCCCGTCAGATGGGAGACCAGGTGAGCGTCCCGGACAAGCGCCTCGAGATCGACGACGTCGTCGCCGAGATCCACGACGGCATGACGATCGGCGTCGGCGGCTGGGGATCGCGCCGCAAGCCGATGGCCCTGATCCGCGCCCTCGCGCGCGCCGGCCGTCGGGATCTCACGATCGTGAGCTACGGCGGTCCCGACGTCGGCATGCTGTGCGCGGTCGGCGCCGTGCGCCACGTGGTCTACGCGTTCGTGTCGCTCGACTCGATCCCGCTCGAACCCCACTTCCGCACCGCGCGCCAGTCGGGGGCGGTGAGCGCCACCGAGCTCGACGAGGGCATGTTCCTGCTCGGCCTCCAAGCCGCCGCGTGGCGCGTGCCGTTCCTGCCGTCGAGGGTCGGGCTCGGCTCCGACGTGCTGCGCGCCAACCCGCACCTGAAGACCGTGATGTCGCCCTACGGCGATCCCGCCGACGAGCTCGTGGCCGTGCCGGCCCTCGAGCTCGATGTGGCGCTCGTGCACATGCACCGCGCCGACCGCGGCGGCAACGGCCAGTACCTCAACGTGGATCCGTACTTCGATGACCTGTTCTGCATGGCCGCGAAGCGACGGTTCATGTCGGTGGAGCGCATCGTCGAGACGGAGGATCTGCTCGCGAACGGGCCTGTGCAGTCGCTGCGGGTGAACCGGCTGATGGTCGACGGTGTGCTCGCCACCCCGAACGGCGCGCACTTCACGGAGTGCCCGCCCGACTACGCGCGCGACGAAGCATTCCAGAAGGAGTATGCGGCGAGCGCGAGGAGCGCCGACGACTGGGCCGCGTTCCGGGCCAAGTACGTCGATGTGACCGAAGCGGAGTACCAGCAGGCGGTGGCACGATGAGCGGCACACGAACCGGTCCGCCCACCCGCGCCGAGGTGTGCGCCGTCGCCGTCGCGGAGGCGTTCCGCGACAACGGCGAGATCCTCGCCAACCCGATCGGCACGATCCCCACGATCGGCGGCCGTCTCGCCAAAGCCACGTTCGCGCCCGAGCTCGTGATGACCGACGGTGAAGCGCTGCTCGTCGAGAACATCCTGCCCGTCGGGGTGACTGACCCCGTGAAGGTGGTCGGCGGCTGGAACCCGTACCGAACGATGTTCGACGTGGTGTGGAACGGGCCGCGGCACGTGATGATGGGCGCCACGCAGATCGACGAGTGGGGCAACCAGAACATCGCCATGCTCGGGCCGCTCGAACAACCCAAGGTGCAGCTCCTCGGCTTTCGCGGTGCGCCTGGCAACACGATCAACAACCGCACGAGCTATTGGGTGCCGAACCACTCACCGAAGACGTTCG
>JADGOO010000048.1 GCA_017882905.1 Acidimicrobiia bacterium | reverse complement strand
GCGCGCTACAAGATCCCCGCCCACTTCGAGATCGTGGATGCGCTCCCGCGCACCGAGGCGGGCAAGCTGCTCCGCCGCGAGCTCGTGCGCCGGGAGAGCCACTAAGTCCCACCCTGGTCGCTACGTTGTGACCTCCGCCTGCTCAAGCGGACTTTTCTCGACGCCGATGTCTGCACAGTGGACTCGACGTCGACCGGAGGCCACGTGCGCTGCACACGGAGATCGAGGTCGACCTCGACTCGACGACTCACCTCACTCGCACTTCTGGTGTGCATCGCGGCGGCCGGGGCGTTCAGCGCTGGGCAGCGTGCATCGGGCGCGTCGAGATCCCGCGCACTCGTCGCGGCAGGCACGAACCGCGTCGGCAAGGACGTGAAGATCGAGCCGGCCGGGCTCGACGATCAGCAGATCCAGATGCTCGTGACGCGTGCCGCCAACGCCGGCGTGCAGACCGTGATGGCATCAGCCGACTTCGGTGCCCTCGAGGCCGCCGCACCGGCGCCGGCGGGCGAGTGGAGATGGCTGGATGCGCTCGTGCGGATCTCTGCCTCGCACGGCATGCGCGTGCGGCTCCAAGTACGCAGTCTCCCGAACTGGGCTCGAGACGCCGGCCGACCGAGCTACAGCGCAGCCAAGTGGTTGCCGCCGCGATCGCCGTCCGAGCTGGCTGCATGGCGAGGCTTTCTCACGCGGCTCGTCGGACACTTCGGCACCAACGTCGCCTACTACGAGATCTGGAACGAACCCGACATCCATCAGTTCTGGTACCCGCAGCCATCGCCGAGCGAGTACGCCGTCGTCCTGCACGACAGCGACGTAGCGATCAAGCAGGTCGACGCGCACGCGATTGTCATGTTCGGCGGTCTCAGCCGCAACGACCTCGGGTTCTTGCAGCAGACGTACGCGGCACTGGACCAGCGTTACGGATCTTCCGCCCGCACGAACGGTCACTTCTTCGACGAGCTGTGCGTACACCCGTACTCGGCGGCGCGCGCGCCGTCGGTGTATTCCACGAGCTACGTCTACAAGGGCCCGTTCGGTCCCCTCGACGACAACTTCACCGGGTTCACCCGTCTGCATGCCTTCATGGCCGGCAAGGGCGAAGGCGCGAAGCGCATCTACATCGGCGAGTACGGCTTCCCGACGGCCGCGCTGCCCAACTATCCGGCAGTGCCCGACGCGTTGCGCGCCCGCTATCTCACGCAGGCATATTCAATTGCCGCGCAGGCCACCTACGTCGACGCGCTCTCGTGGTACGCGTTCACGCCCAGCGCCGCCGATCCTGCGCCGTGGACCTTGCTGAGTGCTACTGGACAGCCGAGCTCCACGTACCGCGCGCTCGTACAGGTGCCTTGACGGCGCGGCGTCATCGTTCCTCGCCCCACAACGCGCGTGTGAGATCTCGCCGCAGCTCGCGGCGATCTCGTGCGGCAGTCGGTATCCACCGAGCCCGTGTCTTGGCGATGTACTCGTCGAGGGAGCAGATCCGACGGGCGGGCACTCCCGCGACGACCGTGTCAGCAGGGACGTCGTGCGCGACCACGCTCCCGGCCCCCACGATCGAGCGTGGGCCGATGGACACACCCGGAAGAATCACGCTGTCGGCGCCGACGAAGCAGTCGTCGCGAATCACGATCGTGCCGAAGCGATTGCCGAAGCGCGACGAGTCGGCGAACCGCCCGCGGAAGATCCGCGGCGCACCGTCGTGGGTGAGCAGCCTCGTACCGGGCGCGATCGTCACCCGGTCCCCGATCGAGATCAGCCAGGGCTCGGAGCCGAAATGGTTGATGAGCAGCTCGCAGTTGTCACCGACGCGCCCACCGAGGTGGCGCATCCACACGACGTTGTCGCGACGGCATATGAGGTAGTAGCGCCACTGCGCGCGGACGAAGCGCAGTACGCGCGTCGCGAACGGATCCGGAGGCGGAACCGCGGTGGCTTGCTCTGCGTTCACGGGTTTCGCCGCGACGTCGGTCCACACGCCGGATCAGCCCTTGGCTCGCCGCGACGGCACAAGCCGCCGAGCCAGACGTCGTTCGAGGTAGGCCGACGACGTGACCGCCAGCGCCACGACGAGCTGCGATGCCCCGCGCAGAGCGGCGCGATCCCCGCTCCGCACACCACGACGCGCGTAGCGACCCGCGGCCGGCAGCAGCGACGAGAAGATGTAGGAGCGATCGTGCTGCATCAGTCCGCCCCCGAATCGATCCCGCAGCTCCGCCTTCGAACTGCCTTCGACCCGGCACCGCTGCACCAGATAGCGCCACGTGGTGCGGGCCTCGGGCGCGAAGTGGTGCACCACCGCGCCCGGTGAGAAGCGAACGCAGTCGTCTCCGTGCACCACACGGATCGCCCCGAACAGTGCGAGCTCCTCGTTGGAGCTGACCTTCATGCCACCCGAGGGGCCGAACTCCGATGAGAATCCGCCGGCCGACTGGATCACCGCGCGGCGCGCGGCCATCGACGCGCCGATCGGCCGAGTGATGGCGACGGAACCTTCAGGGTGGCCCGCATACGTGGATCCGACCACCCAGTAGAGCTCGGGAGGCAGCTGCGCGAGCTCGTTCTCCCACGCCGGCACGATGCGACCGCCCACGCCCATCACCTGACTGTCGGCGAACGGAGCGAGCATCTCAGCGAGCCACGCCGCGTCGGGCCACGCGTCGTCGTCCAGGTACACGACGACATCGGCTGTCGAACGACCCAACGCGGTGTTGCGGGCGTCCGAGACGCCGCGCCCGTCGTTCGCGAGCACGAACACCTCGTCGGTGAACTCGCGGGCGATCACCGCCTGCAAGTCCGGGTTGTTGTCGACGACGACGAACAGCTCCTCTGGCCGGCGCGTGCCGGACAAGACCGCGTGGAGGCTCTTGCGCAGGTACGGGAGCCGGTCGAACGTGTGCGTGCAGACGACCACGGCCGCAGTCGGACCAGGATCGCCGGCCAGTTCGGGGGTCATGGCACCTTCGGGATCGGATTCGGACGCGACATTGAGATCGTCAAGGCGTGGCAGCGACAAGGTGCCGGACCTCCTTTCCCCCACTGCGCAGTACCACCACGACCCGAGCGTGACGAGCGGCCACCGGCAGCCGCACGACTGCCGGTCGCTGCCCTGTCACCTCGACGGTCCGTACGACAGGCACCTGACCGGCGCTCGTGAGCTCCACATCGAACCGCCCACCGTCGGGTGCGCGCACCGCGACCGTGACGGACGACGGCTCGACGCGCGCGAGGTAGAACTCCATCGGTGGCGCGAGCGCCTGCGAGCTGCTGCGGGAAGCGACGACGAACGAGACGACGACCACCAGCGTCACCAGCGCCCCGGCCGCGACGACCGGGAGGCGGGTGAACGTGGACCACTTCACGTGGCCCGGTGCGCATCGACGGGAGCGGTTCCACCACAAGAGCGCGATCGCGACGACCCCCCACGAGAGCGCCCACGTCGAGGTGTAGATGCCGATGTGCGTGGCATCGAGGGCGAACCCCACGGCGAGCACCGCCACGATCGTGCCACCGAAGGCCATCGCGGCCTTGCGGAGATCCGCGCCCGAGGTCGATCGCCACAGCGACTCGGCCACGATGCACAGCGATGCCAGGCCAAGTGGAGCGCGCACGAACGTGGGCGCGTGCAGCACAGCCACGAGGGCTGCAAGCGCGCAGATCACCATGCGCTGGCGGGTGCTACGTCTGGACATCGAGGCCTCGCACGTCGTAGATCGCTACCGAACCGTTGTCGTAGATGCGCTTCGCGCCGCGCAGCGAGTCGAACTTGCGCAACGCGACCAACGCGAGCGGTGTGCGGTGACGATACGAATCGGGTTCGCCCTGTTCCATGTACACACCGACGCGTGGCAGGCCGGCCGCGAGGCGTTCGTCGATGACGATGAACTGGATATCACCGGCGCGCAGCAGCGAGCTGTCCTTCGACGTGAAGGTCCGGTCGAACACGACCGACGACTCGTCGATTCCGTCTCCGACGTGCGTGACGCTGTACTGATGACCGATCGCGGCCATGAGGAGTCGGTTGATCCGGTCCGAGAAGATGCGTCCACCGTCGGGCATGTCGACTGCGGCCCAACGGGCTGCCGCGAGGTTCGGGCCGTCCACCGTCCGGTTGTCCGCTTCGACCAGGTACGGACCGGGCATCCGGAGCCACTGCGGGCCGGAACCGACGATCGTTCCTCCGATGAACAGCACACACGCGACGAGCAGCGCGGGCAGCGGTGACTTGTGGCGCACGTATCGCACGGTCCACCACCCGAGCGCGAACCCCACGCCGACGAAGATGAACCCCGACGACCGGTCCGTCACTTCCGAGGTCGCCTCCGTCAAGTGGCCGGCGGGAATGAACGGATAGATCGCGGCAGTGGCGAGCAACGCGATCGCTGGCGCGGTGCGCGCCGACCACCACCGTCGGCCCTGTACGAGTGCGGGCAGCAGCAGCACGAGGATCAGCAAGACCGAAAGGATCGAGAGCGCTCGTTCCCACAACGGCGTGGCGTAGCCGCTGTAGTCCGCGAAGAGCTGGTGCCTCGACGTCCCGCCGACGAGGGCGGCGAGCTGGTTGTACGAGTTGACCGCGATCGACGAGAGATAGGCCGTGACAACGTGGCCGGGAATGACCGTCCATGCCGCGACACCCGCGGTCGTGGCAACGGCCGCCACGCCGTAGGCCCGCGTATCGGATGTGCGACCTCGGCGAAGCCGCTCCACCAACCAGAGCACGAGCAACATTGCCGCGCACGCGAGCGACGTCAGGTGATGCGACACGATCACCGCCGCGGCGAGCGCGAGGGCAGGAACAGTCGCCCGGAGCCCGCGGTCCCGAGGCCGCGTGACGATCGCCATGACGGCCGCGACGGCGAGCGGAAGCGCGAGTGACTGATAGGAGAACTGCGCATTGAACCAGAGGTACTGCGGGTTCGTCGCGTAGACGAGCGCGCCGATGCACGCGGCGCGATTCGACCCTGTGACGAACTCGAACATGGCGATCAACGACAGCGTGATCAGCATCCGGGCGGCGAGCAGCACGAGCACGCCGCTCGTGTGCGCGGTCAGACCCGTGATCGAACGAACGCCGTCGGTCAGCAGCTCGAGCCCGGGGTAGTACGAGCTGACCGGGAGGTTCGAGTTGTCGACGAACAGCCGGTGCTTGTCGGTGATCAACCGCAGCGTGTTCAAGTGCATCAGCTCGTCGTGGTAGACGAAACCTGCCGGGTACAGCACGATGCGCGACAGCGCGAGCCCTACAGCGAGCACGCACGACGCGACGATGCGTTCCTTACGTGTGCTCGACGGGCTGAGAACGACGATCGCGCTCGGGATGAACATCACGAGCAAGCTGAACCAGAACAGCGGAACGGCCCACGGGGCGTCGTGGCGGCTCCCCGCCCCCGCGATCGCTTGCAGCAACAGGCCGATCGCGCACGCGGCGACGCTCGACGCGATCCACGGAGCCACCGGTGGACGGCGACGCGTCGCCAGGATGCAGTCGAGGTCACGGATGTCGACCGCCTCGGTGGCGCGGGCGACGACCACCCGATCATCCGCGACTGCGCGGGGGATCAGCAGGGTTGCCACGCGGCTCGCTCCTCACGTGCGCGGCCCACTCGAATGAGATAGCGCCCCGACCAGAGCGCAACGAGCGTCTGGCCCGCGAGCCACCCGAACGCCGGCGCGCTGATGCCGAGCGAGCCCGTGAGCGTCAGCGTGGCTCCGAGCGTGCAGGTCGCCACGACGCCGTACATCGCGGCGACCGTTCCGGTACGGCGCCGAACGCGCAGCACCCCGATCGTCAACGAGTTGACGCTGCGCGCCACGATCGCGAAGCCCATCAGGCGCAGCACGCCGGCGCCCGAATGCGCGTAGCTGCCCCCGAAGACGCGCAGCACCAGACCGCCGCCGGCCGAGACCGCCACCGCGAGCCCGAGCGCGATCACCAGCACGTGTCGGCTCGCCGACACGACGAGCCGCGCCAGATCGCCCGGCGCGTGCGTGCCCTCCACCGTGAGGATCGTCGACATGTTCATCGCGAGGAGATCGGCTGTCATCGCCACGGTCCACGCCACACCGAAGAACGCGCCGCGCGTCGGACCCATCCGGGCCACGACGATCACGGGCACGAGCGCGACCGTCGCGAAGTTCATGAGCGAGCCCGCGTAGTCGCCCGCCGCGAATCGCACGACGCTCGCTCGCGCCGGCAGCGCCGCCGCGTCGCGAAGGCGCGGCACGAGCCGCCGGAACACCAAGTAGTTGATGGGAGGCAGCGCGGCGAAGACGCCGATCACCCACGGGGCGAAGATGCCCATCGCGCTGCCGGCGCCGGCGAACACGACCAACAGCACGAGCTTGACGGCACCGAAGACGCCGTTCTCGACCGGCACCCAGTGCGCGGCACGCAAGCCGGCGAGCGCGGCGTCCTGCAACGTGAACACCGTCCAGCCCACGCTGGCGACCACGAAGCAGACCGCGGCCAGAACGCTCGAGCGGTACAGCGCACCGTTCCCGCGCTCGACCACGACGAAGACCGTCGCGGCGACGCCCGTCGCGCAGCATGCGAGCGCGTAACACGCGGCGATGAACCGGCCGGCGCTCCGCCCTGCGACCGGCAAGAAGCGGCTCAGCGTGCTGTTCATGTTGAGCTGGCTGACGCCGCTCACGAAGAGCATGGCGTTGATCGCTGCGTTCGCCGAGCCGACCGCAGCCGCGGAGTAGGCGTGGGCGGCCACCACCCAGAACGCGACACCCAGCGCCGCGGTGACACCCGTGTTGAGCATCAACGAGTACGCGCCGCGCAACAGCGGCTGCTCGACCACGTGAGCGGCGAGTGCGCGCCGCGCACGGCGCTGGGGCAGGACATCGGCGTCGAGGAGCGCGGTCACGACGCCAACGCCTGCCCGAGCGCACGGCGGTAGAACTGAGCCATCCCGTCGGCAGCAACGTCGACGGTGAAGCGCGACTCGAATCGGGCGCGACCTGCGCGTGCGGCGCGATCGGCTGCCGCGCGGTCGCGCAATGCCGCCACGAGTGCGCCGGCGAGCGCCTGCTCGTCGCCGGCAGGCACGAACGCGGCTGCGGCCACGCCGACCGCCTCCCGGAACGGGGCGATGTCGCTCGCGACGATCGGCAGCTCGAGCGCCATCGCCTCGAGCGTGACCCCGCCGAGCCCCTCCCAGCGCGATGGGCACGCAAGCACGTCGGCCGCGCACATCAGGTCGGGCACGTCGTGGCGGTGCCCGAGCATCATCACGCCCGGGACGTCGCGGCCCAGCGCGACAGCTCCTTCGTCGGCCAGGTTGCCCGGTTGCCCGGCGACCGCAAGCAGGGCATCGGGGATCGCGGCCCGTACGTGCTGCATCGCCCGGACGGCGACATCGACACCCTTCTGCGGATCGAGGCGCGCGGCAACGAGGATCAGCGGCGTGTCAGGGTCGATCCCGAGCGCGGCGCGCGTCGCGGCGCGCCGCGCTGCGCTCCTCGTGCCGAGCCGCGACCGATCCCTGCCGCGCGGCACGACGTCGATGTGTGCGCGCGGGATCATCAGCCGTCGGCTCATCACCAGCGCAACCGACTCGGCGATCGCGTGGAACCGCCGTACGACACGAGCGGTGGCGGCGTCGACCGCTTGGGCCGCGGCGACGCCCAGCGGCCCGTGCTTCGAACCGCGACGGTGTTCGGGGCCATACGAGTCGTTGGGCAACGTCGTCACGATCGGGGCGGTGAGGAACGGGCAGGCCAGCCGCCCGAGGATGTCGGCACGCAGCAGCGTCGTGTGCACCAAGTCGGGCTGCACCGAGTGCGTGAGCCCGCGTATCGCGCGCACCTGAGCGAGTGCGGACATGTCGCCGAGGTCGTGGAGCGGCACGTCGATGTTGCTCAGCGATCGACGCAAGCAACCGTCATCGCGTTGCAGCACGACGACCTCGGTGTCGCAACCGCGTTCCGCAAGGCTCGGTAGCACGTCCACGAGCGACTGCTCGGCGCCACCGCCACGCAGGCTGTCGATCACGTAGAGCGCCCGCATCACGAGACCACCGGCTCATAGGCGTCGAGCACGTCGAGCACCGTGTCGTCCCATGTGGGCAGCACGACTTCGGGCGCACCGAACACCAAGGCGCGATCAATCGCGTCGGCGATCTCCGCGGGCGATGCTGCGAGGGCAACACCGAGCACGATGCCGGCGTCGGCCAGCTCCGTGAGGCCGGAGGTGCGCGCGACCACGACCGGCGTGCCGCACTGGACCGCCTCGATGACGGCAACCGGATGGGCCTCATACTCGCTGAGCAGCACGACGGCGTCGGCGCGGCGCATGAGCGCGAGCAGCTCGTCGTGTTGCTGGGGCGGATACGAGCGAAACACCACCGAGTCGGCCGGCGCCTGCCCGGCGAGAGCAGCGAGCTCCTCGCGGTACGGGCCGGAGCCCACGACCGCGAGCGTCGCGTGAGGATGGCGGCGGCGCACCGCTGCCATTGCCGTGATCATCCGATGGTGGCCCTTGTAGCGCTCGAGCCGTCCGACCGAGAGGATGAGCGGCGTGCCGGCAATCGTGCCGTCACTTTCGACTTCGGGCGCTTGCGGCATCGTCTCGACCCCGTTGCGCACGATCCGCACACGAGTGGGGTCGAGCCGCATCGCACCACCGAGGACCCGTGCCTCGTACTCGCTCACTGCGATGACGGTGTCGGCTCGACGCACCAGCGGTGCGAGCAGCCGCCACTGCATGCCCCGGAGCTTCGAGCGCAGCCGGGAGGACGAACCACCGCTGTGGAAGTGCACCACGAAGGGCAGATGGCTGCGGAGTGCCGCGATCATGCCCATCGGCGCCGACAGCGTGTGGATCCCTTGCACGTGCACCACGTCGAAGCGGTCGGCATGGATCGCGCGCATGAGCGCCGGCATGAACATCCAGTCGCGCCCGCGCGGGAAGGCGCGCAACCGTTCGTACGAGACGCCGTCGCGTACCTCGCCGCGCGGCGAGCCGTCACCCAGATCGGATGTGAGCACCGTGACCTCGAAGCCCTTGGCCGCGAGCCGCGTCGAGACCTCGGTGACGTGCGATTCGATGCCGCCCACATAGGGGTGGGCCCGCGCCGCGACCATGGCGACACGGCTCGGAGGGGTACCCCGAGCGGGACCTTCCCGGCGCACGCGCAGCACGGCCGCACGGATCGCGTAGCCGACGCTGGCGGTGACGATCGCGCCGGCAATCGCGACGCGCGCGCCCGCCGACCGTCGACCGTCGGCCGCGCTCCCGCGCCCGCCGCCGAACAAGCTCAGTACGTAGCCACGCTCGACGACCAGCGAGCGCCCGGCCGGCGCGAAATGGCGAACGACGGCCTTCGACTGTCCTTCCGCGAACGAGCGGCGCAACATGTACCCGACGGTGGTCCGTTCGACGGGGACAAGGTGCCGGACGACGGCTCGCGGCTCGAACACGAAACGGGCGTCGGACAGCTGCGCGGCCGCCCGCAGGCAGAATTCGGCTTCCTCGCCGCCACCGGCGCCGCGTGCGTGCCGGCCGAGGTCGTCGCGATAGCCGCCGACACGCTCGAACACATCGCGCCGCACGAGCGCGCAACCGCCATAGAAGTTGCGCACCGTGGTCCGTGTCTCGGGCAGGCCCCGGTACGTGCAGCCCAAGGCCCACCACAGATCGGAAGCGAGCCAGCGAGGCGGCCGGCCACACCACTCGGGATCGACGCGCCCGCTGGCGCCAAGTGCGCGTGTCTCCGCGACGGCTTCGAGCAATCGCTCCAGCCAGTCGGGCGCTGGTTCCGCATCGTCGTCGAGGAAGGCGACGTACTCGGACGCAGCCGCGCGCGTCCCCGTGTTCCGCGCCGCCGAGACCCCACCGCTGTGAGGGCGCCCGATCACCTTGACACGCTGAGCGAAGCGTTCCTCTGCGAGCGCGGCCAGATCTGCGCTGCCGTCGACAACCACGAAGATCTCGGCCACCGGGATGGTCTGACGCTCGATCCCGCGCACAGCACGCGCGAGCAGCTCGAAACGCGCCACGTCGTGCGTGGTGATCACCACACTCACGCTCGTGTCGAAACCGCGCATCACTGGCGCCTCCCTGCGAGCGAGCGCACGTGACGGACACACCGCCACGGCATCGCCGCCGATGCCTTCAGCGCGGCCTCGACCGGCCGGCCCCCGTGCATGATGAGGCTGGAGATGGTGGCCGCCGTGTCGTCGCGGCGCACGATGATGCGCTGGATGTCGTATCGGCTGCGCGCGCTCACGTGGAGTCGATGCCCGATCCCACACGCCCAGTCGAAACCGGCGCGCACGGCCGCGGCACGCGTTGCGCTGCGCGCGTATCCGAACGGATACGCGAGCCCGGCCACCGGTGCTTGCAGCGCATCCTCGAGCAGACGACGGCTGCGCTCGAGCTCGCACCGCAAGGCTCGCTCGGGCGTCGTGTCCATCGCGATGTGATGGTGACCGTGCGAGCCGATCTCGATCCCGGCGGCCGCGACGTCGCGCAGTGCATCCCACGACAGCACCCCGAAGTTCCGACCGTCGAGCCACGCGGCCCGGTCACCCACGTACGCGGTCGGCACGAACAGCGTCGCCGACCCGCCGCGAGCAGTGATCGCGTGGATCGCGTCCTCGGTGAAGCCGCTCAACGCATCATCGATCGTCACTGCCAATGTGCGGTTGTCGAAGCTCGGCTGTGCAGCGGCGTGGAGCGCGGCGTCGAGGCCCGTGAGGCGCCAACCCGCGTCGATCAGCAAGTCGAGCTGATCCTCGAACTCCGAGTACGACAGCCCGAGATCGCGGGGCAGCCCTGCGACGTCGCGCCCGATGCAGTGGTACAGCAACACAGGAAGCGCGCGGTGCGATCCCGATTGCTCGGCAGATCCGTTGTTCGATGCCCGTTCGGTGATCATGACGACGATGGATCTCAG
>JADGOO010000047.1 GCA_017882905.1 Acidimicrobiia bacterium | reverse complement strand
GGGA
Organism: Acidimicrobiia bacterium; assembly: GCA_017882905.1. Taxonomy (GTDB): domain Bacteria; phylum Actinomycetota; class Acidimicrobiia; order IMCC26256; family PALSA-610; genus Chersky-683. Next base: position 5,377 of record JADGOO010000047.1, on the reverse strand, counting down.
TGCTCCACTCGAGCGTTCGGGCGTCCCACGGGTCGTGGCCGACCTTCTCGCCGCGGCGCGCGGTGTAGATGACGTTCACCAGGAACGTGAGCACCGACAAGGCGATGATGAACGCGCCGATCGTCTCGAGCTTGTTGAGCGTGTCCCAACCGAAGCCGGTGCCATAGGTGTAGGTGCGGCGGGGCATGCCCTGGAGGCCGACGAAGTGCATCGGGAAGAACGTGAGGTTGAAGCCGATCAGCATGAGCCAGAAGTTGAGCTTGCCGACCGCATCGTTGAGCACGTAGCCGAACGCCTTGGGCCACCAGTAGTAGAAGCCGCCGAAGAAGGCGAACACGAGACCGCCGAACAGCACGTAGTGGAAGTGGGCGACCACGAAGTACGTGTCGGTCTGCTGCGTGTCGGCGGGCACGATCGAGTGCATGACGCCCGAGAGACCGCCGAGGGTGAACATGGCGATGAAGCCGAGCGCGAACAGCATCGGCGTCTTCAGCCGTACGGCACCACCCCACACCGTGCCGAGCCAGTTGAAGATCTTCACGCCCGTGGGGATGCCGATCGCCATCGTCGCGATGCCGAAGCCCGTGACGGTGGCCGGACCGAGACCCGTGACGAACATGTGGTGCGCCCACACGCCCCAGCCGACGAAGCCGATGGCGATGCCGGAGAACACCACGACCCGGGCGCCGAACAGCGGCTTGCGGCTGAACACCGGAAGGATCTCCGAGACGATGCCCATGCCGGGCAAGATCAAGATGTACACCTCTGGATGGCCGAATAACCAGAAGAGGTGTTGATACAAGAGTGGATCACCACCCGCGGACGCGTTGTAGAAGTTCGTCGCGAAGTTCCGGTCCATGTAGACCTCGATCAACGCTGCCGTCACGCACGGCATCGCGAAGACCGTGAGGAACGCGATCACGAGGATCATCCACACGAACACCGGCATCTTCAACAGCGTCATGCCGGGCGCGCGCATGTTGAGGATCGTGACGATGAAGTTGACGGCCGAGGTCACCGACCCGATGCCCAACATGATCAGGCCGACAGCCCAGAAGTCGGGACCGTGCGAAGGCAGGAAGCCCTTGATCATCGGTTCCGATGTGAGCGGCGTGTAGCCGAACCATCCACCGTTCGGCGCGCCGCCGAGGAAGAAGCTCGAGTAGATGAAGATGCCACCGAACAAGAAGATCCAGTAGCCGAGCATGTTGATGCGCGGGAACGCGACGTCACGGGCGCCGATCATCAGCGGCACGAGGTAGTTGCCGAACGCGACTGCGAGCGGCATGCCCATGAGGAACACCATGGTCGTGCCGTGCATCGTGAACAGCTGGTTGTACATCGCCGCGGTCAGCACGGTGCCGTTCGGCTGGAACAGCTGCACGCGGATCAGCAGCGCCTCGATGCCACCGACGAGGAAGAAGAACAGCGCCGTGACCCCGTAGAGGATCCCGATCTTCTTGTGGTCGATGGTGGTGAACCAGCTCGTCCAGCCCTTGGTCTTGACGGGTCGAGCGAGCAGTGGACGGCGTACCGCGTCGACTTCGACGAGGGCGTGCTCCACAGTGGTCATGGGCGGGCTCCCTGCATCCGATCGGGGAGGGTCACTTGGTGCTGCACTCCTGTAGCCACGTTCGCTGATTCGGTGGTCACTGCTTGGGGATCCCGAGCAGGAAGTCGGCGATCTGCTTGGCCGTGTCGGGACTCATGGGCTCGACGGGATCGTTCTTGAACGACGGCATGCCCACGTGACACGGATCCTTGTCGGTGTGGACGGCGCCGTTCGCGCCGCGTTTCGGACACTCGTTCGGTTTGCCGAACTCGCCCGCGCGGTGGGCCGGCGCGTCGTAGATCCACTGCCAGAGGTTGTCGCGCGTGAGCTGGTACTTCGCGGATGCGAACGTGGTGCGCTCGTCGAGGTGCGTGAGGTTCGGGCCGAAGTCGATCGGCATCGTGCCCTTCTCGACGGCCTTGTCGGTGGTGGCGTCGACGCCCTTGATGTAGTGGCAACCCGAGCACTGATACGTGCTGTTCCACTTGTTGAAGGTTGCGACCTCGGTGGGTGTCCAGCCCGGCAGTTGCGACTGGTACCACTTCTGGAAGTCGGCCGGACTGTCGACGAACACCTTGAGGCGCATGTCGGCGTGCGACAGGCCGCAGTACTCGACGCACTGGCCGTAGAAGACCTTGCCGGCGTCGGATGCGTCGGCCTTGACCCACATCGTGTTCAAGTGGCCCGGCATCACGTCTTTCTTGCCGTTCAGGCTCGGGATCCAAAACGAGTGGATGACGTTGTCGGAGCGCAGCGAGAAGTCGATGTAGCGCCCGGCCGGGATGTGCAGCTCGTTGGCGGTGAACACCTGCTTGCCGGTGTTGTTCGTGTAGTCGAACTCCCACCACCACTGCTTGCCGGTGACGGTCACGTGCAGCGAGCCGGGGTGCGAGCCGGCCTGGTTCCAGATCAGGTCGACGGTGAACACGGCCATCACGATCATGATCAGCGCGGGCAGGATCGTCCACGTGATCTCGAGCTTCGTGTTCCCGTGCACCTGGCGCGGGTTCTCGTTGCCGGGGCGCTCGCGGTACTTGATGGCGAAGTACACGGTCGCGAACATCACGCCGAGGCCGACCAGCACCGCGATGACCACGAACGGCATGAACAGGTGGTAGATGTCGCGCGCACCCTTCCCGGCGGGGCGCAGACCGTTCTGCTGCTTGTCACTCGCTTTGGCGCATCCCGCGGCAACAAGGGCGAACAGCCCGGCGAGAGCGCCGAGCTTGCGGCGCGAACCGAACGAGCGGCCGCGCCCTACGGAGCGTTGCGTCATCTGACCATCCCGGGCTGAGTCTGGCGACCTGGCGGGCGACTCTATCCGGAGCCGACGCGGCTGGGGCAACTTGTGAGAATGCGCTTTGCGCGCGCGCAATCGCGCAAGCTCGCTCTCAGTAACCGAGCCGGTCGAGCGCACCGGGTCGCCGCTGCCAATCGGGGTCGACACGGACCCGTGTCTCGAGGTGCACTCGCACGCCGAGCAGTGCCTCGAGCGCCTCGCGAGCCGCCACGCCGGCCGCCTTCAAGTGCTCGCCGCCGCGACCGATCACGATGCCCTTCTGGGATTCGCGCTCCACACGGATGATGGCGCGCATGGCGAGCAGCGGCTCTCCGCTGCGCGTCGTGCGCTCCTCGACCTCGTCGATGCTCACGGTGATGGAGTGCGGCAGCTCGTCGCGTGCGTGCGCGATCAGCTGTTCTCGCAACAGCTCGGCCGCGATGAACGCCTCGGGCTGATCGGTGACCACGCCCTCTGGGTAGTAGCGCGGACCCTCGGGGAGTCGCCGCTCGATCTCGGCGGCGAGCGTGTCGACGCCTTCGCCCGTCTGGCCCGACACGGGCAAAAACGCCTCGAACTCGCCAAGGTCGCCGCTCGCCGCGAACGCCAGGTGCTCGAGCACCTGCTCGCGGCTCGCCAGGTCGATCTTGTTGAGCACGCACAGTCGGGGCGTGCCCGACGCGATCGTGCGCTCAGCCACGTAGCGATCGCCCGGCCCGATCGGCCGGTGCGCCTCGAGCACGAGGCACACGATGTCGATGCCGTGGATCGCGTCGTAGGCCTGTTGGTTCGTGCGCTCGCCGAGCGCAGTACGAGGGCGGTGCACGCCCGGCGTGTCGACGAACACCGTCTGGTGAGTCGGCGTGGTGCGCACGCCGCGGATCTGGGTGCGCGTCGTCTGCGGCTTGTCGGAGACGATCGCGACCTTCGTGCCCACCAGCGCGTTCAGCAACGTCGACTTGCCCACGTTCGGACGGCCGAACAGGGTGGCGAAGCCGGAGCGGAACGTGCCGTCGCCCTCGGCGGCGCCGGTCACGTCTGCTCGGAGACTGGCGTGCTCACCGGCGCGTGTTCGTCGTCGTGACGGGCCTGGGCGTGCGCAGTGCGGCGCACGAGCACGCTCACGATCCGCCGGCCTTGCATGCGCTCGGCACAGAACTCGAAGCCGCCGTACTCAACGCACTCTCCTTCCGCCGGCACGTGGCCGAGCGTGTTGAACACGAGGCCACCGACGGTGTCCCAGTCGTCGCTCAGCACTGCGCCGAGCTCGTCTTCCAGGTCGCCGATCGGGGTGCGGCCGGGCACTCGCATGCGGCCGTCGGTGAGACGCTCGATGTCGTCGGAGGGCATGTCGAACTCGTCGGTGATCTCCCCCACGATCTCTTCGAGGAGGTCTTCCATCGTGACGATGCCGGCGGTACCGCCGTACTCGTCGACGACGATCGCCATGTGGAACTTGTCGCGCTGCATGTCGCGGAGCAACCGATCGACCTTGCGCGACTCCGGCACGTAGACGGCTTCGCGCCACGAGTCGCGTACCGGTTCGTCGGCACCCGCTGCCGCGGCCTTCGCCACGAGATCCTTCAGGTACACGAGCCCGACGATGTTGTCGGCCGTGGCCTCGTAACACGGCAGGCGCGAGTAGCCCTTCTCGATCATCAGCGCGATCGCTTCTTGCACCGTCGCGTCGGCCTCGACCGCCGTCATCTGCGTGCGGGGCACCATCACGTCGGTGACGGGCGTGTCGCCGATCTCGAGCACCGAGTGGATGAGCTGTTGCTCCTCGGCTTCGATCGCCGACTCGTCGGCCGCCACATCGACCATCGCCAAGATCTCGGCCTCGGTGACGAACGGACCCATCGGCAGCGCGCGGCCGGGCAGCACCAAGTTGGCCAGACCGATGAACCCGCGCACGAAGACCCGCAGCGGCGGGAACTTCGTCATGAAGACGAGCATCCCCGACTGGGCCAGCGCGACGCGCTCGGCGTGCTTCACCGCGTAGGTCTTGGGCGCCACCTCGGCGAAGGTGAAGAACACGAACACCTCGGCGACGGTGCCGCCGACGAAGCCGACCCAGCCGCCCCACTTCTCGAGCAGCGAACCCACGAGCGTGGCCGACGTCATCTGCGAGACCAGCACCACGAGCAGCACCGAGTTGAGCGTGCGCTCCGGTTGCTCCACGAGACCGAGGAGACGTTGCGCGCGCTTGTCGCCGTCTTCGGCCCGGGCCTTGAGACGGATGCGGCTGGCGCGCGTGAACGCGGTCTCGGCGAGCGCCATGTAGCCGGAGACGGCGAACAGGACGACGACGGCGCCGACCGTGAGGGCGGTCGTGTTCATCGGTCGCCGTCAGTGGCGGGCTGCCCGGCGCCGAGGTGCCCAGCGGCAGGCGGCGCCTCGTCGGCCCGGAAGGCGTCGAGCAGCTCACGTTCGCGGCGGCGCATCCGCTCGGCCTCGTCGGCCTCCATGTGGTCGTAGTTGAGCAGATGCAAGAGCCCGTGCACGACCAACAGCTCGAGCTCGGTCTCGACCGGCATACCTCGGCG
>JADGOO010000046.1 GCA_017882905.1 Acidimicrobiia bacterium | reverse complement strand
GTGGCCGCGGCCCGCCCCGACGCCACCCGCGCCGAGATCGAGGGTGCCTGCGCGGCGATGGGGCTCATGGAGCGGCTTGCCATGATCCCCGGCGGCCTCGACGCCTCGGTCGCCAACCGGGGCCTCACGCTCTCGTCGGGCCAGCGCCAGCTCGTGGCCCTCGCCCGGGCGTTCCTCGCCGAACCCCGCGTGATCGTGCTCGACGAGGCCACGAGCAACCTCGACCCCGCCACCGACGCGGCCGTCGAGCACGCCATGGAGCACCTGCTCGCCGACCGCACCGCGATCGTGATCGCCCACCGCATCAACACCGCGCTGCGCGCCGACCGCGTGCTCGTGTTCGAGCACGGAGTGATCGTGGAGGATGGGCCGCCGGCCGACCTCGAACGCGATCCCGACGGCGCCTTCGCCCGCTGGGTCGCCGCCGCCCGAGACGCCGCTACCCACCACGTCTGAGGCCCGCCGGACCGTGGCTCCGGCCGCCGGGAGAAGGACCAGGTCAACTAGGTCCATTCCAGTGCTGGTTCTGGGACTTTCTTGGGGGTCCTGCGTGGTTGTCTGAGGTATCCTGCTAGTTCAAGCGAAGGGCCGAAATGGCCGATGAGAACACTTCGCACGGAATCTTCACGGTTGCTCCACGGCTTTCGCATGGACTCGAGTGCCGCCGACCTGGGAGAATGACCGCACCGGTGGGAATGCCCCACATCGGGACCGCGTTGCTGTCATGCTTGCCGCCATTAGCCGGTGGCACACGCTGGCAACGCGAGCAATGCCCCCCGGACGGACTGATCGTCCCGGCTGGAGGCCGGGCGAAAGGGATCTATCGTGGCTGACGACCGTATCGACCGAACCGAGGACCAGGACCTGGTCCGCCTCTATCTACAGGACATCGGGCGTTACGACCTGCTGACCAAGGACGACGAGGTTCGCCTCGCCCAGCGCATCGACGGCGGCAAGTCGGCCGCGGCCGACCTCGCCGCGACCCAGAAGCTGACCCCGGCGGAGAAGCGCAAGCTGCGCCGTCAGCTGCGCGACGGCGAGGACGCCAAGCGTGAGTTCGTGAACGCGAACCTCCGCCTGGTGGTCTCGATCGCCAAGAAGTACCAGGCCAGCGGCTTGCCGCTGCTCGACTTGATCCAAGAGGGCAACCTCGGCCTGATCCACGCCGTCGAGAAGTTCGACTGGCGCAAGGGCTTCAAGTTCTCCACGTACGCCACGTGGTGGATCCGTCAGGCGCTCCAGCGCGGCATCGCCAACTCGAGCCGCGTGATCCGCCTCCCTGTGCACGCCGGCGACACGCTCGCCCGGGTGATGAAGGTGCGCGCCCAGCTCGAGAGCGAGCTCGGTCGCACGCCGACCATCGCCGAGGTCGCCGCCGAGGCCGGCCTGCCGCTCGAGAAGGTCGTCGAGGTCCACAGCTACGCGAGCGACCCGGTGTCGCTCGACGAGCCGCTGCGCGACGACGGCGACGCCGAGCGTGGCGACTTCGTGGCCGATGCGTCGGCCACCTCGCCCTTCGAGGCCGCCGCCACCGCGCTGTTGCCCCGTGAGGTCGAGCGGATCCTGTCGGTGCTCGACGAGCGGGAGCGCACGATCCTGCGCTTGCGCTTCGGCCTCGACGGCCAGGAGCGTTCGCTCGAGGAGATCGCCGAGCACTTCGGCCTCACCCGTGAGCGGATCCGCCAGCTCGAGGCCCGGGCCCTGTCGAAGCTGCGCCACCCGGCCAGCGACGTGGGCGCCCGCGCACTGCTCGAAGCCGTCTAGCTCGAGGCTCTACCGGCGCCAACCGGCGTTGCGAATACGTCTCCTCGACGTATCGGCGACGCCGGTTCGTCGCGTGTCAGGGGCCCAGGACCTGCAGGCGCCAGCTGAAGCGGTGGCGCCCGGCCGCGATCCGGTAGCGGGGGAGCGTGTCGGGCCCGCAGCTGGCGGTGCCCAGCCCCCGGTGGGCGTGGTCGATGTGCACGATCGTGTGCGGGTCGGCGACGAGCTCGACGTCGTGGGTCGCTGCGGTGAGCGCCTCGGGGGTGTGGTGCAGCGCACTGAACATGAACGGTTCGGGCGCGTCGATGCGCACGGTGACCGTGCCGTCGGACAGCGTGCACCAGCGCGTGTCGGTGTGCAGGCCGTGTTCCTGCGGCATCACGTAGGGCACGTACTGATCGGTCACCGTCGAGGCATAGCGGCCGACGGCCGCGCCACGGTCACGATCCGGATAGCACTCGTGGGGGCCGCGGCCGTACCACTCGAGCGCCTCGAGCGCCGTGAGATCGAGGCGCACGCCGATCCGGGGCAGATCGGCGAGCTCCTCGGGCACGCGCACGTCTTCGGCGAGCTCGATGATGCCGCCGGACAGGAAGCGGACCACCCGCCGATGCTCGATCTTCGGGCCGTCGCCCGCGGCCTGCAGCCAGGCCGTCGAGCGCACCTCGACCGTGCCCTTGCTCCGCCGGACCTTGGTCCCGGGAGCCAACGTGGTGACGAGCGCGTCGACGCCCGCCGCCCTCCAGCGGCCGAGCCTCGAGAACGGGTTGGTGACCAGCTTCAGTCCGTCGTTGTCGGTGGGCGCGCGCCAGACGGTGAGGCCGGCCGGCCCGGCGACCAGGTCGCGCCCGGCGATGGTGAGCTGGGTGAGGGCGCCCGAGTCGCGATCGATCGTGGCGACCAGGTCGCCCATCACCACGTGGTCGCCGTCGAGCTCGACTCGGTCATCGACGCGGCGGGTGCTCTTCGCGGGCGCGGCGCGCCCCACCGAGAGCTGCTCGTGACCGACCTCGTAACCCTTCGGCGCCCAGTCAGTGGCGCGAGCAGTCACGAAGCGCAGGGTGACGAAACACTCCTCGCCGGGTTGGAGCGACGGCATGCGCACCGGCAGGTCGAGCGGTGCGCTGCGCCGCGGCTCGACGTCGGGGAGCGGCACCTCGCCCCGCACGCGCACGTCGCCGTCGACCGAGACCTCGAAGCGGCAGCGGAGCCACGACAGCGCGCAGAACCACTGGCGGTTCGTGATCGTGACGCGCGCGCGGCGCAGGTCGCGACCCGTGGCCGAGACCGGCCGCGCCAGCCACCGGTGCTCCGCGAGCGCGGGCTTTGGCGTTCGGTCGGGCCACACCACACCGTCGCAACAGAAGTTCGCGTCGTTGGGGGTGTCGCCGAAGTCGCCGCCGTAGGCCCATCGCGACGTGCCGTCGGGCAGCGTCTGGCGCAGGCCGTGATCCCACCACTCCCAGATGAAACCGCCTTGGAGTCCGGGTGTGGATTCGATCGCGTCCCAGTAGTCGGCGAGCGACCCGTTGCTGTTGCCCATCGCGTGCGAGTACTCGCACATGATGATCGGTCGCGTGGTGGTGGCTGCGCCCTTCACGATGTCGGTGATCTCGGGGTACATCGGACACACCACGTCGGTGACCGATCGGCCGGCCTCCCACTGCCACATGATCGCGCCCTCGTAGTGCAGCGGCCGCGAACCGTCGTAGCCACGAATCCAGCCCGCCAGCGCGTCGTGGTTCACGCCGTAGCCCGACTCGTTGCCGAGCGACCACATGATGATGCTGGGATGATGGGCATCGCGCACGACCATGCGCCGACCGCGCTCGAGCCAGTGCGCGAGGTATCGGCCGTCGTCGCACAACGAGAAGTTGTAGGCGTGACTCTCGATGTTCGCTTCGTCGATCACGTAGAGCCCGAGCTCGTCGCACAGGTCGAGCAGGCGCGGGTCGTTCGGCGAGTGCGATGTGCGGACCGCGTTGAAACCCATCTGCTTCATCAACACGAGATCCGCGCGCATCGCGCTCTCGCTCACGACGCGCCCGGTGATCGGATCGAAGTCGTGACGGTTCACGCCGTAGAGCAGCACGGGCTGCCCGTTCACGAGGAGCTCTTTGCCCCGCACTTCGACGCGCCGGAAGCCCACTCGCAATGCTGTCGACTCCCGCACCGTGCCGTCGGGATCGATCAACGACACGACGAGGCGGTACAGGTTGGGAGTCTCGTGCGTCCATGGCGCGATGTCGGTGAGCTCGGTGCGCAGGTGCACGATGTGGCCGGTGAACTCGTAGGGGTTGGGGCGAACCGGCACCTCACCGGCGAGCTTGCCGCTTCCCTTGACGGCTCGGCCACCGAGCGTCTCGAGTCGTGCGTCGACGCGCCAGCCCGAGCCGCGACGCACGCCCTTCGACCACCCGACTTCCACGTCGAGCGCGAGCGTGCCCGTCGCGGTCGCGGCGCCCGACAGGCCGGTGATCGCCTTCACGTTCGCGATGTAGGTGGTGGCCGTGGAGTACACGACGACCTCGCGATGGAGACCCGCCTGCCACCACTGATCTTGATCCTCCACGTAGCTCGATGCCGACCAGCGCACGACCATGAGCACGACCACGTTGCCGTGGCCCTCGTGCACGTGGTCGGTCACGTCGAACTCCGCGGCGAGCCGGCTGTCGGTGCTCACGCCGACGGCCACACCGTTCACCCACACGAACACCATGCTCTCGGCGCCGCCGATGTGCAGCACCACGCGCCGCCCGGCCCACTCGGGCGGCACCGTGAGCTCGCGGCGGTAGATGCCCGTGGGGTTCTCGTCGGGTACGAACGGCGGCCGCGCCCGGAACGGCATCTGCACGTTGGTGTAGATCGGGACTGCGCCGTCGCGGGGCGGCATCGTGAACAAGCTCGGCACGGTGATCGTCTCGAACGCAGCGATGTCGGCTCCCGGCTGTTCGAAGCCGTGGGGGGCCAAGTCCGGTGCCGCGACGAGTGCGAACATCCACTCGCCGTCGAGGCGGAGGAACCAGGGCGAGTCGTCGCGTGCGCCGGCTCGAGCGGTCGGCGCGTCGGGCGCGGGCCAGCACGCGGCGCGCATCGGCAGCCGCGCGAGTGCGACGAGCTCGGGCGTCTCCCACGGCCGGTCGCCGAGGCCGTCGAATCCCGGCAGTGCCATGGGCCCTGACCCTACCGGTGGCCGCACTGGTGAGACTCGGCGTGTCGCGAGAGACTGCCGCCATGTCGGAGCGTCAGATCAAGTACCGGACCTGCCCGTTGTGCGAGGCGATGTGCGGTCTCGAGATCCACATCGGCGCAGAGGAGCGCGTGGAGCTGATCCGCCCTGACCGCGACGACGTGTGGAGCAAGGGCTTCATCTGCCCGAAGGGCACCACGCTCGGCCACCTGCACGACGACCCCGACCGGCTGCGCGCCCCGATGGTGCGCGACGTGGCGTCGAGCGGAGCGAGCGAGTGTGACGAATGGCGCGAGGTGTCGTGGGCTGAGGCGTTCGCGCGTTGCGAGGAGCTCATCGGCGGTGTGCTCGAACGTCATGGCAAGGAGGCGACGAGCTGCTACATCGGCAACCCTGTTGCGCACGCCTTCTCGTTGAGTCGGTATGTGGGGTTGTTCATCGGCCTCGCGCAGCTCCCTGTGATCTACAGCGCAGGGACCGTCGATCAATGGCCGAAGAACGTTGCGTGCATGTTGATGTACGGCAACATGTGGTGGATCCCCGCGCCCGACATCCAGCGCACCCACTACTGGCTCATCATGGGCGGCAACCCGCAGGCGAGCCAGGGGAGCCTGCTTGCGTGCCCCGATGTGCTGGGTGAGATCGATCGCATCCGCGAGCGCGGGGGCAAGACGGTCGTGATCGACCCTCGGCGTACCGGCACGGCCGACAAGGCCGACGAGTGGCTGCCGATCGTGCCCGGCACGGACGCCGCGTTCCTGCTCGCGCTCATCAACGTGCTCTTCGTCGACGACCTCGTGGATCTGGGTGGCCTGGCCGACATCGTCGCCGGCGTCGACGATGTCCGTGCACTCTGCCAGCCGTTCACGCCCGATCGGGTCGCCGCCACTACGCGCATCCCGGCCGAGACGATCCGACGCATCGCGCACGAGATCGCGGCGGCGCCGAGTGCGTCGGTCTACGGGCGCATCGGCCTGTGCAACCAGGAGTTCGGCACGGTCGCCTCGTGGCTCATCGACGTGGTGAACGTGCTCACCGCCAACTTCGACGTGCCCGGCGGACTCATGTTCGGTACGCCAATTGCGTGGGGCGCGAACTCGCTCGCCGACCCGCAATGGGCCGACGGCGTCACGTTCGGCCGCTGGCACTCACGTGTGCGGGGCGTCCCCGAAGTGCTCGGGCAGGTGCCGGTATCGTGCCTCGCCGAGGAGATCCTCACGCCCAATGAGGTGACACCGGAACACGATTGCCCGGCTCGTCAGATCCGCGCGCTCGTCACGATCGCCGGCAACCCCGTGATCAGCTCGCCTGGCGCGCAGCAGCTCGACGACGCGTTGGCGTCCCTCGACTGCATGATCAGCGTCGACAACTACATGAACGAGACCACGCGCCATGCGCACGTGATCCTGCCCGGCCTGTCCGCACTCGAACAGCCACACTTCGACGATCTCATCCCGATGTGGGCGGCCCGTAGCGCGGGCCGGTACTCGGAGGCGATCTTCCCGCCTGCTCCCGAACGGCCGCGCGAATGGGAGATCCTCACCACGCTCGGTGCGCTGCTGCTCGGCATGAAGCTCGCCGACATCGACGTGAACGCCTTCGACGACGGCTACTTCGCGGCGCTGTGTGAAGCGAAAGGTGTTGATCCGACGGCGGTTGCCGCCCGCTACGACGAGCGCGGTCCGGGCCGGATGCTCGACCTCCAGATCCGAACCGGGCCCTTCGGTGACCGCTACGGCGAGACGCCCGACGGGCTCACCTTCCAGTCGTTCGTCGATGCCCCCCACGGGCTCGATCTCGGTCCGATGCAGCCGCGGCTGCGGGAGCTCCTCGCCACGCCGAGCGGCATGCTGGAGCTCGCACCTCCGTACATCACTGCCGACGTGGCGCGCCTCGCGGCGCGGCTCGATCGCGACGACGACGGCCTCGTGCTCATCTCGCGCCGGCACGTGCGATCGAACAACTCGTGGATGCACAACGTGAAGGTGCTCGTGAAGGGCAAGGATCGATGCACGCTGCTCATCCATCCCGACGACGCGGGGCGCTGCGGCGTGCGCGACGGGGTGCTGGCGCGTGTGACGAGCGAGGCCGGCGAGCTCGAGGTTCCGGTCGAGGTGAGTGACGAGATGATGCCGGGCGTGGTGTCGTTGCCGCACGGTTGGGGTCACGACAAGGACGGCATCCGTCTCTCCGTGGCACGCGAGCACGCCGGCGTGAACAACAACATCCTCGCTCCGGGGCGGCTCATCGATCCGATCAGCAACAACGCGGTCGTCAACGGCATACCCGTGGAGGTCGTGCCCGCCTGAGCCGATTACCTTCGCAGTGATGCGCTGGCGACCGTCTCCCTTCGCCGTGCGTCTGGCCGCCGTCGCGGCCGTCGCCTTCGTGGTGCGACTCGCCTACGCGATGCTGTGGAGCCGGCACGCGACGTTGGGCTTCGACGGGCGCACGTACTACGAGCTCGCCAAGCGGATCGCCGATGATCACGGTTACCTCTCCGTGTTCGACACGAGGAAGGGTGCCACCGCCATCTTCCCGCCGGGGTTCCCTGCGGTGCTCGCGGTGTTGCGGCTCGCGAGCCTCACGACGCGCACGAAGCTGCTGATCGGCCTGGCCGGCATCGGCACGGCGACCGTGGTCCTCATCGGTCTCGTCGCGCGACGGGTGGCGGGGGAGCGCGTCGCGCTCGTCGCCGCGGGCGTCGCCGCCGTGTACCCGAACTTGTTCCTCGCCGAAGGCGCGCTGATGTCGGAGGCGCTCATCGCACTCTTGGTCGCGCTCGCGCTCCTGTGGCTGCTCGCCGTGCTCGACCGTCCGACCGTCCCCCGGATGCTGCTCGCCGGCGCGCCGCTCGGCTATGCCGCGATCACACGGTCCGACGGCTGGATGCTTGCCGTCGTGCTCGTGGTGGCGACGGTGCTGAGCATCCGCTCACTGCGCGGCCGCATGCGCCTGCAGCTCGTTGCCGCCGGGTTGGTCGCGACGATCGTGATCGCGGGCGGTTGGGAGATCCGCAATGCGGCGCGCTTCCATACGTTCGTCCCGATCGCGGTGAACAGCTGGAGTGTGATCGGCGGCGCCAACTGCCAGAAGGCGTACTACGGACCGCGGGTGGGCACCTGGTACGTGGAGTGCCTCACGAGCTCCGCTCGCCGCGCCGGCTCACACCGCGAGATCCCGCTCAATCGCAGCGTCGCGAACGCGGGCGAGACCTACGCGCGCGAGCACCTCGGCCGCCTTCCGGTGGTGCTGGGCGCCCGTCTCGGGCTCACGTTCGGCGTCTACCAACCGTGGCGGGAGCTCGAGACCGAGGCGCTCTTCGAGGGGCGCAGCGCGCCATGGTCGAAGGTCGGGTGGGTGATGTACGTGGCGCTCGCCGCGCTCGCGGTGATCGGCGTGCGCCGCCTGTGGCCGACGCGGCGCGCGGCTCTCGTGGTGCTGATGGCTCCGCTCGTGATCGTGGTGCTCTCGACGCTCGTGGGCTACGGCAACCAGCGGTTCCGTATGCCGTTCGAACCGTCGCTGGTGGTGCTCGGAGCCGTCGGATTGGTCGGTCTCCTCGAACGGCTTCGCGGTTCTGGTGAGCGAAGCGGTCGCACAGCGACCGATTCGCTCGAGCAAGCCGCGGAGGGGGTGGGTGGGTAGGTAGGTTGGGTTCCCCAATGGCGCGGTGGTCGGAGGTCGAAGATCAGGTGCCGGACCTCGCGGCCCGCGCCACCGAGCTCTTTGCCCTGAACCGCCACAAGACCATGGCCACGCTGCGGGCCGATGGCGCACCGCGCATCAGCGGCACGGAGCTCGAGATGCGGCTCGGCGACATGTGGATCGGTTCGATGACCGGCGCGCGCAAGGCGATCGACCTGCAGCGCGACGGGCGCCTCGCGATCCACAGCGCGTCGATCGACCCCGGTCCCGACAACACCGATTGGCCCGGCGACGCGAAGGTGTCCGGCGTCGCGTTCGAGGTGCACGACCACGCCGTGATCGCGCAGTGGGCCGGCGACCAGGCAACACCACCGCCTGGCGGGTTCCACCTGTTCCGGATCGACGTGCACGAGCTGGTGCTCACTGCGCTGAACGCGCGTCACGACGCCCTCGTCGTCGACTGGTGGTCGGAGACGACGGGGATCGGGCACGCCGAGCGCTGACCGTACTGGTCGTGAGCGCCCCGTCAGGAGCCAAAGGTCCCGCGACAAGAGGCCGTTAAGGCTCTGACTTAGGGCCCAGGCCGGGCGTACAACGGTCCCTGTGGATCTCGTGGTGCGCCGACCAGTCGGCGCGGGCGCCGAGCTGGTGGGAATCGCGATCGGCGGTCTTGGTGCCCTCGCCGTCTCCGCGCTGCTGATCCCGTGGCGCAACGACGTCATCAACGCCAACGCAGCCCTCGTGCTCGTACTGCCGGTGCTCGTCGCGGCCATCGTGGGTGGCCGGTGGGCCGGGGTGGGCAGCGCCGTCATCGCGGCGATGTGCTTCGACTTCTTTTTCACCAAGCCGTACCTGTCGCTGCGCATCAGCAGCAGCAACGACATCGAGTCGGCGGTGATCCTCGGCGTCGTGGGCCTCGTGGCCGCTGAGCTCGGCATCCGCGCCCGCGCCCATCGCGCGCATGCCGCGACGGCGCAGTCGGAGCTCGCGCGCCTGCGGCGCGTGGCCGACCTTGCCGCGCACGGCGCCGAAGCCGAAGACGTCGTGCTGTCGGTGTGTGCCGAGCTGATCGGGCTCTTCGGCCTGGCCGACTGCCGGTACGAACGTGTCCCTGCGGGCCGCACGCTGCCCTCGCTGGCCCGCGGGGGCGCGCTCCAAGGAGCCGCGCTCGAGCATCTCGCAAGTGGCTTCGCGCTTCCCGTCGGCGGCGTCGCCGTCGAGGTGATCGGACGGGGTCGCTCGTTCGGCCAGCTCGTCCTCGAAGCGCGTCCGGATACGCCGGCCGCGCTCGAGCAACGGATCGTGGCGGTTGCGTTGGCCGATGAGCTCGGCCTCGCACTCGCGTCCGAAGACCAGCAACAGAGAGGGTTGTTGTGATGCAAGACATCCTGTTCGTCGCGATCATCGTCGCGTTCTTC
>JADGOO010000045.1 GCA_017882905.1 Acidimicrobiia bacterium | reverse complement strand
CCTGCGTGGCGAAGGCGTCGTGCAGGGCCGCCTCGTCGGTCGCAGTGAAACGTCGGTAGGCCGGCTCGCCGCGCAGACGGATCCAGAGCTCATCGCCGTCGACGCGGTCGGCGCGCCACTTCTGGTGTTGCAACGTGCGCTTGACGATCTTGTTCGTGCCGGTGGTGGGCGGGTCGGCCATGATGCGCACGTAGCGCGGCCGCCACTTCGGGCCGATCGCCTCCTGGCCGTCGAGCCACGCCGCAAAGGCGCCGCCGTCGAACGGCACGTCGGGGGTGATCACGAGGCCCGCCATCGCCTGGTCGCCGGCCGATTCGTCGGGCACGCCGTACACCGCGCTGAGGATCACACCCGGCGCGTGGCGCAGCGCTTCTTCGATCGGCGCGGCGGGGAAGTTCTCGCCGTCGACGCGGATCCAGTCGGCGGTACGGCCCGCGAAGTAGAGGTAGCCGTCGTCGTCGAGGTACCCGAGGTCGCCGCTCCAGTACCAGCCGAAGCGTGCGGTCTTGGCCGTCGCGGCATCGTTGTTGTAGTAACCCTCGAACGGGCCCACGCCCGCCGTGTTGACGATCTCGCCCACGCACTCGTCGGCGTTGGAGAGACGCCCGTGCTCGTCGAGCTTGGCGTGCGGCTTGTCGTTGCCGTCGTCGTCGACGATCTTGATCGTCTCGGCCGGGCGACCCAGCGCGGTCGGCGGCGTGGCGGCGTCGCGATTCACGGCGATGCCGCCTTCGGTGGCGCCGTACGCGTCGATCACCTCGAGGCCGTACCGCCGGGAGAAGCCGGCCACGATCTCGGGCGAGCCTTCGTTGCCGAACGCGATGCGCAACGTGTTGTGCGCGTCGTCGGGTAGCTCCGGCGTGGCGAGCAGGTACGCGAGCGGCTTGCCCGTGTAGTTGAAGTACGTGGAGCCGTAGCTGCGGACGTCGGACAGCCAGCGGCTCGCCGAGAACTTCCGCGCCAGGCCGACGCCGCAACCCACCACCACCGACGGCGCCCAACCGACCTGCACCGCGTTCGAGTGGAACAACGGCATGCACACGTAGCCGCAATCCTCACCGGCCAGATCCATGAGGATCGCCATCCGGTTGCCCGTGACGAGGAGACGACGCTGCGAGCAGATCACCGCCTTCGGGGCGTCGCTCGTGCCGCTCGTGAAGATCAGGGCCCAGATCGAGTCGACGTCGGGTTCGATGCCGGGATCCGCGGCGGTGTCGTGCGCGGCGAGCGCGGCTTCGAGATCTTCGCCGATGCGCGCATCCGTGGGATCGTCGGCGTCGGCGAACCGTGTGGTGGTGAGCACGGTGGGAAGCTCCGACGCGATCGGTGCCAGCAGATCGATGTGGCGGGGCTCGGTGATCACCAGACCGCAGTCGGTGTGGCGGGCGTCGCGCAGCAAGTGCTCGTCGCGACGGGTGTGGTTGAGCCCCACGATCGCGCCGCCGATGAGGGCGGCACCCCCGAACGCGAACAGGTAGTCGGGCGTGTTGTCGAGCAGGACGGCCACGTGGCGCGGCGCCCCGGTCGGGAGGCGCTCGAGGAAGAGGTTCGCGAACCGCAGCGATTCGGCGTAGTACTCGCCGTGGGTGAATGTGCGGTCGCCGAACTTGATCGCCGTGCGCTGCCGGATCGCGGGATCAGTGCCGTTGCGACGCAGGAGGGCGGCCGCGTTGGGCGCGACGAGCGGTGCCTGCCCGGGCGCGGGCGCACGGCGGTCCCCGGGTGAACCTGACATCGACGTCAGCCTATTCGAGCGGCGAGACTGCAGACATGAGCGTGGATCTTGCCGGAGCCGCCGACCTGCACTGCCACTTCGGACCCGACCCCCACCGCCAACGTTCGGTCGACGCATTCGAAGCCGCGACCGACGCGCTCGAGGCGGGCCATCGCGCCGTCGTGCTGAAGTCGCACGACTTCCCCACCGCCGCGCTCGCCTGGTCGGTGCAACACGTGGTGGCCCCCGACCGCAGCGACTTCCTCGTGGCCGGGGGCATTTGTTGCGACCGCGAGGTCGGCGGCGTGAACCCGGCCGCCGTCGAGGTCGCGTTGCGGCTCGGCGCGCGCATCGTGTGGCTGCCCACGCTGTCGAGCCGCCAGGACTTCGACAACGGCGTGGCCGCGCAGCTCGGACTGCCAGGCCCGGGCATCAGCGTGGTGGATGACAGCGGGGCGCTGCTCGACGAGACGCGCGAGGTGCTCGCGCTCGTGCGCGAGCACGACGCGGTGCTCGCGACGGGGCACGTCAGCGCGGCCGAGCACTATGAAGTGGTGCGCGAGTTCGCCCGCACCGGCAAGGTGCTGCTCACCCACGCCACCGAGGACCTCGCCGGTCCGAACCTCTCGGCCGATCAGTGCGCCGAGCTCGCCGACCTCGGAGCATGGGTGGAGCTCTGCGCGATGACCTGCATCGGCGGCCTCGCCACGCGCAGACCCGACGAGATGGCGACGACGATCCGGCGGGTCGGCGTCGACCGGGTGACGCTCGGCACCGACTTCGGCCAGAAGATCAACCCGCGGCCGGCAGCCGGCCTGCAGACCTACGCCGACGCGTTGTTCGACTGCGGTCTCACCGATGCCGAGATCCGCCGGATGGCCTGCACGAACCCGTGTGCGCTCCTCGGCCTCGACGAACCGTGAGACCCGACAGCCCCTGGCCGCTCCGGCGGCCGGCGCCGTGTTGCGTGCCGTGTGGCGTGAATTCGAGGGACCGCGGCGCGGCGCGCCGTTAAGTTCGGGCCCGCATGGGAGATCTCGCGACCGACACCGCGATCGCCGCCTGCGCCGACGGCCGCTTTACGGCGAACCTGTCGCGCGACTGGGAGATCTGGGGGCCGCAAGGCGGCTACCTCGCGTCCTTCGCGCTGCGCGCCGCGGGTGCCCACTGCGGGCTGGCGCGCCCGGCATCGATCGTCGGTCACTTCCTCGGCGTGGCATCGTTCGACGCGCCGATCGACATCACGTGCACCACGCTGCGCGCCGCGCGCGCTGCGCACTCAGTACGCGTCTCGATCACGCAGGGCGACCGAGCGATCTCCGAAGCCATGGTATGGGGCATCGTCGCCGACCTGCCCGCGCTCGCCCATCACGACGCACCACGACCCGACACTCCGAGCTGCCAGGAGCTGCCCACCATCGAGGAACGTCTCGCCGCGATCGGCGCCGACGTCGAGACGCGCTTCGCGTTCTGGGAGAACTTCGAACAGCGCCCGGTGGCGTTCAGCGAGACGTGGATGGAGCGTGCCACCGGCGCGTATCCGCCCGAGTGGATGCAGTGGCTGCGCTACACGCCGACCGCCGCGTACGCGGATCCGTGGATCGACGCGTGCCGGCTCCTGGTGCTCGTCGACGTGGGCTCGTGGCCGGCCGCGTCGAGCTACCACAATCAAGCCGAGCTCTACGCGCCGAGCATCGACTTGGCGTGCGAGCTCCACCGCATCCGGTCCGATGCCGAATGGCTCTTCGTGCACGCCCATTCGGCGTGTGCCGCCGACGGTCTCGTCGCCAGCCACCAACGAGTGTGGGCCGACGACGGCACGCTCCTGGCCAGCGGGACGAGTCAGCTGCTCTGCCGCCCGGTACGCGGCTGACGCGGCTCCGGTCCAGGTCACGATGCGACGGCTGCTCGCCGAAGCGCGCAATTCGGGCCCACTTTCACATTCGTTTCACGCTTCGAGCGGTGCGCACGTTGACCACACCCGCCGGGGATGGATGCCAGTGCATTCCAGACTGGTGCCACGACAAGAGCCGAGCCCCGCGAGTCGAGCGGCGCCCCCACCGCCGCTCGACTGCGGGGTTCACGCGCAGCATGTCGCCGGGCCGAGTCGCGGTTGTGCGGCGTGCAGCACAATGTCGGCGGCGGCGGGTCGATCGGTTCCGAACTCGCACTCGATCAGGCGCACGACGTCTGATGGAGGCAGGCCGGAGGCGAGCAGAGCGGACGCGATGCGCTCGGCGGCGATCCTCGGACTGTCCTGCGAGGTCATTGGATTGATGCGCCCCGGCAGGCGTATCCGCGGAACGGGACGCGCAGGCAGGCGTGTCCGCTCGCGACGACCGCGGTGACGGCGGTCAGGCGGTCGAGGCCGAGTTCCTTCTCAAGTACCTCGACCGCCTGGCGGTCGGATACACCCGCCGCGAGGAGTGCGGCAGCTGACCGTTCGCCGGGGATCCCTGCGCTGTCCATGCACTGCAGATCATCGACAGGTCTGCACGCGCTGTGCTGGGGCGTCCGGCCCGTTCAGCGAAGTCGGAAGTCCTGGGTCAGATCGCCTCAGTCAACGCGCGCCGGATGCACGGGGCGTGGCCACGTCGCGAAGCGGCCCGCCGCGACCGAGTGTTGCAACAGGGTGCCGCGGGAGAAGTGTCGTGCGGCCCTTCCGGGCGGAAGGTGCTCGGAGCACGATGCTGACGTGCGGGCGGCGGGGGTTGCGAACGAACCGGTCGCGGAGGCGGTTCCGTCGAGCGCCGTGGGAAGCGATTGGTCCAGTCAGACCCGAAGCACGCAACCTTGCAATCGCCAACTACCAGAAACAAGCACTACCCGCGGCAGCCTGACCAACGCTCCTGGTAACTAGGGCTAGTGCGAAGCTGGGCTGGCGCCGCTCCGACGTTCCGGCGGCGGCAGCAGCGTCGTCACTTCGAGTCGACGAGTCACGATGTCGCTCGCAACGTCGTGCAGGCGTGCGTTGTTGTGTCTGGCGTATTTGCGGATGAGTACGAACGCCGCCTCGATCTCCACACCGAGTCCGTGCGCGACGATCCCCTTTGCTTGCTCGATGACGAGTCGGCTTTCGAGCGCGCGCTGCAGTTGGGCGATCAGTGCCACGTCTCGCTGCCGCTGTCGGGCTTGCACGATGCAGATCGTGGTGACGTCAGTGAGCGTCTGTGCGAGCTCCGCCGTGCACCGATCGAGCGGGCGGGCTCGAGTGGAGAAGCAGGACACAGCGCCGATCAGTTCGTCTCGTCGCCGCAGGGGAAAGGCGTGAGCCGTCCGATACCCGGCGTCTCTGGCGCGTGGACCGACATTCGGCCATCGCCTGTCCCACCGATCCGCGCTCACGTCGAGCACCGGGCCTCCAAAGGCCAATGAGTCGTGGGCAGGGCCCTCGCGCCAGAGAACCTCGTGACGTTCGACGGGACGCAAGCGTTCGGTCGATGCAGCCACGAGCTCGGTACCTCCGTCGTGATCGGCCACGACGACGCCGACGTCCGCCCGGTCCAACAATTGCCCGAGTTGTTCGCAAAGCACGATCCATGCGCCGTCGACGTCCAAGTGCTCGACAAGACCATTAGCGATCTCCGTGATCGCGCGTCCGAGCCATCCGTCCTGCATCGCAGTCCCCAATCCGTATGCACCTCTCGTACGACGAATGTCACGATCGGCAGCCCGTCGGTGTCTCCGCGCGCTGTGCGGCGAACCGCTCGACACGCCGCGCACGGCACGCGTCAAGTCGACGCGCCGCGCACTTCGTGGACCGCGTCACGAAGGCGCCACCCGCGACATTCCGGCCTAGCGATCCGGCGTTTGGCATCGGTGGATCTCGATACCAACCACTGTCACGACCCGATCCGTTGGGCGGTCGCGTTGTGCGCACCATCGCTCACCTGTGGATCTCCGTGGATCACCAAAGGCCGACTGCTCGACCTGCCCAAGACAGCATGGCCCTTCCGTCTTTGGGCGGCAATGACCTTTTCGCCGCGAAAGGATCCGCAGCGGTGTCCCGGTCGAGGTGCAGAACCCGCGACGGCCCGCTTGTGTGACCCAACGCGCGAGTCGCTCGTACTCGACGTCAACGTTGACACAGCGTCGGCGCACCGAGGAGGCGGAGGGAAGTGCGAATGCGTCAGTAAAGACGACGCCTTTGCACCTTCCGATCTGCGCTTCCCCTGGCGAAGGTTATGTGGCATGCGAGCGCGTCGAGTCGCGAACAGGTGCAGCAGTGGGTTAGTCGCGATCGCAGCATCGGAATTTCTGAGCGTTCGGCCATCGGTCGGGCCGAAGCGAGCTGCTCAGGTCGAGCCGCCACCGCGTGCCCTTGTCGATGACCCGCCGACTCATGTCGGAGAGGCGTAGGCCCGCTGGATGTCCCTGTCTGACTTCGCCCACGTCCCGCCCTCGCTGGGAGACGCGATCCGTGTGTATCACCCAGGGACGGCCGATCACTCCGTGCGCGTGGCGAACATCGCCCGCGCGATCGCGGTCGAGCTCGGGCTCTCCGATCTCGACGTCGAGGCAGTCCAGTGGGCCGGTCTGCTCCACGATCTCGGCAAGCTCGCGGTCCCGCAGCACATCCTGGACAAGCTCGGCCCGCTCACTGATCCCGAGTGGACCGAAGTGCGACGGCACCCCTCTGTCGGCTCCGAGATCCTCAACTCGCTGTCGACAGACCTCAGACCAGTCGCGGCGGCTGTGCGCGCGCACCATGAACGTTGGGATGGCGGCGGGTATCCCGACGGCCTTGCCGGCGAGGAGATCCCGCTAGCGGGACGCATCGTGGCAGTCGCCGACGTATACGACGCGCTCACACACCGGCGCCGCTACCGGCCGCATGTCTTCGCGTCGGACGCGGCCATGACACACCTCGTCGATCGTGCCGGCTCTCACTTCGACGACTCTGTCGTGCGCGCGTTCCGCCGGGCGCACGCCTCACGGCACGCGCGAACACTCTGACGCTCGCGCTGCGCTGCCGGTGCACGCTTCGAGCGGCGTGGAGACGCCACCCAGGGCTCCAAGCGACGCCCATCGGCCGTGTGCGGGTGTCGCCGTGGTCAGCCTGGCTCACGGCGTGTCGCGTGAGCCATCGGTATTGGCGTTCGAGTGCTTGCGGACGAGGTTCGGCTTCGACTCTTCGACGCGATCGGCGAAGATCAGCAGCCGATCGGGCCTCACCGCGTGACCCTTGAGCCTGTTCTGCGCCAACTCGATGATCGGCTCTTGCTTGCCCACCGGTGTCCCCTCGCAACGTCTGCGCCGCAGACGGCGCCCATTGGGCATCAATACCTGTTCGCGACGTGCCGATGCTTGGTCAGTGACGGGTTCGACGGTCGCGTGTCGGTTCGCGGGTGATGTGGGGGACCTTGCGGTTGCGCTCGCCGACCCGGTGATGCTCATGAGCAGGGACGGTGACCTGCGGTGGGGCAACGCCGCGGCGGAGCGCCTGTTCGGCATCACGCTCGCCGAAGGGGTCGGGCGCAACATGCTCGAGTTCCTGCACCCCGACGACGCCGGCATCGCGCTGGTCGCCATCGAGGCGATGGAGCACAAGGAGATCGGCACGCTGCTGGAGCTGCGGATCCGCGGCGCCGAGGGCTGGCGACTCGTCGAGGTTCGGGGTGCGTCCTACGGCGACGACCTCCTGCTCGCGGTGCGCGACATCTCCGACCGTCGACGTTGGGAGGTGGCGAGCGACGAGACGGCCGCCTTCCGTGCGCTGATCCAGAACAGTGCATCGATCAGCCTGGTGCTCGAACGCGACGGCGACGTCCGGTCGTCATCGTCGGTCGTGACCCGGCTGCTCGGCCACGACCAGGAGCGGCTCGAAGGACTGCCGTTGGCAGGGATCGTCGACGAGCGCGACCGCGACGCGCTCGCGAGTGCGCTGCGAGCAGTGGCCGAGCCGGGCGCGTCGCCCGCGACCGTCGATGTGCGATTGGTGGACCGCAATGGTGGCGTCGTTCCGTTTGCGCTGACGTTCACGAACCTGCTCGATGACCCCACCCTCGCCGGGATCCTGGCGACCGGGCACGACATCTCGGATCGGGTGGTCGCGGTGACCGAGCTGCGCGAATCCAACTCGCTGTTGGCCACGACGCTGGAAGCCACGAGCGAAGGCATCCTCGTCGTCGACCAGAGTGGCCGGATCTCTATGTTCAACCACCGCTTCGCCGAGATGTGGCACGTCCCCGAACACCTCCTCGACGCACGCGACGGCGGTCGGGTGCTGGCCTGGGCCGTCGAGCAGCTCGTCGATCCCGATGACTTCCTGGCGCAGGCCCACCAGCTGTACCTGACGCCGGAGGCGCAGACCCGCGACCTCGTGTACTTCGCGGACGGGCGCGTGTTCGAGCGCAGCTCGCGGCCTCGACGCTCCGCCGACGAGGTGGTCGGGCGAGTCTGGAGCTTCCGAGACGTGACCGAGCACGAACGGCTCAAACAGCAGCTCGCTCATGAGGCTTTGCACGATTCGCTGACGGGCCTCGCGAACAAGAGCCTGTTCTGTGATCGCATCGATCACGCGCTGGCGCGCCTGGCGCGCACGGATCGTCGTGTCGCCGTGCTGTTCGTGGACCTCGACGAGTTCAAGAACGTCAACGACACGCTGGGGCACTGGGCCGGCGACGCGCTGCTCGTGCAGCTGAGCGACCGGCTGACCGGCCAGCTTCGGCTCGCCGACACCGCGGCCCGTCTCGGTGGCGACGAGTTTGCCGTCCTGGTCGACGATCTCACCGACGAGGCGGTGGCCGCCGACATCGCCCAGCGCATCATCGACGCGCTGCAGGTTCCGATCAACCTGGCGTCGCGACGCGTGTCACTCACCGCCAGTGTGGGCGTCGCGTACGGTAGCGAGGGCGCCGACACCGACGAGCTGCTCCGCAACGCCGACATCGCCATGTATGCCGCCAAAGCCGCGGGCAAGAACTGCGTCCGGGTCTACACGCCCGAGATGCACGCGTCGGCGCTCGACCGCTTCGAATCGCAATCGGCGCGCTCGACGCGCATCGCGTAGCGCGACGCGCATCGAGGCGCCGCGAACATCACGGCGCGAACGCGTCGACGCCGGCGTAGACCATCCCGTTCACGATCGTGGCGCGAGCTCCACCACCGGCGGCTCGGCGGAGCAGCTTGCCGGTAGCCGCGTCGAGCGCCACCAAGGAGCTCGGAGCACCCACGTAGACGACGCCGTTGGCAACAGCCGGCACCGATGCCCACGCGCCGACCGAGGTCGTCCACTTGAGTGTCCCGGTCACGGCGTCGAATGCGGCGACCTTGCCGCCGGCGATCGACGCGAACGCGATGCCCTTGGCGACGGCCGGCTGGCTCGCTGCCGCCACGGTCGTCTGCCACCGCAACGTTCCGGTCGTCGCATCACGCGCCACCAACCGACCGGCGGAGCCGTAGTACATGACGCCGTTGACCACCACGAGGGGCGTTCCGTCGGTGCTGCTCGGCCGGATCGAGCGGATCGCGCCGGTCTTCAGGTCGCGGGTCTCGATCGAACCGTCACTGCAGCGGAAGTACACGGCGGTACCGCTGACCGCGACGCTCACGTCGTACGACGGCGCGGGTCCGTACGCACACCCGTGCGGTGCGTCGTCGTAGGGAACGCCCCAGAGGAACTTGCCGGTGACCGCGTCGTACGCCTCGCGCGACGCGATGACGACTCCGCCGGCGATGATGGGTGACTGTGACGACGGCCGCGTCTGCAGGTCGACGGACCAGAGTGGCCTGCCGGAGACGGCGTCGGTCGCCGACAGTGTGTTCACGTCTTCGGTGACCACGTAGACCCGGCCGTTCGCGACCGTCGGAGGCCCCGAGACCCAGTCCTGTCCGGATACGGGTGCGCTGAACCGCAACACTCCCGTCGTGGCGTCGCGGGCAAAGATCATCGTCGGGCTCTCACACGATCCGACGTACGCCAGACCGTTCGCCACCGCCGAGAGCCGTGGCGTGCACTGGTACGAAGGCGGCACCGACCACACGCGGTGCAGCGTGGATACGGTGTGCACGTCGAGGACGTTCTCGTACGGGTTGAAGTTGCTGTGCGTGGCGTCGTAGTCGACCTGCGGCCAACTAGCGCGGACCAAGAAGCTCGCCCGGGCCTGGCGCGAAGTCCTTCGGCCGCGCGCGATCCACGTGTGCGACTTGGGGCGTGCCGTCGCCCGCACGACCACCTTCAGCGTGCCGCCGCCGCCGGCCGACGCGACGAACGAGCCCGCGGCCGTGGTCGCGACACTGTCGAAGTACACGTCGACGCGCTCCGCCGCTCCGAAGCCGGCTGCGGCCACGGTCACCGACGACGTGGGTGGTCCCACCGTGGGCGACGCGACCAGCGAAGCCGCGACGGCGCGCACTCCGGCACCAGCGCCGCGCGGAGAGCTCACGAGCCCACAGCCCAGCGCAGCCAGAGCGACCAGGGCGAGGCCAGCCGAGCGGCGGGCCGACGAACGAGAACGGCGCGGCCTACGGCGGTCAGGCATCGCAACCTCCCAGTTGGATGCCATCCACACTGGCCCACTGCGACGGCGATCAGAAGGGCACTCCGGCCCGTCTCTCCGATGCGTTGGTCGTTACCTCGCCCACTCCCGGCCGTTGCGCCGGCGAACCGCGAGCTCAGACGCCGTTGAGCACGAGCGTCACGTTGTCGGCGTAGCCGTCGTTGTAGGCGCCATCGATCCGCTCGAAGATCGCCTGGACGTATACCGAACGCGCGCCCTTCGGCACCGCGCCGTTCACGAGTCGGTGGAGCAGCTCGGTCTTGTTGCCTCGGTTCGCGGCCGTGACGCCGCCGACCGTGGTGCTCGAACCGATCAACGCGCCACTGCCGTTCTTGAAGTCGATCTCGAGGAACGCCATGTCGCGATCGGTGCTGCGGCCGCCGAACCATCCCGCCGTGGTGAACGTGACGCCGCCGGCCTTGATCTTGGCGACGTACGCGCCGAGCGAGATCGACTGCACGGCCACGATCGTCGGGAAGTTCGGGTCGTTGCCGCCGGCGAAGAAGTTCTTGCCGCGGTTCGGGGGCGCCGGGGCGGTGAGGCTCGGAAAGCCTGGCGTGCCGTACTTCACGGCGGTGAACGTCGTGCCCGTGGTGCGCGTCCAGCCCGGGACCGACACCGTGCCGCCCGTCCCGCCTGCCGCGGCCTCGGCGGTGCCGTTCTTCAGCAGGTTGGGCGACGTTGCGGCCGACGCGGGGAGCGCGGTCGTGGCGAGCATCGAGGCAGCCGCGACGCCGATCGCGAGCGTGCGCAGCGACTTCGAGATCGTGCGGTGCCGATGCATCTGCCAACCACCTTGTCGTGCGGAGCCGGAGACGAGCCCTCCCCGATCGGCGCCGACCGTAGCCCCCGACGCTTCGGGTCACAACCGGCGGCGCCGGTCGTGCAGCGGCGCCATCTGGCCGTCGTCGCGCAACGGCTCGTAGATTCGCAGTGTGGAGGACCGCCTCACCTCAGGTCTGTATCTCGAGATGACGGACCGCGCCGTCGACGCGTACGTGCAGGAACGGGTGCCCGAGGTGTTCGGCCATGCGGGTGTCGAGCGCGTCACCTGGTGGGAGAACGTGCACCGCGACCGCGCCGACCTGCCGCGTGTGCTCGGCGAGTTCGATCACCTCGCCGTGTACGAGGTGACTCCGGGCTTCCTGGCACCCGATCCCGTTCCGGCCGACATCGTCGGCGCACACCACTTCGTGCGCACACCGCGCCCCGGGCAGGGCACGATCTCGGGCAAGCCGACGATCGGCTTGTCGCTGGTGTTGATCTCCCCCGACGAAGACGCGCACGCCCAGGAGCTCCGAGACTGGGCCGACTTCGTGCACATCCGCCACATCGCGGAGGCATCGGTCCCCGGCTACACGATGATCACCCCGTACGTGAACGCGGTACCTCGCGGCCATCCGCGCTTCATGCACTTCTACGAGATGGATTGCAGCAACCCGGAGAAGGCGTTCAAGACGATGACGCCGCTGGTGATCTCTCGGTTCGGTGGCGCCGACCACGACTACTTCCGCCACTGGGCCGGCACACCGAGCTTGCGCATCATGTACGTCAACACGTTCCGGCGCCTCGGCGTGCAGGAGAACACGTGACCGACTTCTTCGATGTCGTAGCACGACAACGCGCGCACCGGCGCTTCACTGACGCGCCGGTCGACGATGCAACGGTGGAGCGGCTGCTCGACGCGGCGGTACGCGCACCGAGCGCCGAGAACCGTCAGCCGTGGGAGTTCATCGTGGTGCGCGACGCGGCGATTCGGAACGCGCTCGGCGATCTCATGACGCGCGCCTGGGACAGCGGCGGCAGGCAGTGGTCGGAGCCGCGGATCTCCGAGCATCTGCTCGCCGACGTGGAGAGCGGCATGCACGGCGGCTTCGCCGGCGCTCCGGTGATGATCGTGGCGGCAGCCGACCTCGCGCGCACCACCGAGGCCACGGTGGGCTCGTCGCTGTTCCCCGCGATCCAGAACCTTCTGCTCGCGGCGAGCGCGCTCGGACTCGGGTCCGCCCTCACCACGATCGCGACGAGCTTCGGTTCCGAGCTGCGCGAGCTGCTCGCCTTGCCCGACACGCTGCGCGTCGTTGCGATCCTGCCGATCGGACATCCCGTCAAGCAGCTCGGACCGTCGCGACGCGACCCGGCACGCGAGCACGCACACCGAAACCGTTTCGGGACTCCGTGGCCGTGACGCTTCCGTTGACACCCGATGAGCTGCTCACCACCACGCGCGCGGTGCGCCGCCGTCTCGATCTCGACCGGCCCGTCGACCGTCACCTCGTCGAGGAGGCGATCGCCGTGGCCGCGCAGGCACCGAGCGGCGGCAACTTCCAACCGTGGTCGTGGGTGGTCGTCGACAACGCGAACACGCGGGGCGAGCTGGCCCGGATCTACCGCGCGGCAGCCGCCGACTACGCCCAGATGCAGTCGGCGCGCCGGCGCGCGGAGGCCACCGACCCGGCCGGTGCCGAGGGCCGCATCAACGCGTCGGCCACGTACCTCAACGAGCACCTGCACCAGGTGCCGGTGCTCGTGGTGCCGTGCCTCGGGTTGCGTACCGAAGGCCTTCCCACGTTCGCCCTCGCCTCGCTGTGGGGCTCCGTGCTCCCGGCGGTGTGGAGCTTCATGCTCGCCGCCCGGGCGCGGGGTCTCGGAACGAGCTTCACCACCGTGCACCTGCTCCACGAGGCCGAAGCGGCGGCGCTGCTCGGAATCGACCACACCAAGGTCACGCAGGCGGGCCTGATCCCCCTGGCGCACACCGTCGGGACCACGTTCAAGCCCGCGGTCCGCCGCCCACCGGCCGTGCGCTGGATCTGAGTCGGGGCGCGTTCGGCGAGACGGCGGGGCGCCGCCGCGTGGGGGGCGATCCCGCACGAGCGGCGCACCGCCGTCTCGCCCTGCAATCGTCCGGGGCCCCGAAAAGAAACGGCCGGAAGGGCTGTTTTCCCAGCGCGGCATCGACCAGAATCTGCCTGCCGACCGTGCGTCCGCACGGTCCGCGGCCCTCGTCGATGCCGGTTGCCGGCGGGCGAACGACAGGGTCGCCCAGAGGGCGCGACTTCGAAAGCGCGCCACGAAACAGGAGCAGACCATTGAATCTTCGCCAAGGTGTCTTCACGGCGCTCGCTACGGGTGCATTGGTCGCAACGAGTGTCGGCGTTGCCGGCGCTCAAGCGCCCGCGTCCCACAAGCTGGCGGGCACCGTCACGAACACAAGCTTCTCGATCACGAAGTCGACCACCGCGAAGAACCACACGTTGGTCGACGCGACCGGCACCGCTGACATCGCAGGCAGCGCCACCGGCTCGATCGCGTACACAGTGCACGTGAGCGTGAACAACGTGTCGCACACCGGTGTGGGCACCATCACCGAGACGGCGACCGTGACCGCCAGCGCGCTCGGCACCGGGACGGTCACCCTGACCGGCACCGTGCACCTCGCGGGCAACAACCTTCGCGTCAACGACTTGATCACCGGTGGCACCGGCGCCTTCGCGGGCGCGGCGGGCACCGTCAAGATCCTCGGCACGATCGACGTGACGACCGGCACCGGCAGCGGCACCTACCACGGTCACATCGTCCTGTAGCTCCGAGCCGTGCACGCCGCGGGTGCCGATCCGATCTCGGATCGGCACCCCGGCCACGGTGCCGGCGGGCGCCCCATGATTCACGTCACATCGGCGGCACGAGACGGTGCCCACCGCGCACCTGCTCTCTACCCTTCGCTCGTGCAGGGCGACGGGTCGGCGGAGCTTGACGCGACCGCGGTCGCGTCACCACCCGGTGACATCGAGACGATCTACCGCGCCCTTGCGCCGTCGGTACTCGGTTACCTCCGCGGCGCAGGCAGCAGCGAACCAGAAGACCTCGTCGGTGACGTGTTCATCGCAGTCGTGCAAGGTCTCCCGACGTTCCACGGCGACGAGCGCGCGCTCCGCCGCTGGGTGTTCACGATTGCGCACCACCGACTCGTCGACGAGCGCCGGCGGCGCGCCGTGCGGGTCGCCGACGTCGAGATCGACAGCGGCGATCTCGACCTCCCATCGACGCGCAACGACCTCGATGATCTCGTCGACCGAATGAGCGCGCGTGCAGCCATCGATGCGTTGCACGACCTCACACCCGAGCAGCGCGACGTGGTGCTGCTGCGATCGGTGATCGGCCTGCCGATCGCGGATACCGCCGCGGTACTCGGAAAGCAACAGGGTGCGATCAAGGCGTTGCACCGGCGTGCCCTCGCGGCCCTCGCACGCCGAGTCACTCCGGAGGCGGTGCGATGACCGACGTGCACCACCTCGAACCGATCGGTCCCGACCTGCAGTCGCTCTTCGACACGTTGCGCGACGAGCTCGTCGTTGCGCCGCCAGAAGCGGTCGTGCAGGCGCACTTGGCGCAGGCCCGAACGGCCGGTCGCCTGCAGCTCGTCCCGCCGCTCGCGCCGCGCCGCTCGCGCGTCGGCCGGCGCCAGATCCTCGTCGCCGCCGTCGCCGCGTGCTTGGCCACGTTCCTCGGCCTCAGCGCCGCCGGCGCGCTGCCGGCACCGCTGCGCCACATCAGCGAATCGATCGAGCGGTTCATCGGCGTCGCACCCGACGCGCCGCAGACGCGGCCGCCCACACCCCCCAACGCCGACGCGCCGTCATCGCCGGCCGCACGGCCGGGTCGACGCACCGACACCGTTCGGCCGCGCGGTACGAGCCACCATCCTGCGCCTACAGCCGTCACGAGCAAACACGCCGTCACGAAGCCCGCCCAGGCCCCGACATCGAAGGCGACCAAGGGCGCGGGCAAGCCGCCGGTCGTGCACGAGCCGAACCCCACGCCCAACCCCAACGGATCGGGCGCCGGCAACGGGTCGGGCGGCGGGAGCGCCGGTGGCGGCGGCAAGGCGAAGGGCCCGGGCACTGGCAACGGGAACGGAAACGGAAACGGAAACGGGGACGGGAACGGGAACGGGAACACGCCACCCAAGCCCGTGCACCCCGCCCCCGTACCGCATCCGCTGCCCCATCCCGG
>JADGOO010000044.1 GCA_017882905.1 Acidimicrobiia bacterium | reverse complement strand
GAGTGGCGTGTTGAGTGGGTAACTGAGTGGGTTCACGACGGCGGTCGGTTCACCGTCCCGAGCGACCTGTCCCACCACGGCGCGCGCCCGGCCGCGCGGCGCGGGAACATTGCGCGCTGATCGCGCTGTCCGGCAGCGCCTGATTGTTCGAGGGTCACCGTCGCAGCGGGGTTGCCTCACCAACCGCCCCACCGTCGGCACCCAAACCTGGCCGCCAGCTCGACGCATCGCGCCGACGCCGAGACAACGCCCGGTCGTGCTCTGCAGGAGCCCGGCCGGCCCACCCACGCCGCTCCGGTGGTACCGCTTTGCGGTACCACCATGTGTGCTCTCCCTCGTCCCACCCACTCACGCCAACGCGCGCCTCGACTGCGTCGACGCGCGGAGAAATCGATTCCGATCCGCACTCGAACCCGGCACACCACACAGAACGCAACACGCGACCACGCGACCCGAGAACGGAACCACCATGAACTCGATCACGATCATCGGAACCCTGACCGACATCCCACACGACGCGCGCTCGGCGCGCGTCCGACGGTCTCGGACACTCCGACGCGACCATCGCGATCGACGGCCCGTCCGAACAAGCGGGACCCTCACCGTCGCTGCGCCGAGCCGCGACGGGATCTACGGCGGTCGTCGCGCTACGCGTGCCGGCGCTCGTCCGACGATTGCTTCGGCGCGTCGAGCAGTTGTCCAAACAGGTCGGCAGCGAGACGGTCGCCCGGTCGGCGACCGTGCAGATAGATGCCGGTCGTTCGGATGTCCGAGTGGCCGAGTCGATCCCGTACATCGCTCATCGCGACGCCCTGCGCCAACAGCAGCGTGGCGTGGGCATGGCGCAGGTCGTGCAGTCGCACCCCGTGGAGCCCGCACGTCTCCCGAAGGCGAACGAACTGCACCGTGACCGTGTCCGGGCGCCAAGGACTCGAGCAGTCCGGCTCGTCTGAGAACACGAACGCGTTACGGCCGAGCTTGGTCTTGATCGCTGCCGCACGCTCGTCCATCCGAGCCCGATGCTCACGCAGTGCTTCGACGGTGCCGGAGTCGAGGGCCAGGAAACGGTCACGTCCGGTCTTGGTCGCCTTAACGACGGGACGCCGATCCTCGTCGCCGTGCACCACGCCGCGCTGGATGACGAGCTCGCCCTTCGCGAAGTCGATGTCCGGCCATTGCAGACCGCAGAGCTCGCCGCGTCGGGCACCCGTTGCTGCCGCGACGCGCAAGAACACGCCGAACTCCGGAACCGGTGCGCTCGCCACGAGGCGCATCAGTGCCTCTGGCTCCGGCGTGTCGTAGCGCGGCCGCGGAATCGACGGCTTTCGTGCCCGAGTGCACGGTGACGCCGCGACCCAACCCCAGCGAACTGCGGACGTGAACATGGATGACATCACGACGTGCACGTTGCGCACGCTGTTCGCCGAGAGCCCCTCGCGCGCGAGCTGCGCGTACCAGCGCTCGAGGTCGAGCGTCTGCAGACGGGCAACCTTCGTCTTCTTCCAGCGGGGCAGGATCCGGCGTTCCAGCTGCCCTCGGTACCCGATTCGCGTGCTCGGGCTCAGGTGCGCCGCCGTCGTCTCCCACCACGCATCGGCGAGCTCTGCGATCGTCCCTGCGTCGGATCGAATCCGCCCGTCGTGCGCGTCGGCTACGAGCCCGGCGAGCACCCGCTCGGCTTCCCGCTTCGTGCCATTGACAGTCTGATAGCGGTACTGGCGACTTCCCACGCTGTCGACACCGACGTACACGGCGAGCTGCCAGCGCCCTCTGCCGCGCGCCCGGATGTATCCCCTCACGAAAAACCGCCATTCGACGAAATGATGGGCAGAGTGATGGGCGGAGCCCACCGACCGAACATCGTCGCAGCGGAATCTACTTGCTGACCTGGACTTCTTCTAGAGGCGGCGACGGGAATCGAACCCGTGTACGGGGCTTTGCAGGCCCTTGCCTGAACCACTCGGCTACGCCGCCAGAGTTCGCCACGTTACCGGAAGGCTCGTCGGCGCCACCCCTAGCATCAGCCTGATGCGCCGCGATGGTCTTGTCGTGATCACGGCGCTGCTCGCTGCGGTGCTTGTGGGCGCGGCATGTTCGTCGCCCGACTCGCACGAGCCCACCGGAGTGGCGCCCTCGACCACGGCTCCGCTGAATCCCGGGACCACCGCGCCCCCGACCACTGTCCCGGCGAGCGAACGTGTGGTGCTCGCGGTGCACGACGGCGAGCTCGACGCCGTTGCCATGAACGCGCCGTTCACGTCACAGACCGTGCTCGCGGCGCGCAGCAGCAACGCGCGGGGCATCTCGGCCATCGGGCCGATCTGCCTCGATCCGGTCGACGATCGCCTCGTGGGCGTCGGGGTCGGGGGCGCCACTCCCGGTGTCGCGATCCTCGAGCTGCGCGGTCACGGCCTCGGCGACCTCGCCGCACAGGTACGCGTCGAACGCGCCGCGACGATCGGATCGACGGTCACCGGCTGCGCGTTCCTCGACGATGGTCGCCTCGTTGTGATCGAGCAGAAGCCGACGGGCGCCGGCCGCGTCACGATGTGGCCGGCCGCGCTCGGCGACGTCGGTCCCCCGTGCGTGCTCGACAGCAAAGTGGTCGGTGCGAGCGGCGTGACTGCACTCCGCGCGGGCTTCGTGGTCGCGGCGGCAGCCCGCACCCTGCCCGTGCCCGGCCTGTACGCGTACGAGCCGTCGTCCGATGCCTGCACGATGCTCAGCCTCCGGCTCGCGGCTCAACTCGGCGCCGTCGACACGCTCGGCCCCGCGGCGATCACCACGGCGGAGAACCGCGTGTGGGCGGTGACCGGCGCCGGTCGCATCGTGGCGACCAACGAAGATGGCTCGGCGTCGCCGTCGATCGCACCGCCGGTGGCTGCGTTCAAGGGCACGACGGTCCGTGGGCTCGCGACGGTGGCGAAGGGCACGCTCTACGCCACGACGCAGGGGCCCAAAGCCCGCACCGGCGTGCTCTGGCTGCTCACCGTGACCCCGAAGGCCACGCTGGCCCGCCCGATGGCATCGTCGTGGAGCGCGACGGGCGGCGTCGCTGTGTACACCGCGCCCGGCTAGCGGCCGGCGTGCGTGCCGAGCATCCCCGCGAGCTCGCTCGCCGGTAGTGCCCGCGACCAGTACCAGCCCGTGGCCGTGTCGCAACCAAGTCCGACCAGACGATCGGCCTGCGCCCCGCGCTCGACGCCTTCGGCCGTCACGTGCAGGCCCAACGCGTGCGCCATCGTGATCACCGCGTTCACGATCGCGACGTCGCGCTCCGCACTGTCGATGCCCTCGACGAACGTCCGATCGAGCTTGAGCACATCGACCGGGAGCTGCTTCAGGTAGCCGAGCGACGAGTAGCCGGTGCCGAAGTCGTCGATGGCAACGCGCACACCGATCCGACGGAGGCGCTGGAGGGTCTCGATGGTGTGTTGCACATCGACGAGCGCGGTGCGCTCGGTGATCTCGAGCTGCAGCCGGTGCGGTTCCACTCCGTGGCGGGCCAACACCTCGGTGATCGCGTCGGCCGCGTCAGGCTGCGCGAAGAAGCGCGGCGAGACGTTCACGGACACCACGACGCCGTCGTCGGCGCCGCCCGGCCAATCGGCGAGCGTGCGGCAGGCCGACGCGAGCACGAAGCCATCGATCGCCGTCACCAGACCCGACTCTTCGGCGATCGGCACGAAGCGGCCCGGGAGCAACAGGCCTTCGCTCGGATGCTGCCAGCGCACGAGCGCCTCGAACGTGACCACCTTGCCGGTGTGCAGGTCGTACTCGGGCTGGTAGTGCACGACCAGCTCGTCGCGGTCGAGGGCCCGCAACAGGCCGGCTTCGAGCTCGAGCCGCTCGACGCCGACGGCCGCAGCCTCGGGGTCGAACAGCGACCAGCCACCCCGGCCGTTGTCCTTGGCGATGTACATCGCGAAGTCGGAACGGCGCAGCAGCTCGCCGGGAGCTTCGTGGCCCGATTCGTTCATGGCGATGCCGATGCTCGTCTTGACAGTGAGCTCGCGGCCGTCGATCACACACGGCCCCTCGAGCGCGCCGATGATGCGCTCCGCCACCGCGATCGCTCGACCGGCCGAGCCGATGTCCTCGAGCAACACGGTGAACTCGTCGCCACCGAAGCGGCCGACCATGTCGCCCGGCCGCACGCATCCGAGCAGCCGCGCTGCCACCTCGACGAGCAACCGATCGCCGATCTCGTGACCGAGGCTGTCGTTGACGAGCTTGAACCGGTCGACGTCGCAGAACAGCACCGCGTCGATGCGGGCCTCGCGTTGGCTCACGCGTTGCGCGCGCTCGAGACGCTCGAGGAAGTAGGGACGGTTCGGAAGGTTCGTGAGCTGGTCGTAGAACGCCTGACGTTCGAGCGCGACTTCCGCGACCTTGCGGTCGGTGAAGTCGCGCAGGTTGCAGACCATGCCCTCGACGTTCGGGTCGTCGAGACGGTTCGTGACGTCGATCTCGAGCCACCGGTAGCCGCCTCGGCAGTCGCGCAGGCGCGCCTGGAGGCGCTCGACCACACCGGGGCGCGACGCGAGGTCGCGAAACGCCGACGTGACGGTCTCGCGCTCTTCGGGGTGCACGCAGGTCGGCGTGAACCACGAGAAGTCGCCCGGGTCGTAGCCGAGCACGCGCGTCACCGACGGGCTCGCGTAGGTGAGCCGTGAACCGCCATTGATCACGAGGATCACGTCGCTGCCGTACTGCACCAACGCCCGGAAGCGCTCCTCGCGGCGGCGCAGCTCAGCCTCGCCGGCTTCTTCGGCACGCGCCGAGAAGCCGAGCGACAACACGATGAACGCCGCGCCGACGGCAGCGAGCACCGCCACGCCGTGTCCTTGCGGCTGCGGGAGGAGCGCACGCGCGATGCCCGCGCCCACGGCGACTTCGCCGAGGCCGATGCACACGAGCGTTCCCACCACGGCCGGCTTCATCGCGCGCGACCCCATGGTGCGCATCGCGTCGGCCGCGACGGCCACGAGTCCGAGCGCGAACACGGCACCCCAGCCCGTCGCGTAGATCGTGAACGTGGTCGCCGCGAAGGTCATGGCGACCCGGTACGAGACCTCGGCCATGTTGCGGGGCTCGGGCCAGATCAGCGTGGCCACGCTCGACAGGATCTGGGCGCCGATCAGCGAACCGACGAGGACCCACAGCGGGTAGTTCGCCACCCAGTGATGGTCGCGGGCAATGGCATACAGGACCGCGACGGGCGCGACGAAGAACTGGCGCACGTTGAGTACCTGCCGCCAGGCCGCGGCTCGAGATGACGCACGGCGCGCCCGCTCTTCATCGGTCACATCCGTAGCGTCGGTCGGCGCAGTCGGCGACTTGACGCTCGAGTTCGCCCTTCGGTCGACTCGAGCCCTTCGGCGGGCGCGTCGCCGGAGCGGCTCCGGGCTCGGGTCGGCGCCGAACCTGACAGTAGGGTCATGTTCTCATGACGGTCGGAGTGCTCGCCGTAGGGGCCGCGGCGCCCAGCATGCGCGTCGCCGCCGGAGACATCGCAGCCGCCTGGGACCGCAAGAGCGGCCGAGGAACGGCTGCCATCTGCGCGGCCGACGAAGACACCCTGACGCTCGCCTGGTCGGCAGTCGACGGCGCGTTGCGCAGCGCGGGGATCGACGCAGCAAACGTCGACGGCATCTGGTGGGGAACCACCCGGCCGCCGTACGCCGAAGGCCCGTCGCTCGCCGTGCTGGCCACTGCGGTGGGCGTGGGCGGCCACGCGCGCGGCTCGCTGCACGCCGGGTCGCCCCACGCCGGCATCGACGCCCTCCTCGGCGCCGCCGACGCCGTGGCCGCGGGCACCGTGCGGCTCGCCATCGTGGTCGTGAGCGACGCGCTGCGACCCGGCCCCGGAAGCGCGTTCGAGGCTCGCTGTGGTGCGGGCGCCGCGGCCATCATCCTCGGGCCACCGGCCGGCGCTCCCGCGTCGCTCGGCCTGCGGGTCACCCGCATGGAGCCGTACCTCGACCGGTACCGCGGCGACGACGAGGTCGAGACCCGCGATCTCTACGACGGCCGCCTGTTCCGCGAGGAGATCTTCCTTCCGCTCGTGCAAGACGTTGCCGGCGCCCTGCGCTCGGTGGAGCCGCGCAGCTGGTCGCTCCCCGATCCCGACGGCCGGCTCGGCGCCGTGCTGGCGAAGCGTGTGGGTGGCGGCGCGGCGGCGAGCGCGTCGGTGTACGCCGCGCTCGGCGACACCGGTGCCGCGAGCGCGCTGCTCGGCGCGGTGGGCGCGTTCGACGCGGCGGGGAGCGTCGCGATCGTCGGTTACGGCGGTGGGCGCGCCACCGGCGTGTTGGTGCACGTGGAAGCACCCGTTCCCGGCGCGGCGCGCGTCGCCGACGTTCTCGACGGCTCCGAGGCTCGCCCCGCGAGCTACGCCACGGTGCTGCGCGCCCGCGGCCAGCTCGTTCCGGCCGGCGAGACAGTGCCGATGGGTGTGCCGCCCGAGTCGGCGATGTTCGTGCGCGGCGCCCACGAGATGCTGCAGCTGCTCGGCGGCCGGTGCGTCGACTGCGGCACGATCTCCACCCCGCCGTCGATCCATCCGCACTGCATCGCGTGCGGCGGCCCGAAGCTCGAACCGGTGGCGCTCGCCCGCGAGGGCACGGTGTACACGTACGTGATCAACCACACGATGCCTGCGCCGTTCGAGGCGCCGCTGCCGATCGCGGTGATCGATCTCGACGACGGCGCGCGAGTGATGCTCCAGGTCGCCGACGACGGCACCAACGTGGCCATCGGCGCCCGCATGCGCCTCGTGCTGCGCCGCTACGCCCACGAGCGCGGCGTGCCGGTCTACGGCTTCAAGGCCAAGCCCGTGAAGGAGTCATAGAAGATGGGGTGCAGTCGCTGATGGCTTGGAATCGCGTTGCGGTGGTCGGCGCCGGCCTCATCAAGATGGGTGAGCTGTTCGACCAGAGCTACGAGCAGATGGCGTCGGGCGCGTTCGAGGCGTGCGTCGCATCGGTCGACAAGGGCTTTGAGCCGCGCCAGGTGGAAGCCGCGTTCCTGGCCACCCAGCGCGGCACGCTCTGGGGTCAAGAAGGCATCGGCGGGAACACCATCCCCACCGCCATCGGCCTCACCGGCATCCCGTGCACCCGGATCGAGAACGCCTGCCCGTCGGGCTCCGACGCGTTCCGCGTGGGCGCGATGGCCGTGGCGAGCGGCGTGCACGACGTGGTGCTCGTGATCGGCGTCGAGAAGATGCGCGACAAGTCGTCGGAGGAAGGACTGCTGTCGCGTGCCGCGGCCGGTCACCCCATCTTCACGCGCGGCGAGACCGCACCGGTGCTCTTCGCGCCGTTCGCTACGCGGCACATGGCGGAGTTCGGCACCACCCGCGAGATGCTCGCGAGCGTGGCGGTCAAGAACCACCACAACGGCAAGCTCGATCCGTACGCGCACTTCCAGAACGAGGTCACGATCGACGAGGTGCTCGCGAGCCCGGCGGTGTGTCATCCGCTGCACCTCCTCGACTGCTGCCCGCAGACCGACGGCGCCGCCGCGGTGCTGCTCGTGAGCGCGGATCGCGCCCACGAGTTCACCGACCGGCCGGTGTTCGTCGCTGGGTTCGGCGTGGCCACCGACCACCCGTACCTGCACGAGAAGGACAGCTTCACCGAGATCAAGGCCACGCCCCTCGCCGCGGAACGCGCCTACGCGATGGCCGGTGTCGGCCCCGACCGCATCGACTGCGCGGAGGTGCACGACTGCTTCACGATCACCGAGATCCTCGACATCGAAGATCTCGGGTTCTTCGCCAAGGGCGACGGCGGCCGGGCGTCGCTCGAAGGCGAGACGGCGATCGGCGGGCGCATCGCGGTGAACACGAGCGGTGGTCTGCTCGCCAAGGGCCACCCGATCGGCGCCACGGGAGTCGCGCAGATCACCGAGTGCTGGTGGCAGCTGCGCGGCGATGCCGCCGACCGCCAGGTCGACACCCGCAACGGCTACGCCCTCCAGCACAACGCGGGCGGTCGGGGCAGTGGCGTGGCTGTCGTGAACATCCTCACGAACCGCCGCGATGGCTGAGCGCACGGAGCCGACCGAGCAGCTCCACGTGGCGCTCGACGAGGGCGTGCTGCGCATCACGTTGACGCGGCCCGAAGCGAAGAACGCGCTCACGATCGCGATGCGCGACGGCATCGTCGATGCCGTGCGGCGTGCCCGTCACGATGCCGACGTGCGCGCGGTGCTCATCACCGGCGCCGGCGACGCGTTCTGCGCGGGCATGGACCTCACGGCGTCGACCGTGATGCAGGCGGCCGACCCGTCGTTCCGCACGCGCATGACGAGCGAGGCATTGCGAGCGGGCGTGCAGACGTTCATCCGTGAGCTCTGGGAGCTCGACAAGCCCACCGTCGCGGCCGTGAACGGCGCCGCGGTCGGTCCGGGCGCGCACCTCGCGCTCGCCTGCGATTTCGTGCTCGTGTCACCGACGACGAAGTTCCGATGGACGTTCGCGAACTGGGGTCTCGTGGTCGACGCGGGCGGTGCGTACCTCCTGCCGCGCCTCGTCGGCCTCCCCCGCGCCCGCGCCATCGTGATGCTCGGCGAAGGCTTCGACGGCGCCGAAGCCGTGGATGCCGGCCTCGTGTACCGCAGCGTGGAGGCTCCCGAGCTGTTGTTGGCCGAAGCCGAAGCGCTCGCCGCCCGACTCGCGGCTGGTCCCACCCGGTCGCTCGGACTTTCGAAGCGACTGCTGAACGCGAGCTTCGAGACCGATCTGTCCACGAGCCTCGAGCTCGAAGGCCACTTTCAGGCGCTGGCGACCACCAGCCCCGATCTGCGCGAAGGCATGACGGCCTTCCGCGAGAAGCGGCGCGCCACCTTCCAGGGCGACTGACCGTGACGTCGGGAGGCGGTTCCGTTCCGGCCACACGCACGGCGGCCTACTGCCTCTGCCTCGACGACCAGAACCGGCTGCTGATGTCGCGGCTCACCAACGTGACGACGCGGCCCGGCGCGTGGACGCTCCCCGGTGGCGGCATCGACTTCGGCGAGCATCCCGAGGTGGCGGCCCTGCGCGAGCTGCACGAAGAGACCGGGCTCGTGGGGCGCATCGACGAGC
Organism: Acidimicrobiia bacterium; assembly: GCA_017882905.1. Classification (GTDB taxonomy): domain Bacteria; phylum Actinomycetota; class Acidimicrobiia; order IMCC26256; family PALSA-610; genus Chersky-683. The sequence continues at coordinate 6,975 of JADGOO010000044.1, read as the reverse complement.
TGGTCGCCGTGGATTCGATCCACCACACGATCAAGCATGCCGACGGCCGGCGTCAGCCCCACCATGGCATCCGCATCGTCTACCGGGTCGAGATCGTGGGTGGCACGCTGCGCGACGAGCCGCCCGGCAACTCCACCGACCACGCTGCCTGGCACACCCGAGCCGAGCTCGCGACCCTCGACCTCGTCGAGCTCGGCTCCCTCGGCGTGAAGCTCGCGTACCGGGAATGACGCCGTCGGCGCAGGGCGTTGCCCACGGCGTGCGCTTTCCCATTCGCTACGACACCTTCGGCCGCATCGTGATGCCGCTCGCGCTGTGCTTCCCCTCACAGTCGTGGGTCGAGATCGACGGCACCACGGTGCGGGTGCGCCTGGCCTGGGCGTTCCGGGCGACGTTCGACGCCGGCAACGTGGAGTCCGCCGCCGTCGGTCGCAATGTCGTGGTCACTCGAGGCGCGCACGGCTGGGCAGGTCGTTGGCTCGTCAATGCCGCGAGCGGACCGATCGTGGCGATTCGCCTCCGGTCGCGCGGGCGGGCCTGGGTCGCTGGGTTCCCCGTGCGGCTCCGCGAGCTGCGGGTGAGCATCGACGACCCCGAGGCGTTCATCGCCGCGGTCACGAGTTGCCGCCCCACGGAAGGCTCTGCTCGAATCTCCTGACCGACTGACACCCACGTCAGCGAGCAGGAGGCAACAGATGGGCCGCTTCGACGGCAAGGTCGCGATCGTCACGGGTGCCGGTCGCGGCATCGGCGCCGCGCACGCACGGCTGCTCGCCAGTGAGGGCGCGGCCGTCGTGGTGAACGACCTCGGCGGCGACGCCACCGGTGAAGGCGCCGACGCGACACCCGCGCAGATGGTGGTCGAGGAGATCAAGGCGGCGGGGGGCCGGGCATCCGTGAACGGCGGCAGCGTCTCGAGCTGGACCGACGCCGAAGCGCTCGTGCAACAGGCCGTCGACGAGTTCGGCGGTCTCGACATCTTGGTGAACAACGCCGGCATCCTGCGTGACCGGATGAGCTTCTCGATGACCGAAGCCGAATGGGACACCGTCATCGACGTGCACCTGAAGGGCCACTTCGCACCGTCGCGCTTCGCTGCGGCCTACTGGCGCACGAAGTTCAAGGAGACGAGCGAACCCGTCAACGCCAAGATCGTCAACACGGCCAGCGAGTCGGGTCTGTACGGCAACGCCGGCCAGGCCAACTACGCGGCCGCGAAGGCGGGCATCGCGTCGATGACGATCGTGATGGCGCGTGAGATCGAGCGACTCGGTGTGCGCGTGAACGCGATCTGCCCGGTGGCGCGCACGCGCCTCACCGAGACCGTCGCCGGCACATCGGAGTTCATGGCCAAGAAGGAAGGCCAGCCCGACCAGTTCGCGCCCGAGAACATCGCGGCCGTGGTGGCGTGGCTCGCCTCCGACCTGTCGGCGGGCATCACCGGTCAGGTGATCAAGATCATGGGTGGCAGCCTGCAGGTGCTGCGCGGCTGGCGCCCGGTGGCGGAGAACACCGACCACGGCGAATGGGATCTCGACACGGTGGCGAAGGTCGCGCCCGAGCTGTTCGCGGGGATCCCTGGCGGTGTGCCGCCGTTCATGCCGAACATCGGCGACATCTAGCAACCGTGATCCGCGACGCGTTCCTGTCGGCCGCCGCGCAGGCGCGAGCGCTGATCGCCACGCGTGCCGTCGTCGACGCGTGGGACCAACCGAGCACGTTGCGCGAGATGACCGTCGGCGACCTCGCCGGTCATCTCGCACGCGGCGTGTTCACCGTCGACCAGTACTTGTCGGCCCCCGTGCCCGCGGGTACCAAGCCCGTGACCGCGCACGCGTACTTCAACTCCGTCACGCTCGGGCCCGATATCGACAACGAGCTCAACACGCAGATCCGGGCGCGCTCGCGTGCCGAGTCGACCGACGGTCACGCCGCGTTGCTCGCACGACTCGACGGCATGATCCGCACGCTCACGGACGCGCTCGCCCACGAGCCGAGCGATCGCGTGGTCGCGGTCATCGGATCCGCTGCCATGCTGCTCGACGAGTACCTCGTGGCCCGCCTCGTGGAGATCGGCGTGCACCTCGACGACCTCGCGGTCAGCATCGCCGTGCCCACGCCCGAGCTCGACAACGAAGGCCGCAACGCGGTGCTCGACTGCCTCTTCGCCACCGCGCGCGGCCGTCACGGCGACCTGGCCGTGATGCGGGCGCTCGCGCGTCGGGAGCGGGCGTCAGACGACGTGCTGCGCGTCTTCTGAGACGGTCGGCGTCGCCCGCACCGGTCGGGACGCGAACATCGCACACGTGGCGACGACCGCGGCCAGGCCCACCCAGAGCGCGCCGGCACCCCATTCCTCGTAGACGAGCGGAGCGATTGCGGCCGACAGCGCGGCGCCCATCAGCTGCGTGCCGTCGAGGAGCCCTTGCCCGGACGCGACGAGTCGCTCGGGAGTCGAGTGGGCCATCTGCGTCTGTGCCGACGGCACGATCGAGCTGTCGAAGATCGAGTGCAGGAACGCGAACCCGGAGATCACCCAGTAGCTGTCGATGAAGCCGTAGGCCGCGATGAACGGCGCCGACCCGAGCGCGCCGAGCACGCCGATCCGTTGCGCGCCGTAGCGGTCGACGAGGCGACCGGCGCGCGGTGCGAGCAACGCGATCGGTGCCGCGAAGATCGTGAGGCTCACCGATACGAACCGCGTGCTCGCGCCGAGATCCTTCAAGAAGCGCGCCCAGAGCGAGTCGTACACGCCGATCGCGAACGCGAAGCCGAGCCCGAGCGACAGGGCGCGCCGCGCGCCAGGGAGCTGGATCAGCGTCCGCAACGCGCGGGGCGCGCCCGCGTGCGTGTCTTCGGGCACCGAGAACCGCGCGATGGTGGGCACGGCGCACGCCAGCACGGCCGCGAGCACGAGGAACGGCACGCGCAGCGATGTCCAGCCGGCCACGAACGCCGCGAACGGCGGGCCCACGAGGAACCCGCCGGTGGCGGTCGCGCCCATCCGGCCGAGTGCGCCGCCCACGGCGCTCGGGTTGCGGGTGATGACGACCTTGCGGGCAGCGGGGAGGTAGATGCCCTCGCCGAATCCCAACAGCACGCGTGCAGCCACGAGCAACGCGAAGCTCGGCGCGAACGCGATCCCCGCACATCCTGCGCCCGCCAGCGCCACACCGCCCACGAGCATGTGGCGGCCCCACCCGCGGTCAGCGAATCGCGAGAGCCCGAACTGCGCGGTGAAGCCGGCCACGAAGCTCGCGCTCGTGACCACGCCGAGGCCCCACGCCTCGAAGTGCAATGCCTTCTGGTAATCCGGCAGCAGCGCAAAGATCGCGCCGAAACCCATGCTCACGACCGCAGTGGCGAGCAGGACCACGAACGGCACGTGCGGGCGCGCGGCGCTGTTCGACGGAGGCGTCGTCATGGCGTTGCTCCTCCGCGCATCGCTGCAACCTACGCGGCCTAATGTTCACCAGTCGGGTCCAATTGCACCCGATTGCACGAAAGGACGCAACGTGGCGAAGCCGACCACCTCGCTGGCCCTCGACGAGATCCGACTCGGCGACCTGGGCCAGTGGACGCGATCCGATCGCGAGGGCATCTTCGCCAAGCTGCGCGACGAGCGGCCCGTCTCCTTCCACGAGGAGCCGGAGATCGTCGCCTCGGAAGGCACGCCGCAGTTCCCGCAAGGACCGGGGTTCTGGGCGATCACACGCTACGACGACGTGATGAGCGTGTCGCGCGACCCCGACACGTTCCACAGCGCACCGAGCGTGAACATCCCCGATATCCCGGTCGAGATCGCCGAATGGCTCGGCTCGATGATCAACATGGATGCGCCGAAGCACACGAAGCTGCGCCTCATCGTGAACCGTGGCTTCACGCCCCGCCAGGTGGCGCGCATCGAAGACACCGTGCGCGAACAGGCCCACGACATCGTCGAGCGCGTCGCTCCGCTCGGCGAGTGCGACTTCGTCTCCGAGATCGCCGCCGCACTCCCCTTGCAGATCATCTGCGACATGATGGGTATCCCGCGCGCCGACACTCGACGCATCTTCGAGCTCACGAACGTGATCCTCGGTGTCGGCGATCCCGAGTACGTGTCGAGCTTCGAGCAGCTCATGGCCGCGGGTGTCGAGCTGTTCCAGTACGGCCTCGCGCTCGCCGAAGACCGCCTCGCCACCCCGCGCGACGACATCACCACGTCGCTCATGCACGCCGAGGTCGAAGACGAACAGGGCCTGCACCGTCTCACCACGAGCGAGCTCGGCTCGTTCTTCTTGTTGCTCGTGGTCGCAGGCAACGAGACCACTCGCAACGCGATCAGCCATGGCATGCTCGCGCTCACGCAACATCCCGATCAGCGCGCCAAGCTGCTCGCCGACTTCGATGGCGTGTCGAGCACGGCTGTCGAGGAGATCGTGCGCTGGGCCACGCCGGTGATCCACTTCCGGCGGACCGCCACGCGCGACACGATCGTCGGCGGCCAAGAGGTGAAAGCGGGCGAGAAGCTCGTCATGTTCTACGGCTCGGCGAACCGCGACGAGCGTCGCTTCGAAGAGCCGTTCCGATTCGACGTCACCCGCAACCCCAACGAGCACGTGGGGTTCGGCGCGGGCGGACCGCACTTCTGCCTCGGAGCGAACCTGGCTCGCCGCGAGATCAAGGTGATGTTCGAAGAGCTGTTCCGTGCGCTCCCCGACATCGAGATCAGTGGCGAGCCCGACATGCTGCAGAGCGCGTTCATCCACGGCATCAAGCGGATGCCGTGCCGTTGGCGATCGGTCGTGCGCGCGTAGCCGGAGTGGCGGCGGTCAGCGAGCCGGCGATGTACCCGATACCGGCGGCGGAAGCTTGCCCGGCGCGAAGTTGATCGTGAACGTCCAGTCGGTGCGCAAGCTGCCTTGACCCACGGAGAGCTCCTTGTGGATCTCCTCGTGGGCATACGGCTTCGCGGTGCCGCTTCGTTGGAAGCTCGTCAGCAGGAAGCCGCTTGCGGTCGCTTCGCTCACACCGAGCCCTTGGAGCATGTCGGTCATCGTCACGAACGGCGGCATCTGGAAGGTTCCCACGTTCGCGTCACACGAGACCGACGATTGGCGCGTGGTGGCGAACGAGAGCGACAGCTTCGGACCGCCGGTCTTGTAGAGACCGGCGGCGAGCGCATCCACCCGAATCGTGCCCGGGTCGGTGGTGCAGTGCACGTAGTCGTTGTGCGCCAGGTTGTTCGGCACGTTCACGCCGGCCGCCATCCCGAGGCCCTGCGCGAACACGTCGAGCAGCTCGCCGCCGCGGTCGTAACCGGTCGGCTGGATCGGTGCGCTGGCACTGCCTTCATGGGCGATGCCGCTGAGCTCGAGGGGCACGGTGGCGTCGATGGCGTCGCCGATGTGGAACACCGGCGGCGCGTCGAAGAACAGCTTGCCCGACGCCACGAGCTCGAAGCGCGTGCACGCTGCGACGATGGCCGACTGGCGATCGGACTGCGCGCTGTCGTCGTCCATGCCGAGGAGCATGCCGCGCGCCTGCCAGCCGAGGATGTCGACGATCTTCGTCGGGTCCATGCCGTTCACACATTGCGCGGCGAGCTCGTCGATCACGCGCTCGATGCGTTGCACGAGCGCGGCGCGTTCGGCGTCGGATCCCTCACCGCCGGTGAGCTGGTCGTCGGCGAGCTGCTGGAGGTACTGGCTGAGGTCTTGGCTGAGCGTCGGGTCGCTGGTCGACGACGACCCCGACGCGCCGCTGCCGCCCGTGAGGCCCGAACCGCTACCGGTGCCTGTACCGGGATCGGGAGTCGGCGCGGGCGGGGGCGGGAACGTCGCCGGCACCGTGATCGGACCACCGGCCGAGATCGCGCTGTTCTGGATCGCGCCCGCGATCGGTCCACCGGGCTGCAGGTTGGGCCAGGGGCCGAAGCCACCGGGCAGGTTCACTCCGCCGGTGCCGGAGAAGTGCGCCACGGCCAGGAAGTATCCGTGCGCGTTGTGCCCGATCGGTGCGAGCGATGCCACGTTCGTGTCGTCGATCGCGAGCCCGGCCCGCACGGCGACCGGCGCGGCGGGGCGCACCGACAGCCACGCGGCATGCCGGAACAGCAGCCCGTGCGGCGCCAGGTCGACGGCGAACGCGAGCTTCGTGTCGTTCGGCAGTCCGGCGATGCTGCCCACGGGTGTGACCCGGATCGTCACCGCGCTCGCCAACGCGCCCTTCGGGACTGCGAGGTCGTAGCGCGTGCCGTCGGCGGCCACCGCGGCCACGTGGCCACCTGCCGGCCCGACCGCGCCGCTCGACGGCTTCTCGCCCGCCTCGCTGAGCACGACGTGCACGGGCGAGACGCGTCGGGTAGCCGCGTGCGGCGCAGACGAGCCGCCGCCCGAACCGCCGCAGCCCGCGAGGCCACCGACGACCAGGACCAACACAACCAGGGACGCTTGCAGCGAACGCACGGAGACTGATCGACCGTCGCGTTCCGGACTCAACCCGTACACGCGACTTTGGCCAAGCCGGGACGCGGCGCTTGATATCGATCAGTCGCAATGCGCCATACGCCAGATCGATCAGGCAGTCATGACGAGTGTTCGTCCGCTATCAGCGCCGCGTGTCGCAGGTCAGGCGCGATAGTCGATGAGCACCGCGGGAGGCGGGTCCCCCGACGGTGTCCCCAGGTCGACCCCGGTGACGTCGAGGACCCGAGCACGGAACCATGTCGTGAACTCGGAGCCGTCAGTGGCGAGGTGGGTGAACGCCTTCTCCACATCGCCTTCGAACCACACGAGCATGAAGCTCCCCATGGGGGTCTCCTGTAGCGCCCAGGTCTCCCGGGTGATGTCGCCATTCGCGAGCTGGGCCTCGAACCCGGACCGCCGAGCCCCAAAGGTCTCCGCCGCGAAGGCTCGAGCGTCCTCCTCCTTGCCGGCCTGGATCGGAAACATCCCGTTGAACACACCCATGTCCGCCTCCTCTGGCGTCGAG
>JADGOO010000043.1 GCA_017882905.1 Acidimicrobiia bacterium | reverse complement strand
TAGGTGACGTGCGTCCCGCGCACGTTGCCCTGGTAACAGTCGGGCGTGCACACGCTGTACGCGAGCGGATACACGAACCAGTTGGTCTGCTTCGCGAACTCGGTGTCGTAGAACACGACGGCCGGCACCCGCTTGATCGCACCGGCGATCGCGATCGACGGACCCATGATGCCGGTCATCACGTCGGGCCGGAACTCCTTCATGATCTTCATGAGGCGCGGGGTGCGTTGCGCCATCTCGGTGACCACCCCCACGCCGCCGCTGCGTTGATCCGAGATGTGGTCGTAGGGGAGGCCGTAGCGCTCGAGCAGGTCGAGTGAGCGATCCTTGGCACGCGCGGTGATGCGCAGCTCGTGACCGCGTTCGGTCATCGCGCCGTAGAAGTTGCGAAAGAAGTGCACGTGGGCCGGGTGCAGCACGTCGATGATGATGCGCACGGCGATCAGGCGCCTTCCGCGGCGCGCGCCGGACGCTCGGCCGCGGCGAGCACACCCGCGCCCCAACGGGGCTTCGACCACTGTCCGAAGTACGACACGACGAGCAGGATCGGGAACACGAGCGAGTAGAGACCTTTGCGGCGTTGGTCGGCGCCAGTGATGAGATACGAGATGTTGTTCGTGAACGTCTCGGTGATGCCGTACGTGTAGTGCACGTTGTGCACCACGAAGCCTGCTGACTCCAGCTTCGTCGAGAGATCCGGTGCGGTGTAACCGGGCCGCACGTGGCCGGGGACGTCGAAGTTGACGCGACGCCCGAACACGAGCCAGCGGCGGTCGTAGCCGGGCGTGTGCACGACGAGCCGGCCGCCGGGCCGCAACGATCGCAACAGCACGCCCATCGCCGTCACGTCGTCGGCCACGTGCTCGAGGTTGTCGACGCTCACGACGAGATCGAACGTGGCATCGAAATCGAGCTTGGTCACGTCGCCGACTTCGAAGCGGCAGTTCCGCAGGCCCGCGCGCTGCGCGATGGCGTTGGCGCGCTCGACGAGATCGGGATCCATGTCGACGCCGAGCACCTGCGCTTCGGGGTGCTGCTTGGCGAGCTCGAAGCTGAACACACCACGACCGCAGCCTGCGTCGAGGATCGACTGATACGAGCCGCGCGTGGCGGGCAGCACTCGCCGGAGCCGGATGCGCAAGCCGTTCGCGGGTGCGCCGAGCACGCGGGCGTAGGCGCGTTCGAAGCGGCTGCGTGACATGTCGAGTGACAGCTCGCAGCCCCGAAGCCCCTTCATCGTGCAACCGCGTCGGTCTCGAGCGCGCATGCGAGGGCCCACGACATCCAGCCCTGACACCAACGCAGCTCGCGGATGCGAGTTCGCATGCCGCGTCGCTTCTGGTAGTAGAACCACGATGTCTTCGGGTCGTACATGTTCGCGAGCGTCCAGTCGAGAACCTTGCGAGCCTGGTCGCCACCGACGCCCTGCGCACGCTGCTGCAGCGAGAACGTGATCACGCCTTGCGCGCAGCCGTGAATGTCGATCGGCCACGTGCGATCGCTCATGAAGCGCGCCGCGCCGTCGGCAAGGAAGAGCTGTTCGCGGTAGAAGTCGATGCCACGCGCGTAGGCGTCGTCGAACTCGTCGGATCCGGTTGCCTGCTTGTAACAGAGGATCGCGTCGAGGATGAAGCCCGTGTGGTAGTTGTCGTGGGTGATGCGGCTCGCCGACGGTGGCTCCGCGTAGAACCACGCTCCCTCGGCCGTCTGCTTCGACACCACGTAACGCACGAGGCGGCCGCCTTCCACCATCATGGCGTCGTCGTGCAGGATTGCCGCCAGCCGGGCGGCGAGCGCACCGACGAGCACCGACACGTCCATCACGATCCACGTGACGGCTTCGTCGGGCACGTAGCTCACACAGCGGTGGCGATCGTCGTCGAAGAGCGTCTTGGGCGCTTCGAGCAGGAACTGCACGACGAGGCGAGCGGCCTCGAGGTAGCGAGGCTCGTGCAGCGTCTCGTAGGCATCGAGCAGGGCCTGGCCGACGAACGAGGTGACCACGCGGTTCGGGAAGTCGCGCGGCGCGAAGAACCCCACGTCTTGCCACGGGTACGAGTAGCCCCACGCCAGTCCGGGCAGCCGGTCGGCACCGGCCGCGTCGGTCACTGCCGGTGCCGGGTGCGCGATCAGCCAATCGAGCAGCTCGCGCGCTTCGGCCGCGGCACCTTCGGCGCCGGTGAGGCGGTACTGCGTGAGCAGCGCTCGGGCGAACAACGAGAGGCCTTTGGCGTTGCGAGCCTTGTGCACGCCGACAAGGGGTCGCACGTGGATCGGGCTGCGCATCACGAGCTGGATCGCCACCAGGCGCCGCTTCCGTGAGGTGCCGGCGAGCTTCTCGAGCCAGGGCGCGTTGAGCGCGTCGTGTTTCGAGAAGCCTTCGTAGTGATCGCGTCGCGCGGTGTCGAGCACCTTGTCGAGAACTGCCGCGACGTCGGCGCGAGCGCCCGCGATGCTCGCTTCGTCTACCACTGCGGCGTGACCGGACCTCGGACGGGTGACAGGCGGCGCCTCGCCGAGCAACGCGCTACGCGCACGGCGGGATCGGAGTCGAGGCTAGCGCGAGGCCAGTGGCTCCGACTGAGCACGACGGGGCTGCGGTCGTCACGGCGCGCCGGGTCCCTGCATCTGCGGCGCAAGATCGGCTGGTACCGGCCGGCGCCGGGTGGCGATCTTGTTGCCCAGGAACGCCGAGAGCTCGGCGCCGATGCTCAACAGTCGCAACGCGAGCGAGGCCGCGAGGAGTGGCGCCGTGCCGACTCCGGGGAGCAAGAACACGAGCACGGCTTCGCGGACCCCGACCCCGGCGGGCACGGGCACCACGAGAAATCCGACCACCCAGCTGAACGCGAATGCGCTGAACACGAGCAAGGGGTTCACGTGGCTCGTGAGCGACCGCACCAGGAGCGCGTACGCCGCGCTGAGCGAGCCGATCGTGACCAGTGCCCACACGTAGAACATCACGATGTCGAGCTGGGTCGGCAGCTGATCCGATTCGGGTATGCGGCGCACGAACCGCCGGGCGCGATCGAGCACCCAGGCCATCAGACCGCGGTGCAACAGCAGCACAGATCCGACGCTGAGCAGCGCCACAGCGCGCGTCCACGCCGGGAGATCGCTGGCGAAGACGATCCCGCCGCCGATCGTGGCGCCCCCGACCACGGCGCCGACGACCGACACGGGAAACGCCACTGCGGTTCGCCGCCACGGGATCCCGATCGCACGGGCCAGGCCGAGCTGGCTGGCCGCCTGCACCACGCCGCCCACCGGGAGGTACTTCGTGAGCTGGGACAGCAAGAAGGTGCCCCGCAGCGCGCTGCGATCCGCTCGCGACCGCAACAGGTCGCTGAACAGCGCGAGCCACGCCTGCGCCGAAGCGAGGATGGCCACGAGCGCGAGCACTGCGCCCGTGACGAGCGCGCCCGGCGAGGGGAGCACGTGTGCCTTGGCGTCGTGCATGGCCTTTGCCGCCGCCACGCCGATGCCGGCGAGCCCGACGACGAACAGGACGGTCTGGAGCAGGCGGCGACGATTCATATGGGCGGGTCGCGGCAGCGTACCGGCGGGCCACGGGGCTAGCGTGAAGGCCCTGATGACGGCGTCGTCCGATGGGACACCGGCCCCGCCCGACGGCGCGCAGCACGGCGTGCACGTTCGAGTGCCCGTGAAGACGGCGCTCGGCCACTACCTCGTCGAGCTCGTGATGGCCGTCGCGCCCCACGATCCGCTCTCGTGCCGGCTGAAGCGTGCGTTGATGCGCTGGCGGGGTGCGAGCGTCGGCGCCAACCCGAAGATCTGGCGCGACGTGTGGATCGACGACTACCGCAACCTCTCGATCGGCCGCGACGTCTCGATCAGCAAGTCGGTCATGATGGTCTGCATCGGTCAGGTCACGATCGGCGACGAAGTGATGATCGGCTACGGATCGCAGATCATCACCGCCGGGCACCGGATCCCGCCGGCGGGTGAATCGATGCGGTTCTCCGGGCTCGACGTGGCTCCGGTGGCGATCGGCGACGGCGCATGGCTCGGTGCCGGTGCGATCGTGCTCCCCGGCGTGACCGTCGGCGAAGGTGCCGTGATCGCGGCGGGCGCTGTCGTGACGAAAGACGTCGCGCCGTACGACATCGTCGCCGGCGTCCCGAGCGCGCGCATCGGCACGCGGCTCGCGGCAGAGGGTTACGACTCCGCGTCGATGCCTTCGTCCGACAACAGCCACTGACGGAACGCTTCGAGCTCCACGACCTCACCGGTACGGATGCTCTCCTGCGCGGCGAACACGGTGAGCGTCGCCAACGATGCGTCGGCCCACGTGAGCAGCGGGGACGGCTCACCGCGGAGCGCGGCGACGAATGCCGACAGCTGCTCCTTGTGGCCCATCGACGCACCGTGGCCACCGTGGCGCTGCACCTTGCGTCCGTGGATGGCGAGCTTCGAGTAGTCGTCGAGCGTGGCCACCTGGCCCTTGGCCAGCAGCGTGACGCGCTCCTGCGGGAACTCGGCGGCGCCGCTCTCGTCGAACACGACGTTGGCGACCGCCTGGTCGTAGTGAACCGTGACGGCGTAGTTGCACAGCGTGCGCAGATCCTCGGGGACGCGCCCGAGCCCACGCGCGTAGACCGAGACCGGCCTTTGGCGCACCAGGAAGTGGCAGATGTCGAAGAAGTGCTCGCCCTCGCTCACGAGGCGACCTCCGCCGTCGATCGGGTCGAGCGACCAGTGATCGGGCGGGAGGAACGGGCGCGTGACCGTGTAGCTCGCGGAGTCGACGCCATCGGCGAAGGCGTCGCGCAGCTGCAACGTGATCGGCGAGTAGCGCCGGTTCAACCCGACCGAGACGAGGAGATCGCGGTCGGCCATGAGCGTCAGCAGCTCGCGGAAGTGCTCGAGCCTGGTGACCATCGGCTTCTCGACGAGCGCGGGCACCCCCGCTTCGATCGCGGCGCGCAGGTGCTCGTAGTGCTCGGGCTGACTGGAGCAGATCACCACGCCGTCGGTACCCGGGTCCTTCAGGACCTCGCTCACGTCGGTGGTGACGAAGGCGGCGCCGATCCGCGAGCCGAGCGCCGCGCCGTTGCGGCCGGTGGCCGACGCGATGCCGCGGATCTCCACGTTCTTCATCGACTGGAGGTTCGGTACGTGCTGCGCGAGCGCATGGTTCCCGAAGCCGATGAGCGAGATGCCGATCTTGCCGGTTCGGCGCGGCCGGGTGTGCACCTGACGGGTGCGGCTGCGGTCGGGTTCGGGGTCGCTGTAGCGGATGAGCGCGGCCACGCCCGGCAGCGTGCGGTTCTGCACGGCGTCGAACGCCGTCTGCACGTCGTTGAGGTCGTAGACGCCGCCGATGAGCGGTTCGAGCTCGAGCCGCTCGGCCGCGAGCAGCCGGATCACTTCGGCGAGGTTGCGGTTCTCCGTCCAGCGCACGTAGCCGAAGGGGTAGTCGAGGCGGCCCTTCTCGTAGCCGGTGTGGTAGCTGCCGGGACCGTACGCGCGTGAGTAGCGCAGGTCGATCTCGCGATACAGGAAGTTCTTCGGGTGGATGTCGAGCTTCACGTAGCCGACGATCACGACTCGGCCCTGGCGGCGGGTGATCTCCATCGACGAGTTGATGATCTCCGACGAGTCGGAGCTCGCGCAGACGATGGTGGCGTCGACACCGTGCTTGTCGGTGAAGTCGTCGATGCGGCGCTTCCACTCGGGATCGCGCGGGTCGACCACGAGCGATGCGCCGGCATCGCGCAGGAGCTGGTTGGCTCGTTCGTTGATGTCGATGCCGACCACGACGCAGCCGGCCGCGAGCGCGATGCGCGCGCACAGCTGGCCCACGAGCCCGAGCCCGTAGATCGCGACGACCTCACCGAACTTCAGGTCGGCGCGGCGCAGCGACTGCACGGCGATCCCGCCGACGGTCACGAACGCAGCGTGGCGAAGGTCGACGGATTCGGGGACAGCGACCACGTGGTTGATCGCCGGTGCGGCCAGCTCGGCGTGGCCCGTTGCCGCGTACGCGACGGTCTGGCCCACCTGGAACCCTTGGGCATTGGCGCCGACAGCCAGCACGGTTCCGGCCCCGCTGTAACCGATCTCGCGTGGGGTGATCATCTCGTGCCAGACGCGGCGCGCCGTCTGGGTCGGGCCGGCAGAGAACACGGTCTGCTTGACCACGTTGCGCATCCACGGATCGGACAACGTCTGTTTGACGAGCTCGACCGGCGTCTTCGACAGGGTCGTCATCTCGGTGCCGGAGCTGATCAGCGAGTACGAGCTCTGCACGAGGATCTGGTCGGGGCCGAGATGGGGCTCGGGAAGATCGAGCACCACGACGCGGCCGCGCCGATCGACGACGCGCCGGAACACTTGCTTCATCGTGCGGATCCTTGTGATCGAGGGCCGGAGCCCGTCACATCGAGGCAGCCGGCACGTTCGAATCGCGTCGGGTGACGCGTACGACGAGGTCGGCGAGCAAGCCTGTGACGAGCAATTGCAGACCGGCGAACAGAACGATCAGCGTATTCGTGGCGACCCGGAAGTCTTTGCTCGAGATGTCGTAGCCGAGCTTGACCAGACCGGCGATGAGCAAGAGCGCCGACAGCGGCCCGAAGAACCGCAGCGGGTTGTACGACAGGACCATGCGCACCACCTGGGTGAGGTAGCGCTGCGTGTCTTTGATCGGGTGGAACTTCGAGCGACCCGAACGGGGCTTGTACTCGATGGGCACGTATCCCACCGTGTAACCGCCGGTGAGGAACGACAAGGTGAGCGTGGTGACGCACGAGAAGCCCGCCGGGAGCATGTGCAGGTACTGGAGCGCAACGTCGCGGCGAAAGGCGCGAAAGCCCGAGTTGAGGTCGGGGATCTTCTCGCCCACGAGGAACTGCGCGAGCATCCGCACCGACCACTTGGCCGGCACTCGCAGCGCCTTCAGGGTGCCCTCTTCCGAGGTGCGGGCGCCGACCACCTGGTCGTAGCCGTCGAGCGAGTCGACGAGCGCGGGAATCGCGTCGTTGGGGTACGTGAGGTCGCAATCGGTCCAGACGACGACCTTGCCGCGCGCGGCCAGCGTGCCGGCCTTGCGCCCGGTGCCGGTGCCGCGGTTCGTGCGAAACGTGATCACGCGCACGTCGTCGATCGTGGCGAGGATCTCGGCGCTGCGATCGGTGGACGCGTCGTTGATCACGATGATCTCGAAGCTGTACCGCGAGGCCTCGAGGGACGAGCGGATGCGCGCGACCTCGCGCTCGAGGTTCAGCTCCTCGTTGTGCACCGGCAAGATGACCGAGACGTCGACGCCCGGCTCATCGGTATCGACCACTTCGATCTCCGTGATGCTTCCGGGGGCGCCCTCGTCGACGATGTCTCGCTTCGTGATCCCCGAATCTGCGAGCTCGGTCGTTGCCATCAAGCGCTCCCCTCGTGACCTGAACAACCTATCCGGTGAGGGCCCGAACTCAGCGCTTCGCGCTGCTACGGTACGCCGCCAGTGGGTCGGGACCGCTTGCTCGCCGGCCGATCGTCGTCGCGCAGATCGCAGCTCTACCGCCACTTCGGCGCGCTCGTCTGCGCAAGCATGATCGTGTTGTCGATCGGGATGTCGCTCCTCGGTCGCGGTGTCTTTCTCGGCGTCGACCTGCTCAAGGAGTTCGAACCGTGGGCCGCGACGACGCCCGCCGGATTCGTGTATCAACACGGACCGATCCACGACACGATCGATGCCGGCGCGCCCGCGCACCAGACGTTCCGCTCCCGCTTGCTCGACGATCACGAGTTCGCCCTGTGGGATCCCTATACGGCCGGCGGCCAACCGCTGGCCTCGACGCCCGGTCCCGGCGTGCTCGGGCCCCTCGACCTGCCCAACATCATCCTCGGGGTCCGGGTCGGTGCCGCCTGGTCGGCCCTGCTCCGCCTCATGGTCACCGCGTTGGCCATGTTCTTCTTGTTGCGCCGGTTGCGGCTGTCGGCGCTCGCGGCATGGTGCGGCGCGATCGCGTGGTGCACGTGCAGCTTCTTCGTGGCCTGGAACAACTGGCCGCAGGCCAACGTGGCGGCCTGGCTCCCGCTGTTGTTCCTCGTGGCCGATCGTGTGGTCGAACGCCGCCGCGCCCGCGACGTCGCGGCGCTCGGCGCCGTGTTCGCCGCGATGTTGCTCGAGGGCTATCCGCCGCTGGTCGTGATCACGATGTACGTGCTCGTGCCGTTCGTGGTGATCCGGTGGTGGGATGCCGGTTCCGGCGCCCGCGCCGAGCGCGCGGCCGGCGCATCCTCCACACCGGCGCCCGACGCGCCGGTGCGCGCGACGGTCGATGGCGAGAGCGACGACATCGACGACATCGACGTCGTCGCCGACGAGGCCGCGCCCTGGGTTCGCCCGCGCGCCCGCCAGCGACTTGCCGAGTGGCGCGATGCGCTGCGGTCGAGCGGCGCGCTCGCGATGGCGGGTCTGCTCGGCGGTGCACTCGCGGCGATCCAGATCGTGCCGTTCGTGTTGGCACTCGGCAACTACGACCTGTCGTACCGCCTCACCGAATCGTTGCGCCACCCTCTGTTCGCCTCGTTGATCACGAGCGTCGCGCCCGACATGCTCGGCAGTCCGGCGGCGAACAACGTCGTGGGCGGCAACTACGTCGAACAGCTCGGCTATGTGGGTGCGGCCACGGTCGTGTTGATGATCTGGGCGCTCGTACGGGGCCGGCCGCGGCAGATCTCGCCGAGCTTCTACCGGTACTGCGTCCTCGGCACGGTCGTGCTCACGGCCGTCGTGTACTTCGGCGGTCCGGTCCACAACGCGGTGACCAAGCTGCCCGGGATGAAGCTGATCCCCGTGACACGCGACCGCATGCCGCTCGACTTCTTCGTCGCGATCCTTTGTGCGTTCGGCGTGGAGCACGTGGTGGCGAGCGCGCGGCGCGCCGCGCGGCCGGCCCGGTTGTGGCGGGTGCTCGTGATCACACTGGTCGGCGCGGTGCTCGCGGTGGCATCGGTGAAGCGGGCCCTGCGGCTCGATCAGACGGCCGGCATCCGCCGCTACGCGGTTGCGCACTCGATCGCCCCGGCGATCATCGCCGGGCTCACGATCGTGTGCATCGTGGCGGTCGCCCGTCGCCATCGGCTGGTGAAAGTGGTCGCCTTCGCGCTTCCCGTGCTGCTGGCGGTGGAGAGCCTGCTCCTGACCATGACGGTCTGGCCCCGCAACGTGGCCAGCGCCGACTTCTATCCGGTCACCCCGACGCACGCGTTCTTGCAGGCGCACATCGGACACGAGCGGTACGCGGCGTACGGCGGGACGATGTTCCCGAGCACGAACGGCTTCTACAAGCTGCGGTCCGTGAGCGGGCACGCGTTCAGCCCGCCCGCGTGGCGCGACCTCACCACCGCCGGATCTCCCACCACGCCGCCCAGCCCCACGCTCCAGCTGCTCGCCCGCGGTCTGAGCGTGCTCACGGCGCCCGCGTTCGACCGGCTCGCAGCGCGCTACTACGTCGACGTCGCCGACGCGCCGCCGTACGGCGCGGTCGTCGCCGCGCCGAACCCCGTTGCCGACGCCGCGATCAAACCCTCGACCACCGTCACCGGCCAGCTGCCGGGCGGCCCGTTGCGTGCCGTGGGGTTCTGGGTCGACGGCCCCGTGCACCTCGCGAGCAAGCGGGCGTATCTCGTCGCCACGATTCGCGACACGGCCGGCCACGTGGTGGCCCAGGGGAGCCGGCGCTTCGTCGACCAACCCGGCACGCGCTACTACACCGTCGCGATCGCCGGCGAGGGCCTGGCGGCCGGGGCCCCGTGGCAGGTCACGATCGGGTTGCGGGCCGACCGCCCCGATGTGACGCACATCGGCATCGGCCCCAACGGCGACGCGGTGCTCGGTTCGGTCCGGCCCCAAGCCGACGGTCTGCGGCTCGTGTTCGCCGACCCGGGCTCCACCATCTACCAGCGGCTCCACGCCCTTGCGCGCGTGCGCTGGGCGGCGCACACCGTCGTGGTGACCAGCTCGGCCAGGCGGGTGCGGCTGCTCGCCCACGGGATGCCGGCCGACACCGCGATCCTCAACCAGCCCGGTCCGGCCGCATCCGGCGCTCCGGCGCACATCGCGATCCGCAAGGACAACGGCGACGACCTGATCGCCGACGTCACGGCGGCCGGGAGCGGCTATGTGGTCGTGGCCGACGCGATCCAGGCCGGCTGGTCGGCGACGGTCGATGGCCACGCCGCCCAGCTCGTCGATGCCGACCACGCCCTCGTGGCCGTGGCCGTCTCGCC
Source organism: Acidimicrobiia bacterium (assembly GCA_017882905.1). Classification (GTDB taxonomy): domain Bacteria; phylum Actinomycetota; class Acidimicrobiia; order IMCC26256; family PALSA-610; genus Chersky-683. The sequence continues at coordinate 44,202 of JADGOO010000043.1, read as the reverse complement.
GGGGCACCACGTGGTGGAGCTGCAGGCCACCCCGCGGGGCTGGCACCTCGGCATCCTCGTCACGTTGTGCGCCATCGTCGTGGCCCTCGGGCTGGTGTTCGTACCGGTCGTCCGGCGGCGCCGCTCGCGTGCCGCATCGCCCACGGTTGCGGTCGGACCGGGCGAATAGGGCACAATCGGTAGCCGACACCGGAGGGACCGACATGAGCATTCGCGACGTTGCCCGGGCCATGGTTGCGCCCGGCAAAGGAATCCTGGCCGCCGACGAATCGAGCGGCACCATCAAGAAGCGCTTCGACAGCATCGGCTGCGACAGCACCGAGGACCGCCGCCGCGCCTACCGCGAGATGTTGTTCCGGGCCCCCGGCATCGGCGAGCGGATCAGTGGCGTGATCCTCTTCGACGAGACGATCCGCCAGAACGCGGCCGACGGCACACCGCTCGTGAAGCTGCTCGAGGGCGCCGGCGTCATCCCCGGCATCAAGGTCGACAAGGGCACCGGCCCGCTCTCGGGTGCTCCCGGCGAGCTGGTCACCGAAGGTCTCGACGGCCTGCGCGCCCGTCTCGTCGAGTACCGCGAGCTCGGAGCCCGCTTCGCGAAGTGGCGTGGGGTGATCGACATCGCCGGCGACACGACCCCGTCGCAGTACTGCCTCGACGTGAACGCCCATGCGCTCGCGCGCTATGCCGCGCTCTGCCAGGACGAAGACATCGTGCCGATCGTCGAGCCCGAAGTGCTGATGGACGGCGACCACTCGCTCGAGCGTTGCTTCGAGGTCACCACCGCAACGCTGCACACGGTGTTCGACGCGCTTCACGACCAGCGCGTCGATCTCGAAGGCATGTTGCTCAAGCCCAACATGGTGATTCCCGGCAAGAAGTTCGCCGGCGGCAAGGCGAGCCCCGACGACGTGGCCGCGGCCACGATCGCGTGCTTCCGCGCCGTCGTTCCCGCGGCGGTGCCGGGCATCGTGTTCCTCTCCGGTGGCCAGAGCGACGAGGAAGCCACTGCGAACCTCGACGCGATCAACAAGCGCGGCGCGCACCCGTGGGAGTTCTCGTTCAGCTACGGACGTGCGCTCCAGCACGCCGCGCTCGGCGCGTGGGGCGGCAGCGACGCCAACGCCACCGCCGGCCAGGGCGCGTTCTCGAAGCGGGCGCGGCTCAACGGCCTCGCTCGCGACGGCAAGTACGACGCGGCGATGGAGCGCGAAGCGAGCTGATCGCCGCCTTGTAGAAAGCCTGGTGACGCGCCCGGTCGGGCACGCGCGGTTCAGTGCGTGCTGCGCCGGGCGCACGCCATGGCGAGCGCGCCGAGGCGCAACAGCCGGCTGTCGCCGAATGGCGTGCCCGCCAACGTGTTGGTGGTGAACGCGACCGCCAACTGCGAGTCGGGGTCGCACCACGCGCCGCTGCCGCCGTAGCCGAAGTGCCCGAAGCCGCGGGGGAGCACCCCGCGGCTCGTCGCGGCCAGGTGGTAACCGAGGCGCCACCGCATCGGGAAGAACACCACCGCATCGGGCCGTGTGTTCTGCACCGTCGATGCGGCGCGCACCGTCTCGGCCGACATCAGCCGTGTGCCGTCGAGCTCGCCACCGTTCGCGAGCGCCGCGTAGAGGCGGGCGAGCGAACGGGCCGTGAACGCGCCGTTGAACGCCGGCATCGGTGCCGCTTGCAACGCGTCGGAGTCGAGCAGCTCGTTGAACCGCAGCACAAAGAAGGCGTCGATGGCGGCGCGGGTGCGACGGAAGCGCTCGACGCGCTGGATCATCGCGAGGGCGCGCGGCGAGTCGGTGTTCCCGTTGCGGTCGCGGGCGAGCAGCAGCGCAAGCCGATGACGTTCGGCGGGTGGGACGCCGAAGAACACGCCGTCGAGACCGAGCGGTCGGGTGATCTCGGCGTCGATGAACTCGGTGAGCGACTTGCCACTCACGCGCTCGATGATGCCGCCGACCAACCAGCCGTACGTGAGGCCGTGGTATCCGTTGCGAGTTCCGGGCGGCCATGCACACGGCTGCGCCGCGAGCACGTCGCACATGGCGGACCAGTCAGTGAACGCGAACGCGTCGGGCACCACGCCGCGGATGCGGTGCAGGGCCGCCTCGTGGCAGAGCAGGTGCCGCACGGTCACGGCCGACTTGTCGTTGGCTGCGAACTCGGGCCAGTACGTGGCGACCGGTGCGTCGTAGTCGACGAGGCCGCGGTCGGCGAGGATGTGCAGCGCGGTCGATGCCACGCCCTTGCCGGTCGAGAATGCGGTGCAGAGCGTGTCGGAGCGCCATGGGGTGCCTTCACGGTCGCTCGTGCCGGACCACATGTCGGCGACCTTCTCGCCCCGGTGGTACACGCAGAGTGCCGCGCCGCCGCGCTTGCGCCGTGTCGTGGCTTGCAGCGCGTCGCTGAGCGGGCCGAACGCCGGGTGCACGAAACCGTCGATCACCTCCGCGAGGGTAGGCGGACCGTGGAAGCCGCCGGGCTTCCACGGCCCGCCTCGTCACCAGCTGAGATCAGTGCAGGTTCGCGACGGCTGTGGCAGTCAGCTCGGCACTGGCCGTGAAGCCACCGGTCGAGAAGAAGAAGACCTCGCTGCACTGGATCGACACTGGAGTCGTGCCCGTCAGCGTGATCGTCCGCGCCCACGAAGCTTCGGCGGTTGCGGCCACGCTGGTGGACCCGGCCGCCACCGAGATGGTGCGTCCGATGAACGTCGACCCGCTGACGAGGTTGCACGAGATTCCCGAGGCCGGGTTCGGTGTGGTGTTGGCGATCACGACGTCGCCGTTGATGACGTAGCTCCCGGCCGGCAGCGACACGGTGGTGATCGTGTCGGTCAAGCAGTTGGTGAAGCATCCGATCGGAAAGCTTCCGTTCGTCGACCAGGCGTCGCTCAGGCCGGGCGGGCCCTGCACCCCCTGGAACCCTGCACGCCCTGGATGCCTTGGACGCCTTGCGGGCCCCGACCGGCGAGCATCTGCCACGTGGCCGGCGACGGGGCCGACGGTCGACGTTCGTGTTGTCGACGAGCGCGACGTAGCTCGTGCCGTTCACCGTCACCACGTCGTTGGCCCGGAACTGCGACGTGGCGTCCCACGTGCCGCGCGGTCGAAGGCCCGAGTTGAACTGCACTTGCGCCTCACCGGAGCGGCACGTCTGATGAGCCGACGGGTCGATGAGGCGCATGGCGCCGGGCACTTTGCCGGTGGTCTTGTAACACACGGTGAGCGTGCCGCCCTCGGGCACGTCGGCCCAGGCGATGCCGCCCGCGACGAGCGCCACTACGGCGACGCCGGCACCGTGGCCTTCATCACGACGTGCGTGCTTCCGAACAGCTTGCGCAAACGTGCCATCTGGCGCGCCTCCTTCGGACCGGAGCGGGCCCCTCCCGCCCAGCGCCGCGCACAATGTCATGCCAACGCACCGATGTCCGCGCGCGCGGACACGCTCAGGTCAGCAGCATCCGCAAGCTGCTCGTATCGAGGCGGCCGCCGCCTTCTGCCTGCACCTGTGCGTAGAGCTGGTCGACGAGGGCCGTGAGGGGGAGGCGTGCGCCGGTGCGCCGCGCCTCGGAGAGCGTGTGGCCGAGGTCTTTGCGCATCCAGTCGACCGCGAACCCGAAGTCGTAGCGGCCTTCGATCATCGTCGCGGCCCGGTTCGTCATCTGCCACGAGCCCGCGGCGCCCTGCGAGATCGCGGCGATCACGGCCTCCGGATCGATGCCCGCCCGATCGGCGAAGTGGAGCGCCTCGGCGAGGCCCTCGACGATGCCCGCAATGCAGATCTGGTTGCACATCTTGGCGAGCTGTCCGTGCCCGACGGGCCCGATACGCGTGGTCGCCTTCGCATAGGCGTTCATGACCGCGACTGCGCGTGCGTAGCTCGTCTCGTCGCCGCCACACATGATGGTCAGCGCGCCATTCTGCGCGCCAGCCTGACCGCCGCTCACGGGCGCATCCACGAAGTGCGGATGCGCTTCGGCGAGATCACGCGCCAGCGTCGCCGAAGTGGTCGTGTGGTCGATCAGCAGCGCGTCCGCGCGCAGGCTCGAGAGCACGCCGCCTCCCTCGAGTGCACCTTCGCCGAACACGACTGCGCGCACGTCGGCGTCGTCGCCGACCATCGTGCACACGGCATCGGCGTCGCGCGCGGCGGCCGCCGGCGTATCGGCGACGACTCCCGCGTGCTCTCGCGACCACTGCGCGGACTTGGCCCGCGTGCGGTTGTACACCGTGACGTCGTGGCCGGCCGTGGCGAGGTGGCCGGCCATCGGATAGCCCATGACCCCGAGACCGATGAACGCGATGCGCATGGTTGTCACTCCTCGTCGTCGACGGTGGTCGGGGGCGTGCTCTCGTAGCCGGCGGCGGCGAGCCGCTCCAACAGCTGGTCGCGGATCGACTCGCCCGGTTGGCGTGCTCGTTGCGATGCGATGCGCCAGCCGTGTCGCGCCGAGTACACGAGAGGCGGTTCGTCGAGCCGGCCGTATCCGTGGTGCGTGACGCGTGCGAAGAAGAGCTCGTGGTCGGCCATCGGCTTGCGTTCGAACGTCTCGCAGCGCACCCATGAGATGCAATCGGCAAGCACGGGAAACCCGTCGTCGGTGGTCGTGAGCAGCTCGTCGGCGATGTAGCGGAAGCGCCGGCCGGGGTAGCTGAAGTACTGCCCGGCGCCGACCTGGTCGCCTGCGCACACCGACACCGTGAACCAGCCGGCCGCCGCGATGAGCGGATGCGTGTCGTGCTTCGGCGAGATCGAAGCCATCACGATCGGTTCCTCGAACGCCACCTGCGTGACCCAGTGCGACGTGTACGCGCGCGTGACGCCGTCGTGCGTGCACGCCACCACCTGCACTCCCTTGATCATCTGGCCGAGGGCGCGCTTCAGCTTGGGGTCGATCACGGTCGCGCAGGCTAGGAGCCATCAACCGGTACGGTCGGCGAGCGTGCGAGCGCTGGTGCAACGGGTCTCGAGTGCGTCGGTCTCGGTGGTGCGTGACGGCGCCGCCGAGGCGACCGGCGCGATCGGTGCGGGGCTCGTGGTGCTCGTCGGCGTTGCGCATGGCGACGACGAGAAGGTCGCCGCCAAGCTGGCCGAGAAGGTCTGGAACCTGCGCGTGTTCGACGACGACGCTGGCGTCATGAACCGGTCGGCCGCGGAGTGCGGGCACGAACTGCTCGTCGTGAGCCAGTTCACCCTCTACGGCGACACGCGCAAGGGCCGTCGACCGTCGTGGACTGCGGCGGCGCCACCCGGGATGGCCGAACCGCTCGTCGAATCGTTCGTCGCCGAGCTGCGCGCTCTGGGCGCGCGGGTCGAGACCGGGCGGTTCCGCGCCGACATGCAAGTGGCGCTCGTGAACGATGGGCCCGTGACGTTGATGCTGGAGGTGCCATGACCGCCGCGCACGGATCGAGCGAGGGCGACGGAGGTTCGCACTGGGTGCGCTGGCATCGCGCCTACGAGATCGACGGTTCTGCACTGCAGACCCGCGTCGCGCTCGTGCAGCACCACATCGGGCGTGCGCTCGACGCCGCGCCGAGCTCCGACGCGCTCCGCGTGCTGAGTCTTTGCGCCGGACAAGGCCGTGATCTGATCGGCGCGCTCCACGATCATCCTCGCCGCAATGTGGTGCGGGCGCGGCTCGTCGAGCTCGACCCGCAGCTCGTCGTCGACGCACGGGCCGCGGCCGCGGCGGCCGGTCTCGACCAGGTGGAGGTCGTCGAAGGCGACGCGTCGAGCACCACGGCCGCCGACGGCATCGCACCGGTCGATCTCCTGCTGCTGTGCGGCATCTTCGGCAACATCTCCGACGCCGACATCCGGGCCACGATCACCGGGGCGCGCTCGCTCTGCGCGCCCGGCGCCACCGTGATCTGGACTCGACACCGCCGGCCACCCGACGCGACGCCACGGGTGCGCGACTGGTTCGCCGGCGCGGGCTTCGACGAGGTTGCGTTCGAGAGCCCGGCCAGCCACGACGCCGTCGGCGTGGGCGTGCACCGGCTCGCGGTCGCGCCGGCGCCCTTCGAGCTCGGTCAGCGACTCTTCACGTTCACGGGCGACGGCCGCGCCGGCCACTGACGCGTGGGGGGCACCGAACACACGCGCGTGTTCGTCGCACCCCGCTGGTAGCCTTGATGGGCTGATGACCGACGTGGCGAGCGACCTCAGCGGCGATCTCAGCGCCGATCTCAACCCGGCGCAGCTCGAAGCCGTCACGATGGCTGCGGCGCCGGTGCTCGTCATCGCGGGTGCCGGTTCGGGCAAGACGCGCGTGCTCACGCGCCGCCTCGCCTACCTCGTGCTCGAACAGCGCGTCTCACCGTTCCAGGTGCTGGCCATCACGTTCACGAACAAGGCTGCGGCCGAGATGAAGGACCGGGTCGCCGACCTGGTCGGCCCCGTCGCGCGGCGCATGTGGGTGAGCACGTTCCACTCGGCGTGCTCGCGGATCCTGCGCCGTGAGTCGTCGCTGCTCGGCTACCGGAGCGCGTTCACGATCTACGACCAGGCCGACGCGACCCGGCTCGTCGACTGGGTGCGCCGCGACCTCGACCTCGACCCGAAGCGGTTCCCGGCCCGCTCGATCCACGGGCGCATCTCCGCACTGAAGAACGAGCTCGTGCTCCCCGAGCAGTACGCCGAGATGGCCTTCGGCCCGCACGAGACGCGCATCGCCAAGATCTACACCGAGTACCAGCGCCGTCTCCAGGACGCCAACGCCGTCGACTTCGACGACATGCTCGTGCTCGCCGTGCGCCTCTTTCGCGAGCACCCGAGCGCCCTCGCCCGCTGGCGGGACCACTTCCAGCACGTGCTCGTCGACGAGTTCCAGGACACGAACATCGCCCAGTGGGAGCTGGTGCGGATGCTCACCGAGGAGCACCGCTCCGTGATGGCAGTCGGCGACATGGATCAGTCGATCTACAAGTTCCGCGGGGCCGACTTCCGCAACCTCATGCGCTTCGAGGAAGCGTTCCCCGAGGCCACGGTGATCGTGCTCGACCAGAACTACCGCTCGACGCAGCGGATCCTCGATGCCGCCAACGCCGTCATCGCCAACAACCCGTCGCACCGCCCGAAGCACCTCTGGAGCGACCGCGGTTCGGGCGAGCCGATCGTGCGCTACCAGGCCGAGGACGAACACGACGAGGCCGCGTTCGTGCTGGGCGAGATCCGCCGTCTCGTCGACGGCGCCGACCATCGCTACGGCGACGTGGCCGTCTTCTACCGCACCAACGCGCAGAGCCGCGTGATGGAAGAAGCGCTCGTGCGCGCCGGCGTCCCGTACCGCGTGTTCGGCGGCGTGAAGTTCTACGACCGGCGCGAGGTGAAGGACGCGCTCGCCTACCTGCGCGCGCTGGTGAACAGCGACGACGAGGTGAGCTGGAAGCGGATCGTCAACGTGCCCAAGCGGGGCGTGGGCGACACGAGCATCGGCCGCGTCGAGGCGTTCGCGAAGTCGAACGGCACCACGTTCCGCGAGGGCATGTTCCATGCGGCCGCGGCGGGTGTCACGGGCAAGGCGCTCGGCAGCATCAAGGACCTCCTCGACCTGCTCGACGACATCGAGCGCGACACCGCCGACGGTGGCGTGGCCGAGGTGCTCGAGGCGGTGCTCGAGCGCACGGGTTACGTGTCGGAGCTCGAGGCCGAGCACAGCATCGAAGCACAAGGCCGGATCGAGAACCTGCAAGAGCTCGTCGGTGTGGCGCGGGAGTTCGACGAACAGGTCGATCGCGGCGACCTCGGCGGGCTCGTGTCGATCGGCGGCGTGGGCTTCGGTGATCCCGGGGGCGAGGGCGGCGCCGTGACGCCGCCCGCGGGCCTCGATCGGGTGCAGGCGTTCCTCGAAGCGGTCTCGCTCGTCACCGACATGGACGATGGCGATGGCGAGTCGAGCTCGGTCACGCTGATGACGCTGCACGCGGCCAAGGGTCTCGAGTACCCGGTCGTGTTCCTCCTCGGCATGGAAGACGGCGTGTTCCCGCATTTTCGCAGCCTGTCGGAACCTGACGAGCTCGAAGAGGAACGCCGGCTCTGCTACGTGGGCATCACCCGCGCCGAGCAGCGGCTCTACCTGTGCCACGCGTGGAGCCGGATGCTGTTCGGCGCCACCGACTACCACCCTCCGAGCCGGTTCCTCGACGAGATCCCCGAGGAGCTCGTGCAGCAGATCGGCGGCGCCAAGCGCCGCGCGCGCGGCGAGGGCATGGGTGGCCGGCGGGAGTCGCTCGTCACGACCGCCATGCGCCGCGAGACCGGCACCACCGCGCGACCCACTGCGCCGAGTGCGAGCGGCGCCGACTCGCTCGGCCTGGCCATGGGCGACGACGTGGTGCACGCCACCTACGGCGAAGGCGTGATCCTGTCGATCCGCGGCCAGGGCGAGAAGGCGGAAGCCACTGTGCACTTCAAAGACGTCGGCGACAAGACGTTGCTCCTCGCCTGGGCGCCGCTGAAGCGCGGGTAGTCGACCGCGCGCGTCGGTGCAGGATCAGCCGGAGCCGAAGTCGATCTGCCAGCCCTGGTTCTTCGGGCCGGCATGCACCTCGGCGCTCGGCCAGGTGGACAGCTCGTTCCAGGCGATGCGGTCGGCGCCACACACGAAGGTGTTCTTCGATCCCTTCCAGTCGACGGTGCACGTGCGCCCGGGCAGGTGCGTCTTGATCGCAAGCAGCTGGCCGTCGTGATACGCGACCCAATAGTCACAACCCGGCGCGCGCGGCTCGTAGAACGGGCCGGGCTTCGCGCGAGTCACGTAATCGGGTCGCCAGCCGACCACGATCTTGCCCCTGCAGGCCAGGGCGCCGCCGGTCGTAGCCCGAAGTGAGAGCCACAACCCGCTTGCGATCAACAGCCCGATCCCCACGATCACCGAGGCCGTGATCAGGGCCAGGCGCACGTCGTTCCGCTTGGAGGCGTCGTCGGCCATGCATCTATGGTTGCGCCCGCTCCGGGCTCGGCCCGCATCGGCCGGGATCTGCAGGCGCGGAGCCCTCGAAATCCCGTCCAAAAAGGGGAGCGGTGGATCTCTTCGAGTACCAGGGCAAGCAGCTGTTCGCCCGGTTCGCCATCCCGGTCTCGCCCGGTGAGGCGGTCACCGATGTGGATGCTGCGGTCGCGGCAGCCGACCGGATCGGCTACCCGGTCGTGGTCAAGGCGCAGGTGCAGGTGGGCGGGCGCGGCAAGGCGGGCGGCATCAAGCTCGCTGCCGACGCCGCCGAGTGCCGCACGTATGCCACCAACATCCTCGGCATGGACATCAAGGGTCACACCGTGAACGTGGTGTGGATCGAGCATGCCTCCGACATCGCCCACGAGTACTACGCGAGCTTCACGCTCGATCGGGCCGCCAAGCAGTACTTCGGGATGCTCTCCGCCGAAGGTGGCGTGGAGATCGAGACCGTCGCCGAGGAGAACCCCGACGCGATCGCCAAGATCCACATCGACCCCGTCGACGGGCTCACGGCCGCGCAATGCCGCGACTGGGTCGTGGCCGCACAGCTCGACGCGTCGGTCACCGATGCTGCCGTCGACGTGCTGGTCGCGCTGTACCGCTTCTACGTGGAAGGCGACTGCGATCTCGCCGAGATCAACCCGCTGATCGTCACGCCCGACGGCCGGGTGCACGCGCTCGACGCCAAGGTGAGCCTCGACAACAACGCCGAGTTCCGTCACGCCGACTGGGCCGACTACGAGCTCACCCAGGAACGCGACGTGCGCGAGCAGGCTGCCTACGAGGCAGGCCTGCAGTACGTCGGCCTCGACGGTTCGGTCGGCATCATCGCCAACGGCGCCGGTCTCGCGATGAGCACGCTCGATGTGGTGAACCAAGCCGGTGGCACGGCCGCGAACTTCCTCGACGTGGGCGGGGGCGCCGACGCGAAGAAGTTCGTGAGCGCGTTGACGATCATCGACAACGACCCGCGCGTCCGGTCGATCTTCATCAACATCTTCGGCGGCATCACGCGCGGCGCAGAGGTGGCGAACGGCATCGTGACGGCAATCGGCCAGATCGATCTGAAGAGCCCGATCGTGATCCGCCTCGACGGCACCAATGCCGAGGAGGGTCGCAAGATCCTCGAACCGCATCTGGGCGACACGCTGCAGATGGCCCCCACCATGCTCGACGCGGCCCGCAAGGCCGTCGAGCTCGCGACTCGCTGAGGCAGGGCTGCGATGAGCATCTTCGTCGACGAGACGACCAAGGTCGTCTACCAGGGCCTCACCGGCTCGCAGGGTCGTTACTACGGCCTGCTCAACCGCGAGTACGGCACGCAGGTCGTCGCGGGCACGAACCCGAAGAAGGCCGGCACCGACATCGAGGGCATCCCGGTGTTCGCCAGCGTGGCCGACGCGGTGCAGGCCACCGGCGCCACCGCGAGCTGCATCTTCATCCCGGCGCCCGGCGTGCGCGACGCGGTGATGGAGGCGGCTGAGGGCGGCGTGACGTTCGTGGCTGTGATCACCGAAGGCGTGCCCGCGCACGACGAGGCGTGGTTCTACAACAAGCTGCGGCGCGACTTCCCGCAGGTGCGCCTGCTCGGACCGAACTGCCCGGGCATCATCAGCCCCGGCAAGTGCAACATCGGGATCACGGCCGGCCACATCACCAAGGAAGCCGTTCCGGGTGCCAAGAACGTGGGCATCGTGAGCCGATCCGGCACGCTCACCTACCAGGCGCTCTACGAGCTGAAGGCGCAGAACATCGGCGTGACCACGTGCGTCGGCATCGGCGGTGACCCGGTTCCGGGCACGAGCTTCATCGATTGCCTGCGCGCCTTCGAAGCCGATCCCGAGACGCACGCGGTGATGATGATCGGTGAGATCGGCGGGTCAGCCGAAGAAGAGGCGGCCGAGTTCATCGCCGCCTCGATGACGAAGCCGGTGTCGGCCTACATCGCGGGTCAGACCGCGCCGGCCGGCAAGAAGATGGGCCACGCGGGCGCCATCGTCTCCGGCGGCAAGGGCACGGCGGCGGCGAAGATGGAAGCGCTCGCGGCCGCGGGCGTGAAGGTCGGCCGCAACCCCACCGAAGCCGGCGAGCTCATGGTGGAGATCGTCAAGAAGCTGTAACTACTGCGACGGCTTCGCCTACCGCGGCGAGTGGCTAGCCACCCGTGTCGCTCCTCCGTCGCTACCGGGCTGACTGCGCCACCGCGTTGCCTGACGGCTCCGCCGCCCTTGATGTGTGCCTACGTCATCCCTGTTGGACGGCGATGAGGTCGATGACGAACACGAGGGTGTCGTTCGGACCGATGCCTGAGCCCGAGGGCGGGCTCGCGCCGTAGGCCTGATCGCCCGGGATCACGAGCTCGCGGCGGCCGCCGACCTTCATGCCGGGGATGCCGTTCGTCCAGCCGGCGATCACCTGATTGAGCGGGAACGTGGCCGGCTGGCCGCGATCCCACGACGCGTCGAACTGCTTGCCGGTCTTCTGGTCGACGCCCACGTAATGGGCGAGCACCGTCGCGCTGCGCTTGACCACTTCGCCCGTGCCCACGACCAGGTCGGTGATCTCGAGCTTCGTGGCCGGTGCGGCGGGGACCGTGATCTTGGGCTTGCCGCGCTTGGTGATCGTCTCGTACATCGCTTGCGCCTCTTTCTGGGCCTGCGCGCTCACGGTCGACGGCACCGTCGTGGAGGCGAGCGCGATCGTGCTGCCCGCGTCGGCGTGCACCGCCTGCGGGATCTTGTCGCTGCCGCAGGCCCCGGCGATCAGTGCACCGATCACCACCGAACCGACGAGCGCGACGAAGGAACGGGCAGGAACGCGAAGCATGCGGCCAGCCTAGGAGGCCCCGGACACAAGCTTCAGGTCGGCGACCGACCCTCCTGAGGTGGCGAGTCGGGTGGCGCCGGAGGAGGTGTGCCCATGCCCGGACGTGTGGGCGTGGGTGGTGCCGAGACGTCGGGCGCCGGCGCACCGAAGGCTCCCGGTACGGCGATGGGGAACGGGCGCGGCGGGAGTGGACCATCGGGAGGCAGACCAGGCGGGCCGCCCGACGGACCGAACCCCGGCGGCCACGGCCGCCGTCACGATTGCGGCGGCGCCGTCGACGAACCGGTCGGGAACGTGAGCTTCGGCCCCATGATCACCGCGACCGCCACCGCGATCGTCCCGAGCAACATCAGCCAGAATCCGATCTTGTGATCGAACGACGCGCCCGTCACGCCGCTCTCGCCGACGAGGAAGCACACCATGAGCGCTCCCGATTCGATGCCCAGAGCACGTGCCCACCGTCGCAACGGAATGCCGAGCACTGCGGAGTCGCCACTCAGGGTGCCCAGCTGATCGAGTGCCACGAGCACGGCGGCCGCGACTGCGAGGATCGCCGGAAGTGTGAGTGCGGGAAGGCCGAGCGTGGTGCTCCAGGCGGAATAGTCGCTCGAACCGCTGCCACCGAAGTTCGGCAGGAACGAACCGATGAGCGCGACTGCGCCGCCCGCGATCGCGACGATGCCGAACGGCTGCAGCGTGCCTCCGCTCGAACCGGCGGCCGGCCGCACGGCGGGCGCACCCTGTGCTCGCATCACGATGCCGACCACCATCCCGACGGCCGCGACGAGGATCAGGTAGGCGCCCACGCCGCGACTCAGTGGTAGGTCGCCGCCGGCGCGGATCGCGAAGGTGATGACCACGAGTGCGCTCGTCACCACGACGAGGGTGCTGATCGCCGGGAGGTCGCGCTCGATGGCATCGGGCAGCGTCAGGTTGCCGGCGAAGCGCTTCACGGCGACGACTGCGCCGACGACCACCACCCCGAGGACCGCAAGCGTCAACGCCGGGAAGATGTCGAGCGCATTCGACCACGAGCTCCACGCCAGTGGGCCGGCCTTGTACACGTCGAAGAAGGAGCCGATCAGCATCAGGGCGGCTGATGCCATCAGCACGATCTCGAACGGCGGGATCGCACCGGTCGACGAGGCCGCCGATGGCGCGCTCGAGGCGGGGCCGGCTGGCGGAGCGCCCGGTCCTCCCGAGGTCGTCGGCGCCCCCGCCGCGGTCGAGACGACCGGCGCGCCGCAGCGGGCGCACGAAACGGCACCCACGTCGAGCGGCGCGCCACACTGCGCACACGAGTCCATTGGCTGCCCTCTGCTCGTTATCCAGGTTTGCGCGATTGTCGGGGGCGGCTCTCAGGATGTCAACGATCCCCTCAGCGGCGCTGCGCCCCGTCTCCACCGAGTGGGCCCGAGGGCACGGGCTAGGGTCGGCCTCGATGCGGGTCGGAGTCCTTGCTTCGGGCCGCGGCACGATCCTCGAGGCGATGCTCGACCGCAGCGACCTGCCCATTGCCGTCGTGCTCGTCGATCGTGACTGCGCGGCCATCGCCGTGGCCACGGCCGCGGGCGTGCCGGTCGAACGCGTCATCCGCACCGACTTCAGCCCCGATTTCGACCGCGTCGACTACACGCACCGCGTCGTCGACGCCCTCGGGCCGCACCACCTCGACGTGCTGGCCTTCGCCGGCTTCGGCACGATCCTCGACAAACCGATCCACGATGCATATCCGGGCCGGATCCTCAACACGCACCCTGCGCTGCTGCCCGCGTTCAAGGGTTGGCATGCCGTGCGCGATGCGCTCGCCGCGGGGGTGAAGGTGACCGGGTGCACGGTGCACGTGGCCACGCTCGAGGTCGACGAAGGCCCGATCGTGGCGCAAGAGACGGTGCCGGTGCTCGACGGCGACACCGAAGTCACGCTGCACGAACGCATCAAGACCGTGGAGCGTCGCCTGTATCCCGACGTGCTCGCGCGCATCGTGCGCCGCGAGCTGACCATCCCGAACGTGCCCGAATGACCGGAGTGCCCACATGACCGCTGGAGTGAAGATCGAGCGCGCGTTGCTGTCGGTCTACGACAAGACCGGCCTCGTCGATCTGGCGCGCGGCCTGCACGAGCAGGGAGTCGAGCTCGTGTCGTCGCGCAGCACGGCGCAGGCGCTCACCGACGCCGGCCTGCCCGTCACCGACGTGGCCGACATCACCGGTGTGCCGCCGATCCTCGATCACCGCGTCGTCACGCTGCACCCGCGCATCCACGGTGGGCTGCTGGCGGAGCCCACGAAGGCCGAGCACCGCGCCGACATGGCCGAGCACGGCATCGAGCCGTTCCAGCTGGTCGTGTCGAACCTCTATCCGTTCCTCTCCGATCCGTCGGTCGACCTCATCGACATCGGTGGCCCGGCGATGGTGCGCGCCGCGGCGAAGAACCATGCCTACGTGGCGGTGCTCACGAGCATCGAGCAGTACGCGCCGTTGCTCGAGGAGCTGCGTGCAGCAGACGGCATCATCAGCGACGAGACGCGGCGCGCGCTGGCCCTCGAAGCCTTCGCGCGCACGAGTGCGTACGACGCGGCCATCGTGAGCTGGCTCCAAGAAGGCGAGACGCTGCCGCGCCATGTGGTCCTTCCGCTCGTGCGCGCCGACGAGCGCCTTCGCTACGGCGAGAACCCGCACCAGCAAGCCGCGCGCTACCGCCTGCGCGACACCACGAGCTGGTTCGACGGCGTCGTGCAACACGCAGGCGTTGCGCTCTCGTACCTCAACCTCTACGACGCCGATGCCGCGTGGCGGTGTGCGTTCGACATCGGCGCGTCGTCCGGAAACGTGCCCGCATGCGCGATCATCAAGCACGCCAACCCGTGCGGCGCGGCCGTGGCCGGCGACCTTGCCACCGCGTATCAACGCGCGCTGGAAGGCGACGAGCGCAGCGCGTTCGGCGGGATCGTGGCCGTCAACCGGCCGATCGACGCCGAGACGGTCGAGCGCATGGTGGCCGGCCCGCAGGCCGACGTGGTCATCGCGCCCGGTTTCGCCGAGGGTGTGGTCGACGCGTTGCGCGCCCGCCGCAAGAACACGAGGCTGCTCGAGGCGCCGCCGCCCACGCCGTGGACGATCGACGCGCGACAGGTCTCCGGCGGTTTCCTGTTGCAGGAGCCGCACCACTTCGCGGCGACCCGCGACACCTGGAAGGTCGTGACGCGCGCCGCGCCGACCGACGCGCTGTGGACCGACATCGAGCTCGCGTGGCGCCTCGTGGGTCATGTGAAGAGCAACGCGATCGTGTTGGTGAAGGGCGGTCAGGCCGTCGGGATCGGAGCCGGCCAGCAGAACCGCGTCGAGTCGGGCGAGATCGCTGCGAAGAAGGCCAACGGCCGGGCGGTCGGTGGCGCGTCCGCGAGCGATGCGTTCTATCCGTTCCCCGACGGTGTCGAAGCTGCGGCGGCGGCCGGTGTCGCAGCTGTGATCCAGCCCGGCGGGTCGGTGGGCGACGAGGCCGTGATCCGGCGCGCCGACGAGCTCGGTCTCGCGATGATCTTCACCGGCGAAAGGCACTTCCTCCATTGACCGCCGTGCTCATGCCGGGTGCGCCGGTCGCGGAGGCCGTGCTCGCCGATCTCGCGCCACGCATCAAGATGTTGATCGATGCGGGCCAGACGCCAGGGCTCGCCACGATCCTCGTCGGCGACGACGACGCCAGCGCGCGCTACGTCGGGATGAAGCAGGCGAAGGCGATCGAGCTCGGTTTCACGGCGCCGCACGCGCACTTGCCGGCCGACGCGACCCAAGCTGATGTAGTGGCCGCGATCCGGCGCGCCAACGACGACCCGACCGTGCACGCGATCTTGCTGCAGCATCCCACGCCGCCGCAGATCGACTACGAAGCCGCGCTGCTCACCCTCGACCCCGACAAAGACGTCGACGGCATGCATCCACTCAACCTCGGTCGTCTTGCACTGAGCGTTCCGGGCCCGGTGCCGTGCACGCCCGCCGGCATCGAAGCGCTGCTCGCGCACTACGAGATCCCGGTGTCGGGTCGCGAGGTCGTGATCCTCGGGCGCGGCTTCACACTCGGACGGCCGCTTGCGCTGCTGTTGTCGCAGAAGCGGACCACTGCCAACGCGGCGGTGACCGTGGTGCACACCGGCGTGCCCGACTGGCCCCGCTACACCCAGCGGGCCGATGTCGTGATCGCCGCCGCCGGCGTGCCCGGGATCCTGCAGCCCGAGCACATCCGGCCCGGTTCGGTGGTCGTCGGCGGCGGTGTGCGCTACGAGGGTCGCAAGCTGCTCCCCGACGTCGATGAGCGGTGCGAGGAAGTGGCCGGATGGATCACGCCGCGCGTTGGCGGTGTCGGCCCCACCACGATCGCAATGCTGTTCCGCAACGCAGTCGAGGCTGCCGAGCGTCAGGCCGGCGCGGCGTGAGCGCCGCGCCGGTGCCGCCGGCTGCGGCTCCGCCGCCGCCTGCGCCCGGAGTGTGCGCGATCTGCGAGGTGCCGCTCGGCCCCAACGATCGGCGCTGCCCGGAGTGCGGTCTGCGCCAGACGTTGGGCCCCGGCCGCCCCAACCCGTTCGCCGGGACGGTGCTCTGGACGCTCATCGGGGCGCTGGCTGTGCTTTGGGTCGTGGTCCTGCTCGTCGTGCTCGCGGCTCGATGACAGCCGGGAACCGGTCGGCCGCGACGATGGTTGGCACCGAACAACGTTCGAGAGGAACTGCGTGGTGCTTGCCGAGCTGCTGATCCGACACACGCGACGGCACATGCCGACGCGCCGTGTCGCGGTCGGGAGCGCGTACCTGCCGATGAGCGGCGCCGGCCACGGCGCGGTGCTGCTCGGCGCGGTGGTGCACCAGAACCTCGACGCGCTCGACGAGGAGCAGCGCGACGAGCTGCCGCGCCTGCTCGAATACGCGGCCGGCGGCCTGCTGATCCCTCGCATTGCGTTGCGCCACCGCCTGCAGACCGATACGCACGGTCTCGATCGCAGCCGGCACCGTGTGGTCGAGGAGCTCGGCAAGGTGATCGTCGAGATCGACGTGCACGGGGGTCGTGTGCCGCAGATCCTGGGCGCCGTGATCGCCGCCGGCGAGCTCCCGCCCACGCCGCGGATCGAGGCGCTCGGCGCGATCCGGCGCGCCGTCGACGGCCGCTTCCGCTTCCCGCGGGGGGTGCTCGTGCGCCGCCTCCTCGACGGTCTCCCCCCCGAGGAACCGTGGGCGCCCAACGTGTCGTGGAAGCGGGGAAGCCCGCTCACGGAGTCGGTGTGGTCGGGCGTGCCGTCCGACCGCCGTTGGGCGATGGAGGTGCTCGGTCTGGGCGCCGACCTCGACTTCGACCGTGACGAGATCAACCGTCGCTTCCGACGGCTGCTGCGTGCCGCGCATCCCGACAGCGGCGGAGCGCGCGACGCGGCGGCCGAGCGCATCGCCGAGCTGTCCGAGGCCCGTGACCTGCTGTTGTACGACCTCGGCGACGACGACGCTTCGGTCGTGGTGAGCGCCGGCGAGTAGCGTCCGCGCACATGAAGCAACCCGTGCATGTGGCCGTCACCGGCGCCGCCGGGCAGATCGGTTACAGCATCTTGTTCCGCATCGCGAGCGGCGAGATGCTCGGTCCCGATCAACCCGTGATCCTGCACCTGCTCGAGATCACGCCCGCGCTCGGTGCGCTCGGCGGTGTGGTCATGGAGCTCGACGACTGCGCATTCCCGCTGCTCGCCGGCGTGATCGCCACCGACGACGCGCACCGCGCGTTCGAGGGCGTGAACTACGCGCTGCTCGTGGGTTCGGTGCCGCGCAAGGCCGGCATGGAGCGCAGCGATCTGCTCAAGATCAACGGCGGCATCTTCACCACGCAGGGCCAGGCGCTCGCCGCCGGCGCGGCCGACGACGTGCGCATCTTGGTGGTCGGCAACCCGGCCAACACGAACTGCCTCATCGCCATGAACAACGCCGATGGCATCGCACGCGAGCGGTTCACGGCGATGATGCGCCTCGACCACACCCGCGCCAAGGCGCAGCTCGCGCAGAAGCTTGCTGTGCCGGTCGCCGACGTCACGCGCGTCACGATCTGGGGCAACCACAGCGCCACGCAGTTCCCCGACCTGTACCACGCCGAGGTCAAGGGCAAGAACGCCTACGACACCGTCGGCGATCACGACTGGTACACGAACACGTACATCCCCACCGTGCAGCAGCGCGGCGCCAAGATCATCGAGGCGCGCGGGCTCTCGTCGGCGGCCTCGGCGGCCAATGCGGCGATCGGCCACGTGCGCGACTGGGCGCTCGGCACGGCGGCGGGTGACTGGGTGAGCATGGGCGTGTGCTCCGACGGCTCCTACGGCGTCGACGAAGGCCTGATCTGCGGCTTCCCGTGCACCACGGCGAACGGAGACTGGTCGATCGTGGGCGGTCTGCAGCTCGACGAGTTCGCCCAAGCCCGGTTCGAGGCGAGCGTGGCCGAGCTCTGCGAGGAGCGCGACGCGGTGCGTGAACTCGGATTGATCCAATAGCGCAGGCGCGTACGCTCGGGGTGTGACCACCGAGCACGTGACGGCCTGCCCGCTCGACTGTCCCGACACATGCTCGCTCACGGTCACGGTCGACGACGGGCGCATCGTCGCTGTCGACGCCGCGGCGGGGAACGCGATCACCGACGGCTTCATCTGCCAGAAGGTGAAGCACCACGCGCAGCGTGTGTACGCGCCCGAGCGCGTGCTGACACCGCTCGTGCGCACGGGCGCCAAGGGCGCTGGTCAGTTCCGCGCCGCGTCGTGGGCGGAGGCGCTCGATGTCGTGGCCGCGCGCATGACCGACGCGGCTGAGCGCTTCGGGCCCGAGTCGGTGGTGCCCTACGTGTACAACTCGTCGGCGCCGGTGCTGCAGGACGAGGTAGGCATGCGGTTGTGGCGCCGCTTCGGAGCGAGCCGTGTCGACCACACCATCTGTGCGGCCACGTTCAGCGTCGCCTACCACGCGGTGTACGGCGACATGCTGTCGGCCGATCCCCGCGACCTGTTGCACTCGCGCCTGATCGTCGTGTGGGGCGCGAACCCGGCCATCACGAACGTGCACGTGGCGCCGCTCATCACGCGAGCGCAACGTGAGCACGGCGCGCGCGTCGTCGTGATCGACCCGCGCGCCACCGCAACGGCCAAGCGCGCCGATCTGCACCTTCCCATACGCCCCGGCACCGACGTGGTGCTCGCGCTCGCGGTAGCGCGGGAGCTCGCCCGCAACGATCTGCTCGACCGCGAGTTCCTCGCCGCGCACGCCGAGGGTCTCGACGAGCTGCTCGCCGCCGCCGAACCGTTCACGCTCGACCGTGCCGCGAGCGAATGCGGGCTCGCCGCGAACGACATCGCCGCGTTCGCTCGCGACCTCGCCACGATCCGTCCCGGTCTGATCCGCGTGGGTTGGGGCCTCGAGCGCAACCGCAACGGCGGGTCGGCGTGTGGTGCGGTGTTCGCGCTGCCCGCGCTCACCGGACAGTTCGGCGTGCGCGGCTCGGGCGTGCTCGCGAGCTTGGGCAATGCCACGCCGCTCGCGTTCGATCCTCGTGATCCTGACACGCCGCCCGAACGACGCCGGGCCCGCCACTTCAACATGAACACGTTCGGCACGGCGCTCTGCGACCCGAACCTCGATCCTCGCATCGCCGTGCTGTTCGTGCAGGGTTCGAACCTTGCGGCCACGAACCCGAATCAGGGCGCGGTGCTCCGCGGACTCGCCCGCGACGACCTGTTCACCGTGGTGCATGACCAAGTGCTCACCGACACCGCTCGCTACGCCGACGTGGTGCTGCCGGCCACGACGCACTTCGAAGTGCACGACCTCGCCGCGTCGTACGGCGCGTACGCGCTGCAAGAGGTGACACCGGTCATCGACCCGGTGGGGGAGAGTCGTTCGAACAACGAAGTCGCCGCCGATCTCGCGGCACGGCTGGGCTTCGACATCACGCGCTACGACCCGTCGCGCGAACAGGTGCTGGCGCGCAGCCTCACCGACGACGGCACCTACGAAGGCGCGCGCGAGCTACGGGCAGATGGCACCACCGTGCAGTTCCGCGACACGTTCCCGTCGCACGATGGCCGCCGCGCCCACTTGGCCGGGCTACCGGGTCTCGGCGCGCCGCGCTTCGCGCCGCTCGACGATCCGCATCCGATCACGTTGCTCACGCCGGCCACCCACAAGACCATCAACTCGATGTTCGGCGAGTTCCAGAGCGCCGACCCGGCGATCCACATGCATCCCGTCGACGCCGAGGCGCGCGCCCTCGTCGACGGCGCCCGCGTGCGCGTGGGCAACGACCGTGCGCAGATCGTCACCACGTTGCGCATCGACGCCGACCTCCGGCCCGGCGTGGCGTCGATGCCCAAGGGACTGTGGTGCAGGGAGCTCGACGGTGGGCTCACCGCCAACGCGCTCGTGCCCGACACGCTCTCCGATGTGGCCGGCGGAGCGTGCTTCAACGACACTCGGGTGGAGGTGACCGCACTGTGAGCTTCTGGAGTCAGGACACACCGATCGGGCCCATCGTCGTGGAAGCGGGTGAACGCGGGGTGCGCGAGATTCGCTTCGGCGACGAGCTCGCGGCCGCCCTCGAAGGTGGGCGCGACGGCGGCCGCGCCGACCGGGCCGTCGCCCGCCAGCTCGACGACTGGTTCCGCGGCCGGCGCCACGACTTCGATCTCGATCTCGACCTCGGTCACCACGACCTGCCGCCCCTCGCGCGGCACGTGTACAGCACGCTGGGCAAGGAAGTGTCGTGGGGTGAGACGGTCGCCTACGGCGAGCTGGCCGCGATGGCGGGCCGTCCCGGCGCGGCGCGCGCCGTCGGTTCGATCATGCGCCGCAACCCGGTGCCGTTCGTGATCCCGTGCCACCGGGTGGTGGGCGCGGGTGGCCGGCTCGGCGGTTACGGCGGCGGACTCCACACCGGCGGCAGCTTGCAGACCAAGCGCTGGCTCCTCGCCCACGAAGGGGTCACCCTGCTCTGACCAACCGCGCCCTCCTGCCCAAGCTGCGCTTGCTCGAGCGCACGGGTCGCTGAGCGACCCGCACGCTCACCAGAACCGAGGTTTCCGTCGTGGCGCGGCGCGACAGCGCGCCGTCGGTACGGTTCGGGCCATGACCCAGTTCCGGGTGGAGCACGACTCACTTGGTGAGATACGGGTGCCGGGCGACGCGCTGTGGGGCGCGCAGACTCAGCGTGCCGTCGAGAACTTCCCGATCTCCGGTCTGCGCATCGAGCGTCGCCTGATCCGTGCCCTCGCGTTGGTCAAGGCCGAGGCCGCGCGAGCGAACAGCGCGCTCGGCGTGATCGACCGGCCCGTGGCGCGCGCCATTGCCGCGGCGGCCGACGAGATCGTCGACGGCTCGCACGACGACGCGTTTCCCGTCGATGTGTTCCAGACCGGGTCGGGTACCTCGTCGAACATGAACGCCAACGAGGTGATCGCCACGCTCGCCGGCCGTTCACTCGGATACGCGGTGCATCCGAACGATCAGGTCAACGCGTCGCAGTCGTCGAACGACGTGTTCCCCTCGGCGGTGCACATCGCCACGGCCGATGCCTTGCAACACGACCTCCTGCCCGCCCTCCGCACGCTCGAGCGGTCGCTGCGCCGCAAGCAGCGTGAGCTCGCCGATGTGGTGAAGGCGGGGCGCACACACCTGATGGATGCCGTGCCGATCACGCTCGGCCAAGAGCTCGGTGGTTACGCAACGCAGGTGCACGACGCCGCGTTGCGCCTCGAGACGGATCTCCCGCGCGTCGGTGTGCTCGCGCTCGGTGGCACGGCGGTCGGAACGGGCCTGAACGCGCCCAAGGGCTTCGCCGGGCGGGTGATCCGTGCCGTTGCCCGCCGCACCGACTTGCCCCTCACCGAGGCGCGCGACCACTTCGCCGCGCAGGCGGCACGCGACGAGCTCGTGGCCGCGAGCGGAGACCTTCGGGCGCTCGGCGTGGCCCTCGTGAAGATCGCCAACGACCTGCGGTGGATGAGCAGCGGCCCGCGCGCCGGCCTTGCCGAGATCCACCTCCCCGACCTCCAACCCGGCAGCTCGATCATGCCCGGCAAGGTGAATCCGGTGATCCCGGAAGCCGTGGTCCAGGTAGCTGCACAGGTGTTCGGATTCGACGCGACGGTCGCTTTCTGCGGTGCGCAAGGCGCGTTCGAGCTGAATGTGACGGTGCCGGTCATCGCGCGCAACGTGCTGGAGTCGATTCGCCTGCTCGCCAACGTGAGCGTGCTGTTCGCCAAGCGCTGCATCGACGGGATCGAGGCCGACGTGGAGCGTTGCCGCACCTATGCCGAGTCGAGCCCGGCGATCGTCGCGGCGCTGAACACGCGCATCGGCTACGAGGCCGCCGCCGAAGTGGCCAAGCAAGCGGTACGGCAGCGGCGCACGATTCGCGAAGTCGCCTTGGAGCGCGGCGTGCTCGACGCGGCGACCCTCGACGAGCTGCTCGACGTGGCCGCAATGACGCATCCTCACGGGTAGCGTCGAAGGGTGCACGAGGGCAGCAGGCGCGCGATCGTCGCCGCGTTCTGCGCGAACCTCGGTATCGCGCTGTCGAAGCTGGTCGCGTTCGCCTTCACCGGCGCGGCGTCGATGCTCGCCGAGTCGATCCACTCGACCGCCGACACGGTCAACCAGGGCCTGCTCATGTTCGGGTCGCATCGGGCCACGCGTGCGCCCGATGCCAAGCACCCGTTCGGGTACGCGCGCGTGCGCTATTTCTGGTCGTTCATGGTGGCGCTCGTGCTCTTCAGCGCGGGCGGCCTGTTCGCGGTGGTCGAAGGGATCGACAAGCTGCGCACGCCGCACAAGGTGGATTCGCCGGTGTGGGCGATCGCCGTGCTGCTCGTGGCGGTGGCCATGGAGTCCTTCTCGTTTCGCACCGCGCTCAACGAGGCGCGGCCCGGACGTGGCGGGCGCTCGTTGCTCGCCTTCGTGCGGCACACGAAGAGTCCGGAGCTCCCGGTGGTGTTGCTCGAAGATGCCGGCGCGCTCGTCGGCCTCGTGTTCGCCCTCACCGGAGTGGCGCTCGCGTCGGTCACCGGGAACAGCCGGTGGGACGCGCTCGGCAGCCTCGCCATCGGCGTGCTGCTCGTGCTCATCGCCGGCCTGCTCGCGTACGAGATGTCGAGTCTCCTGATCGGTGAATCGGTGGCGCCCGAGGACGAGATCGCGATTCGCGAAGCGATCCTGCGCGGACCGAGCGTGCGGCGCATCATCCACCTGCGCACGGTGCACCTCGGTCCCGACGACATCATCATCGCCACCAAGGTGGAGTTCGACGCGAACCTCACGGTGGCGCAGCTCGCCCGCTGCATCGACGCCGTCGAGGTGGAGATCCGCGCGGTTCGGGCCGCGGCACACTTCATCTTCATCGAACCCGACCTCTACGAGGCGGCCAAGGATGTCGCGCCGGTAGCATCGCCGCCCGATGAGTGACGAGATCGCCACTGGTACACGCGTGTTCGCGGCCGAGCCGGTGCACGGCCGCTGGCGCCGCCTCGACGCACCGGACGACGTGCTCGCCTTGATGGACGACAGCGCCGTCGGCGTGATCGCGTGTGTGGCCGATGCCGGCGCGACGTTCCTCGCCCCGATCTTCGACGACCTCGCCGCGGTGGTGTGCCTCTCGGGCACGCCGCTGAGTCACATCGGCATCGTGAGCCGCGAGTACCAAGTGCCGTGCGTGATGGGCGCGGTGCTGCACGCCGGCGAATGGCCGAGCGACGGCGACGAGATCACGGTCGACTGTTCCGAAGAGCCGGCACGCGTGCAGCGCACACGATGACGATTCGGCGAGCTCGATGACTGATGCCGGTGGCGGCTTGACGATCCCCGCGGCGTGGGGCAAGGACGAGGTGAACCGGTGGCTCCGCTACCACTCGGAGATCTCGTTCCGTCTCACGGCGCAGCGCACCGCGCTCGAGTCGGCCCTGATCCCGATCACGGCGTACATCGTGGTGGCGTGCGTCGAGGCGTACCGGCGCTACCCGGAGCTGATGGTGGAGATCAGCGCGGCGTGCCCGCCGGAAGAGATCGGTGCCGCCGGACACCGCGTCGGCAACGAGATCGACACCGTGCGCCTCTGGAGCATCGCGAACTTCCCGCTCGTCGGGCGCAACGTGCTCGCCGGTGCCGGCATGCTCGATTGGGACGCCGACGTGGCGCGCATGGCAACCGTGTTCGACTTCTGGGAGCGCGCATCGGGCGCGTATCGCGCCGACGGCACGCACCAAGCGGCTGATGCCGACGGCCGCGTCACGCCGTATGCCGAGTACGTCGACGAGATCAGCCGGGCCTGCGTACCGATCCGTGACGACGCACACCGGGCTCGGGTCACGCGCCTCAACGCGTTGCTCACGTCGTACGAGTTCCTGTTGTGGTTCGACACGCGGTCGGGTTATCAGGACAGCGGGCCGTACCAGCTGCCCGACGGCAGAACGTTGCTGCTCCGTCACTTCGTGAAGCTCGGCTCCTCCGACTTCGCGTGGAGCAGCGCGATTGCCGGCGACATGCCGTACACGACGGTGCTGGCTGCCTTCGTGCTCGGTGATGACGTGCGGTTCGGAGTGTCCGACTTCGGAACGGCCGTCACCGACCCCGAGGACTACCTGCCCCACGTCGAAGCCTTCGCGTTGTTCGACACGAGCGCGGCCAGGCTCGTGCCGCTCGGCGATGATGCGATCGACTCGCTTGCAGCCGCCGCGAAGTCAGCCCAACGCGCGCAGTATCGCAACATCGCCGCGATGGAACGGCGCGACAAGATCAACTGCGGCGCCTACGTGTACTTCTCCTTCTTGCGGCCGTTCGCGGTAGCGGCCGGCATTGCCGATGACCTCGACTGGACGGTGCCGCGCGACTCGCTCGACCTCTACCCGTTCCTCGAGATGATCGACGGTTCGGTCGAGGCACCCGAGGTGGTCGACCCGACCGTGTACTACCCCCAGATACCGTGAGCCCGATCCGGTGAACGCGGTCCGGTGATCGAGCGCGCGGGTGACGGCGCCGCGCACGAGCCCGGCCCCGATCCGTGGTGGACCGAGAGCTGGTACGTCGATTTCGCGGCGACCGACGGCTCACTCGGTGGCTTCGTTCGTGTCGCCGCGTTGCCCAATCAGCGTCGGGTTTGGTGCTGGGTGCATCTCGTGACACCGGAGGGAACCGTCGTGGTGCGCGACCACGAAGTGCCGACGTTGCCGCCCGCGCACCTGCTCGCTCGATCCGAAGGGCTGTGGTGCGAGCTGGTGTGCGAGACGCCCATGGAGCACTGGGCCGTGAACGTGGAGGCGTTCGGCGTGCGCCTCGACGACCCGCTCGATGCGTATCACGGCGAGATCGGCCACCGAATCGCGGTCGGCCTGGAGCTCGATTGGGAGGCGACGGCCGCGCCGTGCGAGCACGCGCAGCCCAGCGTCGGGTACGCGCAACCAGGAACTGTGCAGGGCGAGATCCTGCTCGGCGCCGACGTGCTCACATTCGCCGGGTCTGGCGTGCGCGACCACTCGTGGGGTCCGGTTCACTGGTGGGCGGCCGACTGGCATCAGGGCGCGGTGGCGTTCGACGACGCGATGGCGGTGCGCGTGTTCGGGTTCGACGCCGGCACGGCCGGAACCGCAACCGCCGATGAAGCCGCGCTGTGGCGCGGCGATCGCCGTGAGCGCGCCGATGGTCGGGGCGCGGTGCACAGCCGCGCGGCCAGCGACGGGCAGGCCGGTGCTGCCGAGTACCGGCTCGGTGCCGGGTTCGACGCCGGCGACGACCCGCAGCTCGTGGTGCGCGTCGTTCCGCTCGCGCTCGCCCCGGTACCCCTCGACGCGCCCGACGGTCGCCGGGCTCGACTCGCCCGAGCCCTGTGCCGCTTCGATCGCGCCGACGGCGGCGTGGGCCATGGCTGGGCCGAATGGCTGCAGGTCACCTAACGTCGCCCGTCGTGGACCTGAGTGACCTCGATTCCCGCCAGATCGCCATCATCATGTCGCGCGGCCGTTGCGTGATCGGCCTCTCGTGTGTGCTTCTACCCGGTCTCGTGACGCGGCTGTTCTTCGCCACGAGCACGCCGGAAGCCAAGGCGCTCACCCGTTTCGCCGGCATCCGCGACCTGGCGCTCGGTGTGGGCGCACTCACGAACCTCAAAGAGCGTGGCGACGATGCCGAGTGGGTGTCGATGGGCGCGATCAGCGATGTGGTCGACGGTGTCACGTCACTGGCATCTCGTGGTTTGCCGTGGCGGTCGCGAGTGCTGGGTGTGGGCGCGCTCGCCACCGGCGGCACGCTCCTGAAGCTGAGCCGTGATCTCGCCGCCGAGCGGCGCGCGGAGCCCACCGCCTGAGTCGAGTGCCTGAGTCGAGTGCCTGAGTCAAGCGCCTGAGTCCGGCTGGTTCAGAACTCGATCGACGACAGCTCGGGCAGCCATCGTTCGGCGCGTGTGACCGCGGCGCGCCAACGCTCGCGGTCGAGCACCGACTGCGGCGCGACCCGCACGCGTGGGCGCCACGTTGTTGCGAGGTCGTCGATGGTGCGGTGATGGCCAAGTGCGACGAGGGCCATGAGCGCGGCGCCGAGCGTGGTGGCGTCGCGCACGGGCGCAACCTCGACGGTGCGCTGGGTCGCATCGGCCAGCGCTTGGACGAACGTGGCGTTGTCGCTCATGCCACCATCCACCCGCAGCGCATCAATGCTGATGCCCGCGTCGGCGACGGCCGCGTCGACGAGGTCGGCGCCCCGGTGCGCGATTCCTTCGAGCACGGCCCGCACGACCTCGGCGCGCCCGGTGCCGCGCGTGACGCCGAGCAGCGTGCCGCGCGCCCCGTAGTCCCAGTTGGGCGTACCGAGGCCCATGAGCGCGGGGACGAAGACCACGCCTCCCGAGTCGCGGCACTGCGCGGCGACCTCGTGCGTCTCGGCGCTCGTGGTGACCAGACCGAGGCCGTCGCGGAGCCACTGCACGTTGGTGCCCGCGGCGAGCATGATCGCTTCGATGCCCCACGTGGTGGTCGTATCCGGGCCGGCCGCGTGGCTCGTGGCTCCGCCGGGCGCGCGCCACGCGACGATCGGAAACGTCCCGTGACCCATGCGCTGATGCACCGTGAGTGGAGCATCGACCACGGTGTCGAGCATGCCGCCCGTGCCGAAGGTGATCTTGGCGACCCCCGGCCGCACGCAGCTCTGCCCGGCGAGCGACGCCTGTTGGTCGCCGAGCACCGCGACGATCGGTGGCGCGCCGGGAAGCACCTCGGCGCGCGCGCACTCGCCGACTGATGACACGAGCGCGGGCATCGTGGCGCGCGGGATACCGAGCGCGTCGAGCGCGGTAGGCGACCAGTCGCGGGCGTCTCCGTCGGTGAGGCCGGTGACCGCGGCGTTGCTCGCATCGGTCACGTGCGCCGTTGCCCGGCTGAGCGCGGCGATCACCCACGTGTCGATCGTGCCCACCCGCAGCGCTTCGCGGTCTCGGCCACCGGCATGAGCGTTGAGCAGCCACTGCACCTTCGTGGCGCTCTGGTTCGGCGCGAGTCGCAATCCGTGCTCGCGCGCCGCGAGGCACGCGCCGATCGTGCGCAGGTCTTGCCAGCCGAGGCCGGGGCCGATCGGCTCACCCGTCGCCGCGTCCCAGACGACCACCGACGCGCGCTGGTTCGTGATGCCGACGCCGTCGACCGGCCCGGCCGTGTCGACGGCCGCGAGCGCGAGTCTGATGACCGCGGCTGCGAGCGCCGCGCCGTCGATCTCGACGAGGCCGTCGGCGGGCGACGAAGGCAGCAGCTCCTCGTAGCGATCGAGGACGAAGTGGCCGTCGCCGTCGATGACGGCCACGCGCACGCCACTCGTGCCGACGTCGACCACGAGCACCTTCACGGCGGAGCTCACCACGTTGCCGGACCCCAGGGCGACGCGAGGCCGAGCTTGCCCGGGTTGAGGATCCCGTTGGGGTCGAGCGTGCGCTTCAGCGCGGCGAGCACCTCGAAGCCGGCGCCGAGCGCGCCGGCAACGAATCGATCTCGGTTGAGACCTACGCCGTGGTGGTGGCTCAGCGCGCCGCCGTGTTCGAGCACGGTGTTCTGCCCGGCGTCCCACAACGCGCGGTAGCACGCGTCCTTCTCGTCGACGGGCGGTCGCGCCGCGAACGTGAAGTAGAGGCAGCCGCCATCGAGGTACGAATGCGACTGGTGCGCGGAAGCGACCATGGCGTGATCGACCGCCAGGATCGCCGCGCGCGTGGCGTCGTAGATCGCGGGGAGCGCGGCCCACGGTGCGCTGATCTCCATCGTGTCGACGACGATGTCGCGCGACACGAGCGCTTCGAGCGCGCTCACGTCGTTGCGATGTCCCCACCATTGTTCGACGAGCGCGACGTCGGCCGGTTCCGCGCCGCGTCGCGCGCACTCGTCGTGGACGATGTGGAGCACGGCGTCGACGATCGCCGCATCGCCTTCGTCGAGCACGAGCAGCAGGTGCCGGTCTCCGGTCTTGTACGAACGATCAGCTTCGACGGAGTCGTAGAGCCGCAACACGGCGGGTGTGGCGCCCCGTTGCACGATGCGGCGCATCGTGTCGATGCCGTCGGCGAATGTTGCGAACGTGTACGCCGCGCGCCGTTCCGCCACTGGCGTCGGATGCGCGCGCAACCGCGCGCCGGTGATCACGCCCAACGTGCCTTCGGATCCCACGAACAGCTGCGTGAGATCCGGTCCGACCGCCGCCCGCGGTGCGCCGCCGGTGTGGATCTCGGTGCCGTCGGCGAGCACCACGTCGAGGCCCTCGACGATGTCTTCGATCTTGCCGTAGCGAGTGGAGAGCTGTCCGGCGCCGCGACACGCGAGCCACCCACCCACCGTGGAGAGCGCCATTGACTGTGGCCAGTGACCGCACGTGAGGTCGTGCTCATCGCGCAGGGTGTCTTCGAACACGTCGCCGAACGTGCCCGCGCGCACGTCGACGAGCAACGAGGTGCGGTCGACGCCGCGGATGCCGCCGAGTGCGGTGGTGTCGAGCACGACGCCGCCGTGGAGTGGGATGCTGGCGCCGCACACGCCGCTGCGCCCACCTGCCGTGGTGAGCGGCACGCGCGCTTCGTTGCACACCCGTACGACGTTCGCGACTTCGGCCGCGGAACCGGGCCGGGCGATCAACGCGGCTCGCATGCCCACCTCGCCGGCGCGGGCCCAGTGCATCGCGAGCGGCCACCAGTCGCGGCTGGCTTCGGCGAGCGCGGTTGCGTCGTCGATGACCTCGGTGCACGCGGCCCGCAATCGGGTGGCCAACGCGTCGTCGACCTCGACGCGCTGCGCCACGACGTGATCGGTGATCGCGCCGGCCGCGAGCGCGATGGGCGGGGTCGGCGCGCCGCGCCGCGGAGTGGTCGCCATGATGGTCGCCGATCAGTCGAGCGTGCGGTGGAAGAACGCGAGGGTTCGCTCCCACGCGATGTCGGCCGGCTCCTGCCGGTAGAACGACGGCGCATCCCAGTTGCTGAACGCGTGGCCGGCCTCGTAGCGGTGGAACTCGACGCCCTCTCGACCGTCGACGGCTTGTTCGACGGCGTTGATGTTCTCAGGTGGGATGAACGCGTCGTCGTTGCCATAGTGGTACATCGTGGGGCACTCGAGGGCGTCGGCGAGTGCGAGCATGTCGTTGATCGCCGAGCCGTAGTAGCAGACTGCGGCGTCGGGACCGCGCCCGTCGACCCTGCTGGTGGCGGCACACGCGAACGCCAACGCACCTCCGAGGCAGAACCCGACCGCGCCGACCTTGCCGGTGCACTCCGGCATCGCGACGAGATGTGCGTGCGTGGCGGCGATGTCGGCCATGCCGAGCTCACGGTCGAACTGTTGCACGAGGGCGAACGCATCGGCCATGCCCGACTCGTCCTTGCTCTCGAAGCGCGGCTGCAGCCGCCAGAACATGTCGGGGACGAGGGCCACGAACCCTTCACCCGCGAGTCGTTCGGCCAAGCCGCGCATGTTGTCGTTGATGCCGAAGATCTCTTGGAAGACGAGGATTCCGGGCCCGTGCCCACCGTCGGGGATGGCGCAGTACGCCTCGAACCGACCGCCGTCGTGGGCGGTGATCTTCTCGTATCTCGTGGTGATGCTCATTGGGCGACAGCGTACGACGGTCGCCGCGCTCGACACCGGGGCCGCCGCGAACCAAGATGCCCACCGGAGGTGGTCGCGATGGTGGAGCTCGACGCATCGGTGCAGGGCGTGGTGCGGTGGCACGCGGAGGCGCTCGACGCGACGCATGCGATCGTCGCGGGGGTGAGCGACGACCAGCTCGCCAAGGCCACGCCGTGTGCGGGTTGGGACGTGCGCGCGCTCCTCAACCACGTGGTGAGCGGCAACTGGTGGGCCGCGGAGCTCGCCGCCGGCCGCACGATCGCCGACGTCGGTGACCGCCTCGACGGCGACGTGCTCGGCGTCGATGCGCTCGGTGCCTACGAGGCTTCGGCCGTCGCGGCGCGGGCCGCGTTCGAAGCGCCGGGCGCGATGGACGCGCCCTGCGCCGTGTCGTACGGACCGGTACCCGGTTCGGTGTACTGCGGGCACCGCTTCCTCGATGTGTTCGTGCACGGCTGGGATCTCGCGGTGGCGACGGGCCAGCCCGCGCGGCTCGATCCCGCGCTGGCCGAGGCGTGCCTCGAAGTGGTGCGACCCCAGGCCGCGATGCTCGCGGCGAGCGGGATGTTCGGCACCGAGACCGCTCCCGACGGCGACGGTCCCCAAGCCGTGCTGCTCGCGATGCTCGGCCGGCACGCCTGAACGTCGGCGCGACAGCGCCGATCCGGCGGCGCGGGGAAGCGCGTTGGTTCAGGCGATGATCGTGAGCGGCAGGTCGGCTGCTTCGCGCTCGTGCGCGGTCGCGGCGCGGTACGCAGCCGCCTGCGCCGCCGCGTGGGCGGCATCCCAACCGAGCTCGGGGCCGATCAGCGCGGCGATGTCGTCGGCGGCCGCGGCCGACGCGTCGCGTGCGAGCAACCGGGCCCGGGTTCGGCGGGCGAGCACGTCGTCGAGCGTCTGGGCCATCTCCTCGCGCACCGCGTAGAGCGCCTCGGCGCGGGTGTAGGGCAGACCGGGTACGAGTGGCCGGGCCAGATCGGGATCGCTCGCCGCCAGTGCACCGACCTCGCGCGCCAGACTGCCGTAGCGCCCCGAGAGGTGGTCGCTGCATCCGGTGGTGTCCCATCCGGTCGCGCCGAGCAACGCGACCTTGCGCGTGGTGCTGCGACCGCGCCGATCGAGCAGGCCCATCACGTCGTCGATCGTGTCGGCGGCCATGCGCCGATAGGTGGTGAGCTTGCCGCCCGTGACGGTGACCAGTCCGCTCGCCGACGTGCGCACCGAGTGCTTGCGCGACAGGTCGGCGGTACGTCCGCTGGCGGCGGCCTTCACGAGCGGCCGCAATCCCGCCCACGTGCCGACCACGTCGGCTTCGGTGATGTCGGAGTCGCACGAGAAGTTGATCGCCCGCAACAGGTACGCCACGTCGTCGGGCGTGCACTGCGGATCGTCGACCGGACCGTCGTAGTCGGTGTCGGTCGTGCCGATGTAGGTGAACTGCGGGTTGCCCTGGCCGTCGTCGCCCCACGGCACCACGAACACGGAACGGCGATCCTTCGGCACGGGCACGACCGCGGCGATGTCGTTGCGCACCTTCGACCACGGCACGGTGATGTGCACGCCCTTGGCCGGACGGATCGACGACGGATGCGTGGCTTCGTCGAGCGCGCGCACGTCGTCGGCCCACACGCCGGTCGCGTTCACGACGGTGCGCGCCCGTACCGCGAATCGGTTCCCGTCGGCTTCCACGATCGCGCCCGACACGCGATCGCCGTCGCGCGTGAGCTCGACCACGCGGGTGTAGTTCGCGAGGGCCGCGCCGTAATCGGCGGCCGTGCGGCCGATCGTGAGCGTGAGACGCGCGTCGTCGGTGCGGGCGTCGTAGTAGAGATACGCGTAGGCGATGCGCTCGGCGCGCAGCGTGGGCACGTGGTCGAGGGCCTGCTGCGTGCTGATGCGCTCGTGGAGTTTGCCGATGCGCAGCCCGCCGGTGAAGTCGTAGAGCCACATCGACGTGCCCACGATGCGCGCGATGCGCCGGTCGAACAAGCCGTCCTTGCCGCTGAACACGGGGAGGAGGAACGGCAGGATGCGCACGAGGTGGGGTGCGGTGTGGCGCAGAACCTGGCGCTCCGCGAGGGCTTCGTAGACGAGCGCGATCTCCTTTTGCTGGAGGTAGCGCAGGCCCCCGTGCACGAGCTTCGAGCTCTTCGACGATGTGCCGCTGGCGAAGTCGTCGCGCTCCACGAGTGCTACCGAGAGACCGCGGGTGGCGGCGTCGAGCGCGCAGCCCATGCCGGTGATCCCGCCGCCGATCACGAGCACGTCGAAGTGCTGTTCGGCGAGGCGCTCGAGCGCGCCGGCCCGGTCGAAGCTCATGAGCCGACCAGGCTACCCATGAGTAGCAACCACCCAACCGGGGTGGTCAGATCACGGTGCCGGGGTCGCCGGCATCGGTGACGACGGGGAGTCCGGCCGCGGCCCAGGCCTGCATGCCGCCCACCATGTTCACCACGTCGTAGCCCTGGGCCACGAGCAGCTCGGTGGCCTTCGCCGAGCGACCGCCGACCCGGCAGATCGCGACGATGCGCCGGTCGCGGGGCAGCTCGCCGCACCGCGCGGGAACCTGCGACAACGTCATGTACGTAGCGTCGGGCGCGTGGCCTGCGGTCCACTCGTCGTCGTTGCGCACGTCGAGCAGGAGCGCGCCCTCACGCGCCAGCTGGGCGCTTTCGTCGACGCTCACTTCGGGCACGGTCACTGCTTCACCTCCGTGAGCTGCTCGGCGGCGATGCCGCGCAGCAGTGCGTAGTCGGCCTTGCCCGACGGTGATCGTTGCAACGAGTCGAGCGCGACAATCGACTTCGGCACCTTGTATCCGGCGAGGCTCGAGCGGCAGTGTGCGCGGAGTGCATCGCTGTCGATCGCAGCACCGCGCGCCGGGCTCACGAGCGCGACGACCATCTCGCCCCAACGATCGTCAGGTACGCCGACGACGACGCAGTCGGCGACCGACGGGTGCGAGCGCAGCGCGGTCTCCACCTCTTCGGGGTACACCTTCTCGCCGCCCGTGTTGATGCACGCGGAGCCGCGTCCGAGGAGTCGGATCGTGCCGTCGGCTTCCACGATCGCGTAGTCGCCGGGTACCGAGTATCGGGTGCCTTCGACGACACGGAACGTGGTGGCCGTCTTGGCGTCGTCTTTGTAGTAGCCGAGCGGGATCGGGCCGCCCACGCCGAGCAGGCCCACGCGCTCGTCGCCGGGCAGGCAGCGCGTGCCGTCGTCGGCGACCACGACGATGCGGTCGGAGAGCTTGAAGCTGGCGGGCTTGATGTCGCTCGTGGCATCGGAGACGTTGCGGGTCATGATGCCTTCCGACGCGCCGAGCGAGTCGACAAGCGTCACGTCGGGGAGGTGACCCAGCAGACCCGCTTTGATCTGCGGGCTCCAGGTGACACCCGACGACGTGATCGCGCGCAAGCTGCTCAGGTCGTACTGGCTGGGCGCGTGGTCGAGCGCTTCGAGGAGCGGGCGGGCGAACGCGTCGCCCACGATCGTGACGACTGCGACGTCGCGTTCGGCGACCTCGCGCCACGTGCGTTCGGCATCGAGCCGCTGCGTGTCGATGAGCACGACGCGACCGCCGCCCGACAGCGTGGAGAGCGTGATGAACAGGCCGGTTCCGTGCATGAGCGGGCACGCCGGGAGCAGCGTGGCTGCCGCATGCCCTTTCGAGATCGTGGTCGCCGGGTCGGGCGGTTGCGTACCGGGACGGCTCATCTGCCAGAGCGCGACGTAGAGATCGTCGCTGCGCCACATGACGGCCTTGGGCGCGCCGGTGGTGCCGCCTGTGTACAAGAAGATGAGATCGTCGCCCGTGGGCTCACGCGTCGAGATGAACGGGTCGCGCCCCGCGACGGTGGCGGCGAAGTCGCGTGCGCCCTCCACGGCGTCGGCGTCGGCGTCGCTGCCGTCGTGGCGGGCCGAGAGCAGCACGCGCGGTCGCCGGTCGGCGGGGAGCGTGGCGAGCGCGTCGCGCACCGTCGGCGCGAACTCGTCGTGGAACACGAGCGCGACGGCGTCGGAGTTGTCGAGCAGGTAGGCGAGCTCGGCGCCCACGTAGCGGTAGTTCACGTTCACGGGCACGGCACCGAGGAGCTGCGTGGCGAAGAACGTCACGAGGTACTCGGGCGAGTTGACGAGCTCGATCGCGACCTTGTCGTCGGGTTGCACACCCGCGTCGTGCAGCACACCGGCGAGCCGCGTGGCGTGGTCGTAGAAGTCACGGAACGTGAGACGCTGCTCGCCGCACTCGATCGCAACCCGCTCGGGCGCGAGCTCGGCCACGGTGCGCCACGCCCGCGCGAACGAATGGTCGGTCACGCGGGTCAACATATTCGCCGCGTCACGCACGACTCCGAGCCGGACTCACGCCGGACGAAGTAGGCGCCGAGAATTCAGCCCGCGAGCGGGCGGATGGGTTGGCCCGACGGCGCGCCGTCGGGGTGCAGTGCTCGCACCTTCGGGGTGGCGGGTGCCCGGCGCCGTCGACCGCCACGCAACATCGCGCCGCAGATGAGCGCAATCGGTACAGAAGCCGCACACCAGCCGAGGAGTCCGGCCACCCAGCGATTCACTGCAGCAACATGCACCACAATAACAACAGGCGGGGGGATATCGCGCGATCAGCGCGCGAGGCCCGGAACGATCGCGCCGTACGTGAAGCGGTTCGCCGCCGAGAAGACGCCTACGCCGTAGGCCCGGCCCTTGGCCTCGATCGTGCGACCGTCGCCGAGACTGATCGCCACGTGGGCATGGGGCGGCTCTCCCTGGCCCGGCACGGGCTCGCTCGAGAACGAGAACAGCAGCGCACCGGGCGTGCGGATGGCCACGTCGACGGGCACGACCTCGCCGGCCTGCTTGGCGGCCAGGTACTGGTGGGCGGCGCCGTCGACGAGGTTCACCCCGTTGCGGGCCGCGGCCCACTGCACGAGCTCGGAGCAGTCGAACGCGGGTGGGTTCGGGTCGTTGGGGGAGGCTTCGGCGCCGAAGCGGTACGGCTTGCCGGCCTCGGCGAGCGCGGTCGCCACGAAGCCCGTGGGCGCGGTCGACGACGGTGCCGGCGGGGCCATGCCGCCGCGGCCGGTGAGGTTGGAGAGGGCGCTGAGCAGGCTGGGGTCGAG
Source organism: Acidimicrobiia bacterium (assembly GCA_017882905.1). Lineage (GTDB taxonomy): Bacteria > Actinomycetota > Acidimicrobiia > IMCC26256 > PALSA-610 > Chersky-683. The sequence goes on along the minus strand of JADGOO010000043.1, from coordinate 9,150 downwards.
GCCGCCGGTGTTGGCGCTGCTGCCGGTGAGGGCGCTCAGGAGGCTGGGGTCGAGGCCGCCGGTGTTGGCGCTGCTGCCGGTGAGGGCGCTCAGGAGGCTGGGGTCGAGGCCGCCGGTGCCGCTGCCGCTGCTCGCACTGCTCGTGGGGTCACTCGACGAGCCGTCGAGCAGTCCGAGCGCCGACGTCGCGCTGCTGTTCGCGCTCACCTGCGCGAGCACCTGCGCGAAGTCGGGGTTCGCGGTCGAGCCCGACGCCCCGGAGCCGCCGGACGATGCGGTCGCCGCGCCGAACTGCTGCTGGATCGCGTCGATGCGCGCCTGAATGGCGGCGATGCCGTCGAACGTCATCGCACTACTGATCGGCGGGCAGGTCCTCGGGTTTCGGCTTTGGCCACTGTCCCGACTCGATGGCGACGAGATCCCGGAGCGGTCCGATCCAGTCGTACGCGTGGGCTCGGGTGCCGTCGTCGAGCGTGAGCGCGATGCGGCGGTATCCGGGGCCTTCGTAGCGGTCGAGGCGACGCAGCGTGGTCGACGCGTGCGCGGGATCGAGCACGACCACCACACCGTGCACCCGCGCCGCGTCGGTGGTGTTGTCGCCGTCGGTGCTCGTGGCTGGGGCGAAGCACGCGGCCGGATACCCGAGACCCGTGTCGTACAGGCGACCGTCGGCTCGGGCCGGAGTCACACCGACCACCGCACGCTCCACGAGCGCCCACGCTCCGTGCCCCGGCATCAAGGTGCCGTACAGGAACAGTCGCTCGGTCAGGCGAGCGCGAGTGTACGAGAACCACTCGCGGCGGCGCGTCGGGCATCATGGCCCCATGGCAGATGACTCGATCGGCGCGTACGCGCCCACGCCGGCCGACCGCTTCACGTTCGGTCTCTGGACGGTCGGCAATCGTGGCCGAGACCCGTTCGGATTCGAGACGCGCCCGGCACTCGACCCGGTCGACGCGGTGTACGCACTCGCCGACCTCGGCGCGTTCGGCGTCAACTTCCACGACGACGACCTCGTGCCCTTTGGATCGACAGCCGGTGAACGCGAAGCGATCATGAAGCGCTTCCGCCGCGCGCTCGACGACACCGGGCTGCGTGTTCCGATGGCCACCACCAACCTCTTCTCGCAGCCCGTGTTCAAGGAGGGCGCGTTCACCGCGAACGATCCGGCAGTGCGCCGGTACGCCGTCGCCAAGACGCTCGACTCGATCGACATGGGCGTGGAGCTCGGCGCGTCGGTGTATGTGATGTGGGGTGGTCGCGAAGGCTGCGAGTGCGACGCCGCGAAAGACGTGCGTCTCGCACTCGACCGATACAAGGAAGCGGTCGACCTGTGCTGCGCGTACGTGCGCGATCGCGGCTACGACGTGCGCTTCGCGTTGGAGCCGAAGCCGAACGAGCCGCGCGGCGACATCTTGCTGCCCACGGTCGGACATGCGCTCGCGTTCGTGCACGCGTTGGAATGGCCGGAGATGGTGGGACTCAACCCGGAGTTCGCCCACGAGACGATGAGCGGTCTGTCGTTCCATCACGGTGTGGCGCAGACGTTGTGGGCCGAGAAGCTGTTCCACATCGATCTGAACGCGCAGCGGATCGGCAAGTACGACCAGGACTTCCGCTTCGGTTCCGAAGGGATCCGCGACGCGTTCTACACGGTGAAGCTGCTCGAGGATGCCGGCTGGGACGGCAGTCGCCACTTCGACGCGCATGCCTACCGCACCGAGTCGATCGACGGCGTGTGGGACTTCGCGCGCGGCTGCATGCGCACCTACCTGATGTTGCGCGACAAGGTCGCGCGCTTCCATGCCGACCCGGAGATCCAGGCTGCGCTCGAGGTGGCTCAGGTGGCCCGCATCGCCGATCCCACGTCGCCCGGCGGTTTGGGTGCCGACGCGATCACCGCGCTGCGCGCCGGACCGCACGACGTCGCCGCGCTCGCCGAGGTGGGGTATGGCCTCGAGCGCCTCGATCAGCTGGTGACCGAGCTGCTCCTCGGCACCCGCTGACGTCGTCGAAACGGCCGCTCACGTGCGAACCTGCGTGACGAACCGACCGTCGTGGTGGGTTCGGCACGCCGGTTGAGAGTTGGAGGCCACGGTGGCGAGGGTCTTGGGGATCGACAGCTCGACGGGCGCCACGAAGGTGGAGCTCCGCGATGCCGACGACGGCGCGCTCCTGGCCGTCGGACGAGCCGCCCACCCGCCCACGAGCCCGCCGCGCAGCGAGCAAGACCCGCAGTCCTGGTGGGACGCGCTGCAGGACGCACTCGACGACGCTCGCGTGTCGCTCGACGACGCCGACGCCGTCGCTGTCGGTGCGCAACAGCACGGCCTCGTCACCCTCGACGCGGGTGGCACACCGATCCGGCCCGCGAAGCTCTGGAACGACACCGAATCGGCCGCCGACGCGGGCTGGCTCATCACGCAGCTCGGTTCCGCGCAGGCCTGGGCCGACGCGTGCGGCAGCGTGCCCGTGGCGGCGTTCACGATCACGAAGCTGTCGTGGCTGCACCGCAGCGAGCCCGACGCGTGGGCGCGGCTCGCCCGGGTGGGCCTGCCCCACGATTGGCTCACGTGGAAGCTCACGGGTGAATGGGTCACCGATCGCGGCGACGCGTCGGGCACCGGCTACTGGTCGCCCGAACACGACGACTGGGCGCTCGATCTGTTGCGGATCGTGAGTGGCGATCTCGACTGGAACGCGATGCTGCCGCGCGTGTGCGGCCCGCACGAGCCGCTCGCGCGGTGCGACGGCGATGGCATCGTGGCGCCCGGCACGGGCGACAACATGGCTGGCGCGCTCGGGGTGGGGCTGCGCGCCGGTGAGGTCGCGGTGTCGCTCGGCACGTCGGGAACCGTGTACGCGCGGGCACTCGAGCCGACGGCCGACGGCAGCGGTGCCGTCGCCGGGTTCGCGGACGCCACCGGTGAGTTCCTGCCCCTCGTGTGCACGCTCAACGCGACCAAGGTCACCGACGCGATCGCGCGGCTGCTCGGCGTGGACCATGGGCGGCTCGACGCGCTCGCGCTCGACACGCCGGCCGGCGCGGCGGGAACGGTGCTGGTGCCGTACTTCGACGGCGAGCGCACACCGAACCGGCCCGACGCCACGGGCACCATCGCCAACCTGCGCAGCGACGTGACGCGCGAGCAGCTCGCGCGGGCCGCGTTCGAAGGTGTGGTCTGTGGCCTCCTCGACGGCCTTGACGCGCTGCTGGCTGCGGGCGTTCCCGACCCGGAGCACCTCGTGCTGGTGGGTGGTGGTGCTCGTTCGGCTGCCTACCGCCACGTGTTGGCCGACCTCGCGCAGCGTCCGGTGGTCGTGCCGGACGGGACAGAGCACGCCGCGACCGGCGCCGCGGTGCAGGCCGCGATGGTCTTGCACCAGGTGTCGGCCGACCAGATCGCCGAAGCCTGGAACCTCCGCGAACGAGCAAACACGATCGAGCCCACCCTCCCCGCCACTGAGGCGATGTCCATCCGCGAGCGCTACCGGCACGAGACGATGTAGCGGCGACAGGACCCGACAGCGCGGGAAGCAGAAGGCCGCGGGTACCTTCGACATCGATGGACATCGCCGATTCCGTGCTCGATCTCGTTGGCAACACACCGCTGGTGCGCCTCAAGCGGCTGCGCGAAGCGGAACGGTTGCGTTGCGACCTGGTGGCCAAGGTGGAGGTGTACAACCCGGGCGGCAGCGTGAAGGATCGGCCCGCGATCGAGATGATCGACGCGGCCGAGCGAGAGGGCAAGCTCGTGCCGGGCGGCACGATCGTGGAACCGACGTCGGGGAACACCGGCGCCGGGCTGGCGATCGTGGCTGCGCAGCGCGGGTACCGGTGCATCTTCGTGATGGCCGACAAGCAGAGCGCGGAGAAGGTCGCGCTGCTGCGCGCGTACGGCGCCGAAGTGATCGTGTGCCCCACGGCCGTCGCGCCGGAAGATCCGCGCAGCTACTACTCCACGGCCGATCGCCTCACCCGCGAGACACCGAACTCGTTCCGTCCTGACCAGTACTCGAACCCGAACAACCCGATCGCCCACGTGAAGACGACGGGCCCGGAGCTGTGGGCCCAGACCGACGGCCGGATCACGCACTTCGTGGCCGGCATCGGTACCGGCGGAACGATCACCGGTGTCGGCCAGGCACTCAAGGAACGCAACGCCTCGGTGCAGATCGTGGGCGCCGACCCCGAGGGTTCGGTGTACTCGGGCGGCAGCGGCCGTCCGTACATGGTGGAAGGCGTCGGCGAAGACTTCTGGCCCAAGACCTACGACCCGAACATCGTCGATCGCGTGGTGCGTGTGACCGACGCCGAATCGTTCCTGATGGCGCGCCGCGTGACTCGTGAAGAGGGACTGCTGATCGGTGGGTCGGGCGGGATGGCTGTGCACGCGGCCATCGAGATCGGGCGCGAGCTCGACGAGAGCGGTCTCGTGGTCGTGCTCCTGCCCGACTCAGGGCGCAACTACCTCTCGAAGATCTTCGACGACCGCTGGATGATCGACAACGGCTTCATCGACGCGGAAGGTCCGGTCGCGCGCGACGTGCTCGAGTCGCGCAGCACTGAGATCCCGCCTTTGGTGCGCATGTCGCCCGACGCGCCGGCGCGTGAAGCCGTCGCCATCATGCACGACCTCAACGTGTCGCAGCTCGTGGTGGCGAGTCAGCTGCCGCCGTTGCAGCCGAAGGAGATCGAAGGCTCGGTGCGCGAGCTCGAGCTCATGGATCTCGTGTTCCGCGATCGCAGCGTGCTCGATCGGCGCATCGGCGACGTGATGAGCCCGCCACTGCCGACAGTTGGCATCGGCGAATCGGTCACGAGCGTGGTGGAGATGCTCGACACCTCGGCCGCGCTGGTCGTGCTCGACGGTGGCCGTCCCTGCTCCGTGCTCACGCGCAGCGACGTGCTCGCGTTCCTCGGCACGATCGGCGACGTATGAGCGACGGCGAGGCTCAGTCGTTCGAGACGCGTGCGGTGCACGCAGGCCAGCCTCCCGATCCCACGACCGGCGCGGTGGTCACGCCGATCAGCCTGGCGACCACCTTCGCGCAAGAAGCGGTGGGCAAGCATCGCGGCTTCGAGTACGCGCGCACGGGCAACCCCACGCGTTCGGCGTACGAAGCCTGTGTGGCGTCGCTCGAAGGGGCCGCGCACGGTTTTGCGTTCGCGAGCGGCATGGCCGCCGAAGATGCGGTCGTTCGCCTGCTCGCGCCGGGCGATCACGTGGTCGTGGGCAACGACGCGTATGGCGGCACGTACCGGCTGCTCGCTCGGGTGCACGAGCCCACGGGCACGTTGTCGTTGAGCGCCTGCGACCTGCGCGACCTCGCGGCGCTCGACGCGCTGTGGCGCCCGGAGACTCGCCTCGTCTGGATCGAAACGCCGACGAACCCGATGTTGCGCGTGGTCGACATCGCCGCGGTGGCCGCGTTCGCGCACGACCACGGCGCACTCGTGGTCGTCGACAACACCTTTGCCACGCCCTACCTCCAGCAACCACTCGCGTTGGGCGCCGACATCGTGGTCCACTCGGCCACGAAGTACCTCGGCGGGCACTCCGACGTGGTTGGAGGCTTCGTCGCCATGAACGACGACGAACGCGCCGAGCGGCTGGGATTCCTCCAGAACGCAGTGGGCGCGGTGCCGTCGCCCTTCGACTGCTACCTCGCGCTGCGGGGCGTCAAGACGCTCGCGCTGCGCATGGAACGGCACTGCGCGAACGCTCGCGTGATCGCGGAGCGGTTGGCCGCGCATGATGCGGTCACCGAGGTGCTCTGGCCCGGCCTCGTGGGTCATGCCGATCACGAAGTGGCTAGCCGGCAGATGCGCAATTTCGGCGGCATGGTGAGCTTTCGGTGCGCGGGTGGCGAAGCTGCCGCGCTCGAGGTGGCCCGCGCCACCCGGCTGTTCACGCTCGCCGAATCGCTCGGCGCAGTGGAGTCGTTGATCGAGCACCCGGCGCGCATGACGCACGCGTCGGTGACGGGCACCACGCTCGAGGTCCCGAACGATCTGTTGCGCCTCTCCGTGGGCATCGAAGGCGTCGACGACCTGTGGCGCGACCTTGACCAAGCGATGAGGGTCAGATAGCCGGGCGCATACGGGCCGAGCGCGACGACATCCCCAGACCGCGCGGCTGTGTCGCCGCATTCGGCGAGAGGGCTGATTCGTGACTGACGCAGTGGCGCTGTATCTCGACCTCATGGAGCGATGCCTGCTCAACACGATCTACGAAGACCCGGCCCAGGATCCTTGGTCGGATCGCATCTTCGACGCCGCAAAACGAGACGGTGGTCTCGATTGGCCTTCGCAGGCGCACACGATGATCGGCCGCAAGCGCATGGCGAACCTCCGCCGCATCGTCGAGACGGTGATCGCAGACCATGTGCCGGGCGACCTGATCGAGACCGGAGTGTGGCGAGGCGGCGCTTGCATCTACATGCGCGCGATCCTCAAGGCGCACGATGAGACGAGCCGAACGGTGTACGTGGCGGACTCGTTCCAGGGATTGCCACTTCCCGATGTCGCAAAGTATCCCGCCGACATCGACGACCCTCATCACACATTCGAAGCGCTCCGCGTGTCGCTCGACGAAGTGCGCGCGAACTTCGCGAGGTACGGCCTGCTCGACGAACAGGTCGTGTTCGTCAAGGGTTGGTTCAGTGACACGCTGCATGCGCTGCGAGCCGAGCAGTTCGCGGTGCTGCGACTCGATGGTGACATGTACGGCTCCACGATGGACAGCCTCAGCGCCCTCTACGAGCGGCTGGTCTCGAGGGGCTTCATCATCATCGACGACTACGCACTTCCCGGATGTCGCCAAGCCGTCCTCGACTTCCGCGAGACGCGGGCCATCACCGAGCCCCTGGTCGACATCGACGGAATCGGCAGCTACTGGCGACGCGCCTGAATGCGCCCAGACGCGACGACAGCTACGCCGCCGACCTCTCGACTGATCAGCCGTACGGCACGACGGTGATCACAAGGAATGCATCCGGACCGCGGTGGACAGTCATCACGTAGACCGTTGGGCCTTCGCTGCCACCCCACGACGACTGGTCGATGCTCCAGCCGGAGTCGTTCCATGTCTCGTGCCCGCTCGCCGGACGGAAGAAGTCATTGTGCGCCGCTTGGTCTCGATACCGCGCCGCGGCGCGGTCGAGGTCGCCGCTCGCGCCGATGACCGTCAGCCCGCCGCCGCGCGAGCCGTCGTCGGGGAGCCGCGCGATCACGCGGGTGCCGGCGACCACGGTCAGCGCTGTCGAGCGGCCGAGCGGATCGATGATCTCGCCGACGCGAGGCAGTCGCGGCAGCGCCGGCACGGGAACGTGAAAGTCGGCGACATGATCCGTGCACGTCGGCTTTGTCTCGCAACCGTCGGCGGGCCGGATCGTGGCGAAGCGGAGCGTGAGCGCCGCGGTCGCCAGACGCGGGTCGTTCCCCACGCCGTAGTGCAGCTCGATGCGCACATCGCGCCCGGGAGCGACGGGCAGTGTCGTCGTGCTCGGCGGCGCCACCGAGGCCACGGTGGTCGGACTCGTGTCAGGAACAGAAGTGGTCGGCGGCGCGACGTTGCGGCCTTCGTGGACCTCGCCGTTGCACGTGACGCCGTCGTCGTTGCGGGAGCAGTCGACACCGCCGCGAAAGCCGAGGCGCCGGCCCTCGTCGAGCAACGCGTTGAGGGTGCGGTCGGGACGCCCGTCGATCTGGAGCACCGCGACGCCCACGATGTCGGCACACAACGACCGATCGCTGAGGAGCGAGCAGGGCATCATCGGCATCATGCGATGCGAGCCGGTGGGCACACGGAAGCCGTCGAGCAGCAGCGTGCCGGCGCGGGCCGAAGTCGAAGATGCAGCGGTCGAAGCGCACGAGGTCGCGACCAGCGCGACCACCGCGGCGACCAGCCTCACCCCACGCCGAACCACGCGGCCAGGATGCCACGCGATCTCGGGCTACGGGAAGGTCTGGCCCGCGAGGCGCCGCTGCTTGAGCTGCGCCTTCACGAAGTCCTTGTTCATCAAGGCGATGAAGTCGATCGAGATCTCCTTCGGGCACGCGGCTTCGCACTCACCGTGGTTCGTGCACGTGCCGAAGTACGTCTCCATTGTGTCGACCATGCGCACCGTGCGGTCGTAGCGCTCGGCCTGGCCCTGGGGCATCAGGTTCAGGTGCGCCAGCTTCGCCGACGTGAACAGCTGCCCTGCACCGTTCGGGCACGCGGCCACGCACGCCCCGCAGCCGATGCACTGCGCCGCGTCCATCGACACGTCGCTCGCACCCTTCGGCACGGGGATCAGGTTCGCATCGGGTGCCGAACCGGTGGGCGCGGTGATGTAGCCGCCCGCCTCGATGATGCGGTCGAACGCACTCCGATCGACCGACAGGTCCTTGTTCAGCGGAAAGCCTGCGGCGCGGAACGGCTCGATCGTCACGTGCGCGCCGCTCGAGAACTTGCGCATGTGCAGCTGGCAGGTTGCCGTGCCGCGCTCGGGACCGTGCGGCACACCGTTGATCATCATGCCGCAGCTGCCGCAGATGCCCTCACGGCAGTCGTGATCGAACGCCACGGGCTCTTCGCCTTTGCGGGTGAGCATCTCGTTCAGCGTGTCGAGCATCTCGAGGAACGACATGTCGGGGCTCACACTGTCGAGCTCGTAATCGACGAAGCGGCCGGACGCGTCGGGGCCCGCCTGCCGCCACACCGTGAGCTTGATCTTCATCGCCTCAGCCATTGCCGCGTGCCTCGTCGATCACTTGTAGGAACGGGTCGCAAGGTGCACTTCTTCGAACTCGAGCTGCTCTTTGTGCAGCACGGGCTCGTTGCCGACTCCGGTGAACTCCCAGGCGCCGACGTAGGCGAAGTGCTCGTCGTCGCGCAGCGCCTCACCCTCCTCGGTCTGGTACTCCTCGCGGAAGTGGCCGCCGCAGCTCTCCTTGCGGTGCAGCGCGTCCCGCACCATCAGCTCGCCGAACTCCAGGAAGTCGGCAACGCGCCCGGCCTTCTCGAGCGACTGGTTCACGGTCTCGGCCGAGCCCAGCACCCGCACGTCCTTCTCGAACTCCTGACGCAGGGCGGGGATCTCCGAGAGGGCCTTCTCGAGCCCGGCCCGGTCGCGGGCCATGCCGCAGTAGTCCCACATGAT
>JADGOO010000042.1 GCA_017882905.1 Acidimicrobiia bacterium | reverse complement strand
TCGGGAACGGGGGTCGCGTTCACGCGCAACCCGTCGACCGGCGAAAGCGCTCCCTACGGCGACTTCCTCACCAACGCGCAGGGCGAAGACGTGGTCGCGGGTATCCGCATCACGGAGCCGCTCGCCGCGATGGGCAACGAGTTCCCCGAGTGTCACGAACAGCTCTTGGGCGTGATGAAGCAGCTCGAGAACCACTACCGCGACATGTGCGACATCGAGTTCACGATCGAGCAGGGCCGCCTGTTCATGTTGCAGACCCGCGTCGGCAAGCGCACCGCGGCCGCCGCGCTGCGCATGGCCGTCGAGATGGTCGAATCGTCGATGATCGAGTCGCGCGAAGCCGTCAAGCGCGTGAGCCCCGCGCAGCTCGACCAGCTGCTGCACCCGAACTTCGACCCGAAGGCCACCTACACGGTGCTCGCCAAGGGCCTCAACGCGTCGCCCGGTTCGGCCGTCGGCAAGGTGTACTTCACGGCCGACGAAGCCGAGGCGGCCGTCACCGAGCGCGGCGAGCGCGTGATCCTCGTGCGCCCCGAGACGAGCCCCGACGACCTGCACGGCATGATCGCCGCCGAGGGCATCCTCACGAGCCGCGGCGGCCTCGTGAGCCACGCCGCGGTGGTGGCGCGCGGCATGGGCAAGCCGGCCATCTGCGGCGCCGACGCGCTGAAGATCGACGTGGCCGGCAAGCAGTTCACGGTCGACGGCACGGTGGTGCACGAGGGCGACATCATCTCGATCAGCGGAACGTCGGGCGAGGTCGTGCTCGGCGAGGTGGCCGTGGTCACGCCGGAGCCCACCGGTCACTTCGCCATCGTGCTCGCGTGGGCCGACGAGCTGCGCACGTTGAAGGTGCGCACGAACGCCGACCTGCCCGAAGACGCGGCCAAGGCGCGCGAGTTCGGCGCCGAGGGCATCGGCCTGTGCCGCACCGAGCACATGTTCCTCGGGGACCGCCTCCCGATCGTGCAGCGGATGATCCTCGCCGCGAACGAGCAGGAAGAACACGACGCGCTCGAGCAGCTGCGCGTGCAGCAGCTCGGCGATTTCATCGGCATCCTCGAGGCCATGGACGGCCTGCCCGTCACGGTGCGTCTCCTCGACCCGCCGCTGCACGAGTTCCTGCCCAACCTCGACGAGCTGATGGTGAAGCAGGCCACCGGCACGCTCACCGCCAAAGAGCAGCGCCTGTACACAGCGGCGCACGCCTGGCACGAGTTCAACCCGATGCTCGGAACCCGCGGGTGCCGGCTCGGCATCTTGAAGCCGGGCCTGTACCGCATGCAGGTGCGTGCGCTCATGCAAGCCGCCTGCAAGCGCAAGGAGGCCGGCGGCAACCCGATCGTCGAGATCATGATCCCGCTCATCGTGAACCGCGAAGAGCTGGCGTTGCTCGAGGGCTGGACGCGTGAAGAAGCGGCGCGGGTGATCGCCGAGGAAGGCGTCGACGTCGAGTACCTCGTGGGCACGATGATCGAGACGCCGCGTGCCGCGCTCACCGCGGGCGACATCGCCGAAGTCGCCGAGTTCTTCAGCTTCGGCACGAACGACCTCACGCAGATGACGTTCGGTTTCAGCCGCGACGACATCGAGAGCCGCATGATGCCGGCGTACCTCGAACAGAAGCTCCTCCCGATCAGCCCGTTCGAGGAGATCGACCGTGGCGGTGTGGGCCGTCTGATGGAGCTCGCCGTGGCTGAGGGTCGGGCCACGCGCCCGAAGCTGAAGCTCGGGATCTGTGGTGAGCACGGCGGCAACCCCGCGTCGGTGCACTTCTGTCACGAGCTCGGCCTCGACTACGTGAGCTGTTCGCCGTACCGTGTGCCGATCGCCCGTCTCGCCGCGGCCCACGCCGCGCTCGACGCGGGCGGCCCGGCCACCACCGCCTGACCGAGGAGGGCATGCGTCGCTCACCCGCGCAATGCGCGGGTTTGCGACGCATCGAAGATCTTGTGTTCGCGACGAATGGCAGCTACCAGATCTTCTGCATGACCGACGGCGACCCGGCCGGTCGTCCGCTGCTCGTGATCAACGGCTTCACGCGCCAGTGCGTCGGGTTCCCGCAGGGTCTGGTCGACGCGTTCGCGGCCGCCGGCTTGTTCGTGGTGCGCTTCGACAACCGCGAGGTGGGCCTGTCCACGAAGAGCGCGCCCGGCACCCGCTTCGATCTCGGTGACATGGCCCGAGACGGCATCGCGGTGCTCGACACGATCGGCATCGACCGCGCGCACGTATGGGGCATGAGCATGGGCGGCATGATCGCCCAGACGCTCGCGCTCGACCATCCGTCGCGCGTGCTGAGTCTCACGAGCGTGATGTCGTCGACCGGCTCGACGAGCGTGGGCCGATCCACCCCGGACGCGCTCGAGGTGCTGATGACGCCGGCGCCCGAGGATCGCGACGCGTGCATCGAGCATCGTGTCGCGACCGCGCGCGTGATCGACGGGCCGCACTTCGACGAGGCGTTCGAGCGGGGTCGCGCCGCACTCGAGTACGACCGGAGCTTTCATCCCTCCGGTGCCGCGCTGCAGATGTCGGCCATCCAGCGGAGCTCGGATCGCACCGCGCAGCTCGCCACGCTCCGTCTCCCGACCACGGTGATCCACGGTCGCGTCGATCCGCTGATCACACTGTCGGGCGGTGAGGCAACAGCGGCCGCAGTGCCCGGCTCGAAGCTCGTGGTGCTCGACGAGATGGGCCACGACCTGCCCGAGCTGTACTGGCCCGTCTTCGTCGACGAGCTCGTCGCGCTGGCCGATCGCGCCAGCGGCTGACCCGCGTCGGAGGCTGAGCCGGCTCGAACGCGCGTCGGGGGTCCGGTTCGGGGCCTGCGCGCGCCGATAACTTCGTTGTATGGCGCGCACGAACGGTCCGCTGGCCGGGATCGCCACCGCGCTCTTCGTGGTGCTCGGTGTGGCGCTCACCGGCCTGTCGGGTGGCTGCAGCGGAGCGAACGGCCCGACGGCCAGCCACCCCACGGTGGGCTCGCCGCCGGCCAGCCCGTCGACGGTGGAGCAGGCCTCGGCGCACGCCGGGTCGACGACGAGCACAGCCAAACGGGCGACGACGACGGCGGGGCCGACGACGGTGCACCCCACGACGCCGACGACGCGACGGGCGACGGTGCCGACCACGTCGAAGCCGGCGGGAGCCGTCGCGAGCGCGTGCTCGGCCACCGACAACGACCTGGGTAAGAAGCTGCTGGCGTACGCGAAGAGCAAGGAGCCGTCGACTCCGGTCAACATCGGCTCGATCACACACGCGTCGAGCGATCACACGTGGGCCCGAGCCAGCCTGGTCCCGATCGCCGTGAGCTTCGATACCTTGATCGTGATCTCGCACTGCGTGGGCTCGCAGTGGACGGTGGTCACGAGCGGTACGAGGCCGGTCGGCTGCCGCCCGCCGGTTCCGACCGAGATCGGCAAGGAGATCGGCGTGGGGTGCTGAGCGCCGCTGCTCACACCGCGCGGCGGGCCTGTCACAGCTAGTCGGTACAGTCCGAAGCGATGACCGACACCTTGCCCGAGCTGCACAGCGATCACGGCGCTGCTGCGCGCGCGGGTGATCGAGCGGGCGCGCAAGGGCTCGTCGTGCGCGACGCCGGTGCGGGCGCCGCGGTGGCCCACCAGGGTGCCACCGCGTTCGTTGGCGCACGCGCCAAGTCGCGCGTGCAACGGGAGGCGGAGCTCGACGCCGCACTCGCGCCTGGCGCCACACGGCCGATCGGCGCGGGCGTACGGGCCCGTCCCGAGGCTCCCGACCAGTTCCGCTTGTGCTTCGAGCGCGACCTCGACCGGATCAAGCACTCGCGTCCGTGGCGACGGTTGGCCGGCAAGTGCCAGGTGTTCGTCGCACCCGAAGACGACCATCTGCGCACGCGCATGACGCACGCGATCGAGGTCGCGCAGGTGGCCACGAGCATCGCCCGTACCGTCGGGTTGTGCGTCCCTCTCGTCGAGGCGATCGCGTTGGCCCACGACTGCGGGCACGGCCCGGCCGGCCACGCGAGCGAAGAGGCGTTCTCCGCGTACGTGCCGGGCGGCTACGACCACGCCGTCTACGGCGCCGACGTGACGCTCGAGCCGCTCAACTTGTGCGTGGAGACGCTCGACGGCGTGCGCAACCACTCGTGGCGGCGCCCGGCGCCGTGCACACCCGAAGGCGAGGTGGTTGCCTGGGCCGACCGCATCGCCTACGTCTGCCACGACTTCGAAGACGCCACGCGGGCGGGGATCCTCGTGCCGGGCGATCTTCCCGACTCGGTGGCCGACGTGGTGGGCCGCGGCCGCACCCAGCAGATCGACGGGTTCGTGCGGGCGGTGCTCGACGGCATCGACCGCACGGGCCACGTGCGGATGTCGGAGCCCGCGGCGGGGGCGCTCGCCGCGTTCCGGGCGTTCAACTTCGATCGGATCTACTTGCGGCCCGCATCCCGCCAACAGGCCGACCGCGTCATCGCGCTGTTGCGCGGTCTCGTCGACTACTTCGTCGATGCGCCACTGCGCCTCCCCGACGACGCCACCGACGTGACCCCGCAGCTCGTGGCGAACACGCCCGAGACGGCCGGCGTGGTGGTGCGCTACGTGAGCGGGATGACGGATCGCTACGCCCTCGCGCTCGGTGTGGAGCTGCTCGGCTGGCGGCCCGAGGCGTTGCCCCGCGGCGTGTGAGCGAGCGGTTGTCGAGTGTCGTCGCGGGCCCGGGCATCGCCGCTGTGCGACGCCGCGCCGCGTCGTAGGGTGGCGTCGTGGGCATCCTCGACGAGGACGTGCAGCGGGTCAGGGAGACGACGGATCTGGTCGATCTCGCGCGCGAGCACGTGGCCCTCAAGCGCGTCGGCCGTCGTTTCACGGGCCTGTGCCCGTTCCACGCCGAGAAGTCGCCGAGCTTCGGGATCAACGCCGAGCTCGGTGTGTTCCATTGCTTCGGTTGCGGCAAGAGCGGCGATGCCATCACGTTCGTGCGCGAAGTGGAGCACCTCGACTTCGTCGGTGCCGTAGAGCGCCTGGCGGCACGCGCCGGCATCACGCTGCGCTACGACGACGCGTCGTTCACCAAGGAACGCGCTCGCCGCCAACGGCTCAGCGAAGCCATCGAAGCCGCGATCGCGTTCTACCACGACCGCCTCATGCAGCATCCCGACGGCGGGCGAGCGCGTCAGTACTTGCGCAGCCGCGGCTTCGACGGCGAAGCGGCGCGCCGCTTCAAGCTCGGCTTCTCGCCGTCGGCGTTTGACGAGCTGGCGAACCATCTCCAGAAGCAGAAGAAGTTCGGCCGCGACGACATCGTCGGCGCGAACCTCGCCTTCCTCAACCGTGCGCAGAAGCTCCAGGACGCGTTCCGCAACCGGTTGATGTTCCCGATCTGGGACATGCGTGGCGACGCCGTGGGGTTCGGTGCGCGCATCCTCGACCCCGAAGACCGCGGTCCGAAGTACAAGAACACGGCCGAGACCGCGATCTACAAGAAGAGCACGTTGCTCTACGGTCTCAACTGGGCCAAGGGCGAGATCGTGGCCCGCGGTGAGGTGGTGATCTGCGAGGGCTACACCGACGTGATGGCGTTCCACCTCGCGGGGGTGCCCCAGGCGGTCGCCACGTGCGGCACCGCGCTTGCCGACGACCACTTCGTCACGTTGAAGAACCTGGCCCGAAAGATCACGCTCGCGTACGACGCCGACGCGGCGGGTCAGGCTGCCGCCGAGCGCTGCTACCAGTGGGAGCAGCGTTACGAGGTGCAGTTCCAAGTGGCCGACCTACCGGCGGGCCGCGATCCGGGCGATCTCTGGAACGACGACCGTGAGCGTCTGGCGAAGGCGATCGAACAGGCGATGCCGTTCCTGCGCTTCCGTATCGACCGCGTGTTGGGTGCTGCCGATCTCACCACCGTCGAAGGCCGGGCGCGGGCCGCGAACGCGGCGCTCGCGATGATCGCCGAACATCCGGCCGAGCTCGTGCGCGACACCTACATCATGGATGTGGCAGGCACGCTCAACATCGATGCGGATCGATTGCGTGAGGAGACGCGCCGGCTGCGGTTGGGGGCGCGGCCCGCGCTCGGCAGTGTGCGTGATCAGCAGTCGGGCCGCGATGCCGATTCGGGGGCTCCGCCGCCGCGGCCGTCCGACCGCCGCGAGCTCGACGCGCTGCGGTGGGCCGTGCACGAACCGGCACTGATCGGACCGCACCTCGACCGGGCACTGTTCGCCGACCCGGGTCTGCGTGTCGCGTTCGACGCGCTGGCGGGCGCCGCCACGTTTGCGGAGGCCGTCGAGAGCTGCGATCCCGCTGTGGCCGCACTGCTCCAGCGCCTCGCCGTGGAAGACACGCACGTGTCGAACGACTCCGCCGAGGCGATCGCCGGCCGGGTCGTGGTCAACCTGGTGGAAGCGTCAAGTCAACGTCTGCTCGCGTCGATGCTACGACGTGGTGACGAACGCAGCGTCGACGTCAAGCGGCTGCTCGACGCGGTCGTTGCGCACCGCGAATCGGGAACCTGGTCTGAAGCCCTGCCTGTCGCGGATGAGTTGGTAGCGTGGACTGCGGCGGAGAGTGTTGGACGTGACGGTGACTGAAACGGTGAAGATCGACCCGACGCCCGATGACGGGCCAGCAATACCGGCAGCACCGGCCGCGTCGCGCATGGACACCGCTCCCGTGATCTCCGAGCTGATCGCCAAAGGTCGCGAGCGTGGCGGAGCGCTCACGTCGGGCGAGGTGTTCGCGGCATTGCGCGATCTCACGCCCGACACCGGTGAGCTGAAAGAGATCTACGAAGCGATCGAGCAGGCCGGTGTCTCGATCCAAGACGAGATCCGCGACGAGCTCGAGTACGAGGACCGCCAGCGCGGCGAGGAAGAGTCGGCGCGCCGGCGCGGCAGCGATCACCGCCACACTCCGGCGGTGAGCCGCCCCGGTGCGGCACCAACGGTCAGCCCTCGGCGCAGCATCTTCGACGACGAGTTCGCGCCGGAGCGCGGCCGTACGCACGGCGACGGCGCGAGCTTCGACCCGGTGCGCATGTACCTCAAAGAGATCGGCCGCGTGCCGCTCCTCACCGCCGACCAAGAGGTGCGCCTCGCACAGCGCATCGAGGCCGGCACCGACGCCGAGCTCGCGCTCGAGACCGCCGAGTGCTGGTGCGCGCTGCTCGCAGACATCCAACGTTCGGTCGGCATCCCGACCGCCGCAGTGCGCGCCGACATGGTGCACATCGACGAGGGCTGGCGCACCGACGAGTTCGCGATCGCACGCGACGGCGAGCTGGCGAAGAAGCAGCTCACCGAGGCGAACCTGCGCCTCGTCGTGTCGATCGCCAAGCGCTACGTCGGTCGCGGCATGGCGCTGCTCGACCTGATCCAAGAGGGCAACCTCGGCCTGATCCGTGCCGTCGAGAAGTTCGACTACACGAAGGGCTTCAAGTTCTCCACGTACGCCACATGGTGGATCCGTCAGGCGATCACCCGTGCGATCGCCGATCAGGCGCGCACGATCCGCATCCCGGTGCACATGGTGGAGACAATGAACAAGGTGCTGCGCGTGCAGCGCCAGATGATGCAGGAGCTCGGGCGCGAGCCCACGATCGAGGAGCTCGCGACCAAGGTCGATCTCACGCCCGACAAGGTCCGCGAGATCCAGCGCATCAGCCAAGAGCCGGTGTCACAGGAAACGCCCGTGGGCGAGGAAGACGATTCGTCGCTCGGTGACTTCGTCGAGGACCCCAACGCGATCGCACCCTCGGTCGCCGCCGACCTGCAGATGCTTCGAGCCGACATCGAAGAGGCGCTGCTCGAGCTGAACGAACGCGAGCGTGAAGTCGTCCGCATGCGATTCGGCCTCGACGACGGTCAGATCCGTACCCTCGAGGAAGTGGGTCGTGCCTTCGGTGTGACCCGAGAGCGGATCCGCCAGATCGAGAGTAAGACGCTCGCCAAGCTGCGCCATCCCACGCGCAGCGCGCGCCTCAAAGAGCACCTCGACGGCAGCTGATCTCGCGCCGCGTCGCGGCCCGGATCACACGCCGACAACGCCGAGGGCGCGCAACGCGTCGATGAGCGCGGCCGCACCCGTGTAGTGGATCGTGTGCATGCCGAGGTCGCGTGCGCCGCTGAGCTTGTGCTCGCTGTCGTCGGTGAACACGCACTCGTCGGGCTTCACCGCGAGGGCCGCGAGCGCATGCTCGAAGACGCGCCGGTCGGGCTTGGCGTAGCCGACCCGTGCGCTGTTGAAGAGGTGGTCGAGCTCATCGGTGAGCCCGAGTCGCGCGCACTCGCCTTCGATCCGTGTGGTGCCGTTCGTGAGGATCGCCGTGGTGTAGCGGGGGCGCAGGGCGCGCGCGATGGCGAGCACGTCGAGGTCGACCCGGTCGGGGAGTGCGCCGAACGCGGCCGCCGCGGGCCGCGCCGCTTCGCCGTGGCGAGCTGCGAGCAGGCTGCCTACGGCCACGATCCAGGCCTCGTAGGTGACGCGTCCGCACACGGCGTCGTCGAGCACCTCGGGCGCGAACGCGGCGGCGTGGAGGCCGCCGTTCGGGATGCCGTGGACCGCTTCGATGTGGTCGACCGGGTCGAAGTGGCGCAGCACACCGTCGAGATCGAACACGACCGCCCGGATCACGTCGAGTTCCGCTCCGAGGGCCGCCGCACCCGCCGATGATTGCACGTGACCGGTTCCGGCGCGCTGCTAGCGTGGCGGCCCGGCCCAGAACAGGTCGATCATTCCGGGGTAGCTCAACCGGCAGAGCAAGCGGCTGTTAACCGCTAGGTTGAGAGTTCGAGTCTCTCCCCCGGAGCCACGTACGCCCAGGTCAGTCGCTCGCGGGAGCGTCTGCGGGGCCGCAAACGGCACGTCGGTGTCACAATCTCCGGCGCGCAGGGTCAGATCGAGCTCCGAGCGCGGCTTTGCGTGTTATCGGCTGACGGTGATTCTCGTGAGGCCGCCGGCGTCGATCCAGAGCGTGTGGTCGATCGTCGTCATGGCGATGATCGGGAGTCCGACCGCCACGGGTCGTGCGAGCGAGTGGTGCGTGACGGCGTCGTAGGGGGTCACGGTGCCGGGGCTGCTGGAGTCGGGCTGGCCCGCCAGCCACAGCACGCCCTGGCTCGTTGTCGCCGTCACGTTGACGGCACCGTCGAGGCGGATGGCGGTGCCGATCTGTGCGCCGGTGGTCTCGTCCGCCTCGATCACCCCGCCGGCGATTGCCGGGCAGTCGACGGAGCACGCGGTTGTCGTCTGGAGCCACAGGTGACCGTCTGCGGCTGCAAGTACCGCGTTCACGTGATGGCGGATCACACTCACGTGCAGCGAGCGCGTGTCGAAGCGCAGGAGGTCGGTTCCGTGTACATACCAGAGTGCGTGCTGACCGCCCGACATCACGGTGAAGGTTCGTGGGATCGTCGCTCGCTCGGTGATCTGGTCGGTGGTGGGATCGACCGAGACGACGTCGCCGTGGGCCCGCTCGTCGTTGGGAACCGGTCGCACGATCCACAGCTTGCCGTCGACGAAGGCCAGACCGTCGAAGACATAGAGGCTCTTGTGCATCCCGAGTGTCGCGACCACGCGATTTCGCACAGGGTCGATTCGCGTGACGGTCTCCGTGCCGGCGTCGTCGACCCAGATCGAGCCGGCGCCGGCCGCGAGATCGCGGAAGTCGCTCGTACCCGGTACCGCGATGGTCGCGGTCACCCGGCCCGTCGTGGGGTCGAAGCGGGCCACCCGATCGGGCTGGGTGACCCAGATCGACCCGAAGGCCGAGATCATGTTCATCGCGGGCGTCGTGATGGTGATCGGATGCCCGATGGTGAGCGTCGGCGTCGGCGTCGTCATCTCAGCGCGTCCGACGACCGCGACCTTCGTGTGACGGTCGCTTGGACCAATCGCTGCGATGGCTCCCGCGGCGAGCGTCAGCGACACGAACGCTGACGCGGCGACCCGTCGACGCACGCGGCGCCGCTGGCGCAGCGCGACGGCGCGATCGCGTACCGCTGCGAAGGGCTTCGGGGCAGACGTGTCGTCGAGCACGGGCTGGAGCAGCGTTTCCAGATCAAGCATGGCGATCCTCCACGGGTGGCGCATCAACAAGCGTGCGGGCCAGCGACTGGCGCGCGTCGTGCAGCGCGCGGGCCACGGTTCCGGGGGCGATGCCCAGCGTCTCGGCGATCTCGCGCTCGCGCAGTGAACCCAGATAGCGGAGCGCGATCACCTCGCGTTCGCGTCGGGGCAGCCGTTGCACGGCGTCCCACACTTCGATGGACATGTCGGGCGGCGGCTCGCGGTCGCGTTGCGCCGCGAGGCGCGCCGCAGCATTGCGGCGTCGATCCGTCCGGTACGTCGCGCGCAGCGCGTTGCGGGCCACAACCAAAGTCCACCCCGCGGGCGACTCCATGCGACGCACCCGTGACCAGCGCTCGAACGCGCGCGCGCACGCCTCATCGACCGCCTCGGTCGCAGTCTCACGATCGCCACTCACCACATAGGCCGCCGCGACAAGGCGTCGGTAGTGGTCGCCGTACCACTCCTCGAACTCGCCGCCGTCGGCTACATCAGGCATCTCAGAACATAAGAGTGCCTCAGTGTCACTTCTCTTGGGAAGAAGCCACCGATCACCGACGCAGCAGAGCCGTAGACGCGCCCTAATGCCCAGAGGGTCGAGTCGCTGAGACGCGAACGTGCCGAACTCGATCGTGTCACATCGCTCGTCGGAGCGTGCTCGAGTCTCTCTCCCGGAGCCACCGACGCCCAGGTCGCCCCAGCGCGACGACGCAGTTCAGCGCTGAGCGGCGGCGACGCTGAATTGCCGCACCTGTTCTTCCAGGCTGCTGGCCAAGGCCGAGAGCTCGGTGGCTGCACCCGACGTTTGCTCGGCCGCGGCCGCGGTCTCTTGTGCACCGGTGGCGATCGTCTCGGCGCTCACTGTGAACTCACGCGCGCCTTCCGCGGCGATCGCGACACCTCGAGCCATCTCCGAGGCGGTGGCGTTCTGCTCTTCCACAGCGGCGGCGATCGTGGTCTGTGCTCCGCTGATGTCCGTGATGGTCGTGCGGATCTTGGCGATCGCGTCAACCGCACCCGATGTCTCAGCCTGAATCGTTCCGATCCGTTCGCCGATGCCGGCCGTGGCGCGGGCCGTTTCCCGTGCGAGATCCTTGACTTCGTTGGCGACCACGGCGAACCCCCGGCCGGCGTCGCCGGCGCGGGCCGCTTCGATCGTTGCGTTCAGCGCGAGAAGGTTCGTCTGTTCGGCAATCGCCGAGATCACCTGCAACACCGAACCGATCTCCTGCGAGCTCATCGCCAGCCGCTCGATGACCGCGTTGGTCTTGTCGGCCGCGACGACTCCGCTTTCAGCGGCGAGGGCCGCACCCGCGGCGAGCTGCGAGATCTCACCGATCGAGATCCCGAGCTCGTCGGTTGACGTCGTGACCACCTCGACGTTGCTCGACACGGTCTCCGCGGCAGTCGCGCCGGAGCTCGCCTGACTTGCGGTCGAATCCGCGCTGCTGGTGAGCTGCGCACTGATCGCGCTGAGCTCTTCCGAGGCGTTCGCGACACTGCGCGCTGTCGTGCCGATCGCGATCACGGTGCCCTCAACGAGGTCGAGCGCCGAGTTCAACGACGTTGCGACATTGCTGAGCTCGTCGCTGCCAACGACGGTGAGTCGGCGTGTGAGGTCGCCGCTCGCAACCGCGGCGAGGATGGTGGTGCTCAGCGCGCGGGCCGTATGGCCCGGAAGCTCACTGGGAGGTGCTTGGGTCCCGAGATGAACGTCGACGGGAGCCACTCGGTGAGTGCGGTCGGGCGCAGATCGTCGAGGCGGGTGA
>JADGOO010000041.1 GCA_017882905.1 Acidimicrobiia bacterium | reverse complement strand
GGGGGTACCCGCCGCACTCGTTTTGAAGACGAGGAGGGCCACCAGACCCCGTTCACCTCCGTGGCCGAAACTAGCGAACGTCGCGTCAGGTCGATGGCGGTGGCGAGAGATCGATCTCGAGCAAGGGCTCCATGCCCACTCGGAGGATGCGCGGCTGGAGCCCGAATCGGTCGAAGGCGGTGCGCCACGCGCGTGTCTCGGGGCCGATGTAGTGGGTGCGGATCACCCAGATGCGTCCGGCGCCGGCGTGCGATCGGGCGAGGGTCACGGCGCGGCGGATGGCGTCAATCGTGTCGGCGGTTCGGGCGCTGTGCGCGTATTCGACGCCTGGGAGGTTCGTGACCATCGACGTGTAGCCGTTGCTGTTATGACCCGTGTGATCCACGGAAAACGAGTTGACGGCGCCGGGCCAGTAGTAGCCGAACGCGTAGCTGCTCTGCAGACTGACCACGATCACGTCGTCCGCACGCCGGTGTCGTGCCACGTACTCGACTTGGCTGCGGACGTCTTCGTTGGGGATCGTGCGACGGCGGACATAGGGCTCGGCCGACCGCCAGAACGACACGGCGGCAACGACGGTCAGCAGCACGGCGAGCAGGCGTGAGATCGATGCCGACGCGACGATCAGACCCGCGGCGCCCAACGCGGCGATGGTCAGCGAGAACACGAGCAGGAAGTGCGACGTGCGCTGATCGAGGAATGGGTACCGCCCGAGCACGCCGACGGCGATCATCTCGACCCACAGCAGCAGCACGGTGAGCGCGAGCGCTCGACGCTTGAAGCGCACGAGGACGAACGCGCCCACGGCGAGGAGCACGACCACCGCGGCCGTTGGCATGGCGAGCCGGGGGGCGCGCTCGGTGAAGCGCTGCCAGGCGACAACGAGCTCGTGTGGCAGTCCGCCCGTGAGATATGAGCTTCGCCAGTAGTCGCGCAACGCGCGGCTGTCGTGCGGCACGATCACCAGCGCGAAGTAGATCCCGATCGCCACCGCGGTGGCGCCCGCGGCGAGCAAGACGTCGCGAATGCGACGCTCGGTGCGCCGTGTCAGCTCGACGATGACGAGCGCAGCCATCACGGCGACCACGACGAAGGCCGTCACGGTGCTGAACACGACGGCCACCAGTGAAGCGACCACGAGCTGAACGAGCGTCGTACGCGAACGATGAGCTTCGGCTCGGCTCGCGAGGGTCACGACGGCGAGCGTGAAGAACGCGTCGGCGGTGTATTGCTTCAGGTCATTGCGGATGAGCGAGATCGGCGCCAGGAGCACGGCAGCGCCGGCGATCGTTCCCGTGAACCGCGCCACTCCGGCCGACTTCCACGGCAGGCTGCGAACGAACAGGTACGCCATGACCACGTCGCCCGCCGCGAACAGCAATGGCACGATGCGCAACGAGTCGCGGTTGACCGGCGCTGCGTGCACGATCAAGAGCCAGCCGAGCGGGGTGCTCGACGACAGCCCGATCCAACGAGACAACGGAGCCGTCGAGAGCAGCGCGACCCACGATTCGTCGGCCCAGTACGGATGGTGGGTGAGGTTGCCGTAGGGGTGGACCACGAACACCAGCGCGGCGAGCGCGGTGATCGCCACGCCCTCGATCCACATCGCTCGGTGAGACGAGCGGACGGGTTCGCAGGTCGCGTCGGTCGGGCTGCTCGGTCTCGGCGAGTCGCCGGAGACGAGGTCAGGGGAGCGGTGCCGCACGCGTCTCTTCCCAGTTCAGGTGCGCTGACACTAACCAACATCTTCGGCGCGGCCGTAGAGTTCGAGGCCGTGCCCACGGTGCGGTTGCGCGACCTCGACGTGTACTTCGAGCAGCGCGGCCGCGGCCCGCGGCTGCTGTTCTGCAATGGTTCGGGCGCAACGATCGAATCGAGTGGGCTGCTCATCGATGCCCTCGCCGCACAGTGTGAGGTACTGGTCCACGATCAGCGCGGCCTCGGTCGTACTTCGATCCCTCCGGGTCCGTACTCGATGGCCGACTACGCGGCCGATGCCGCCGCACTCCTCGACCACGTGGGTTGGGCCCGGTGCCGCGTCGCCGGGATCAGCTTCGGCGGGATGGTGGCGCAGGAGCTCGCGGTCACGGTGCCCGAGCGCATCGAGCGGCTCGCGCTCGTGTGCACGTCGCCGGGTGGCGAGGGTGGTGCGTCGTATCCGCTGCACGAGCTCGCGCAGCTCGACGAGGCCGAGCGCGCGGCGATCGGCATTCGCCTGCTCGATACCCGATTCGATGCCGAGTGGCTGGCCACGCACCCGGCCGATCGCGCGCTGGCGCAGCAGATGGCGGGTCGGGCGGGCGCAGACAAGAGCGCAGAGCAGCGGCGCGGTGAGCGCGAGCAGCTGCTCGCCCGGTCCGGCCACGATGTGTGTGCTCGGTTGGGGCGCGTGCACAGCCCCACGTTCGTGGCGTGCGGCCGCTTCGACGGCATCGCGCCGCCGGCGAACAGTGAAGCGATCGCGAGTCGGATCCCGGGTGCCGTTCTGCGCATGTACGACGGCGGCCACGCCTTTCTCGCCCAGGACCGGGCCGCGTTCCCCGATCTCGTGGGGTTCTGCGCCTCCTGAGACGTCGGAGAGGCACACGGCTATGCTCCGTGGACCAGCCAGCGGAGGAGGGTCGACAAATGTTGAAGAAGCTGATGGTCCTCGTAGTGCTCGTGGCGCTCGGTGCGCTCGTCGCCAAGAAGGTCCGCGAGGCCTGATCATCTGATCGCAACACATCTCGACGGCTCCTTCGGGAGCCCTTGCTGCTCGGCGCCGGGTGACCGGCGCCGAGTCGCGTGTGCTCGTCGGTCGCGACCTTGACGGAGTCGTCGAGGTTCCGTATGGTGGCAATCGCTTCCCCGCACTTCCCCCTGCTGTTCTCGCGCGCTTTCGTCGCGCCGCCTGTGGGAAGTGCCCATGCTCATTGCCTGCTGGTCCCCGAAAGGGGGCACGGGCACCTCGACTGCTGTCGCGGTGCTCGCTACTGCACTCGCTCGCGAACACCGCGTGACGCGGGTCGCCGACTTCGCCGGCGATCAGCCCGCGCTGTTCGGTGTCGTCGCGGATGGTCCGGGGGTCAACGATTGGCTCGCGGCCGGGCCTGACGCACCACCGAACGCGATTGAGCGCATCGCTGTCGAAGTCGCGCCCAGCCTGTCGCTGCTGCCGTGCGGTGCGCTCGACGCGCGAGGCGCAGATCCCTCCGCCGGTGACGCGCTCGGCGCGTTGCTGAACGACGACGCCGTGATCACGATCGCCGATCTCGGCGGCGCACGCGACGATGCGCACGTGGCGCTAGCGCGACGCGCCGACGCGAGCCTGGCCGTCGTGCGCTCGTGCTACCTGTCGCTGCGACACCTCGTGCACCACCCGCTCGTGGACTCGGTCGATGGGCTCGTCCTCGTGGGCGACAAAGGACGCGCGCTGGGTCGCCGCGACTTCGAGGCGACCACCGGGAGGCGAGTCCTGCTCGAGGTGGCGGTGCGGCCTGTGCTCGGCCGGCTCGCCGATACGGGGTTGCTGCCGTCGGCGTGTTCCGACGATCTGCTCGTGCCGTGGCGCGACCTCGTGAGCCGGCTTCAGCGGTCGCGGCGCGAACGGTACGCCGCGTGACCGACGTGCACCTCGAATCACGGTTGCAGGAGCGGTTGCTCGCCGAACCCGCGAGCACGGGCGACACCGACGCGCTCCGTGGGCACCTGGCGCGACTCCTCATCGAGGAAGCGCCGTTACTCCCGGCGGCTCAAGCCGATGCCGTGCTCGACGCGGTGCTGCGAGACGTCGTCGGCTTCGGTCCGCTCGAGGCGCTCCTCGCTGATCCGACGGTGAACGAGATCATGCTCAACGGCCCAGGGATCGCTTACGTGGAGCGCGCGGGCGTGCTCGAAGCTGTCGACCTCGGCCTCGACGCGTCGGGCGTCGAGCAGCTGGCGCAGCGCGTCGTGGCGCCACTCGGTCTGCGGCTCGACCGCGCCGCACCCATCGCCGACGCGCGGCTGGCCGATGGCTCGCGGTTGCACGCCATCCTGCCGCCACTCGCGCCCGACGGACCGATCGTCACGATCCGCCGCTTCGCGACGCGCCGGCTCGGTCTCGACGACTTCGGCGCCACGGCTGAAGCGGCCGGGTTCCTCGCCTCTGCCGTCGCGGAAGGCCGCAACATCCTTGTCGCCGGGGCAACCAGCGCAGGCAAGACCACAGCGCTCAACGCGTTGGGCGCCACGATCGGGTCGAACGAGCGCATCGTGACCATCGAGGAGACCGCCGAGCTGCAGCTTCCTTGTGTGCAC
This sequence comes from Acidimicrobiia bacterium, assembly GCA_017882905.1. Classification (GTDB taxonomy): domain Bacteria; phylum Actinomycetota; class Acidimicrobiia; order IMCC26256; family PALSA-610; genus Chersky-683. Next base: position 10,324 of record JADGOO010000041.1, on the reverse strand, counting down.
GTCGTGCGACTCGAGGCGCGGCCCGCCAACGGCGAGGGTGCCGGGGCGGTCTCGGTGCGCGATCTCGTACGGGCGTCGCTGCGCATGCGACCCGATCGGATCATCGTGGGCGAGGTGCGCGGGACCGAGGCGCTCGACATGCTCCAGGCGCTCAACACCGGCCACGACGGTTCGCTCTGCACGGTGCACGCGAACAGTCCGCACGACGCGCTCGTGCGCCTCGAGACGCTCGCGTTGTTCGCCGCTTCCGGGCTGCCGGTCGAGGCGATCCGTCGTCAGATCGTGGGCGCGATCGACCTCGTCGTGTTCGTGGCGCGCCATGGGGCTCGTCGCCGCATCACGGCGATCGTCGAAGTCGACTCGGCCGGCCCGGATGGCTGCGCGGTGCATGCCCTGTTCGGGTTCGACGACGCTGCGCAGCTCCGCCTGATCGGCGCGGCCCGGCGAGTCCCCCGCCGCGCGGCGCCGAGCAAGCCGGTGACGCCGTGATCCCGTGGTTCGCGCCGGTCGGCTCCGCCGTCGTCGCGATCGCGTGGCGAGCGTCGCGACGGGCGCCCGCACGCGATCGAGCGTTGGCGCTGCGCGTGACTGGTGCGGCCGGTCCGTCGCGGATCGACAAGCTCATCACGCCCGCCCTCGAGCGGGCGGCCCTGCCGATCGACGTGCGGGCTGCGCGTCGACTGTGGATCGCCGCGGTGTCGGCCGCGTTCCTGTTGTTCGCGCCGACCGATGTGCGGGCCGGTATCGGCGCGGGCGTGCTCGTCGGCGGGTCGGGTCCGCTGGTGCTGCTGCTCATGCGCGATCGAGCGGCGCGGCGCGCCACGTTGGCGCTGCCGCGCGTGGTCGAGAGCCTGGCTTCCGAGCTTCGGGCCGGCGGCACGGTGCACAGCGCGATCAGCCGGCTGGCCGGTTCGCGTGTGGCGCTGGCGGGCGAGCTCGCCCGCTTCCACGAACGGCTCGAGCTCGGCGCCACGTTCGGCGACGCAGCACGACGGTGGGCGCGCGAGTCACATGCTGCTGGGGCAGGGGCCGTCGCTGGCGCGCTCACGATGGCGGTCACAGCCGGTGGCCCGGCGGCCGACGCGCTCGACGAGCTGGCGGGCTCGCTCGACGATCGCGTCGCCGTCGTGGCCGAAGCGCGTGCACTCGCCGCGCAAGCGCGCGTCTCCGCCTATGTCGTGGGCGTGGCGCCGCTCGCGTACCTCGCGTACGCCGCGGTCGCCGATCGGGCTCTGATCGCCGACCTGGTCGGCAGCGCGTTCGGGCGGCTCTGCCTGTGCGTCGGGATCCTGCTCGACGCGCTGGGCGCGTTGTGCATCCGCTGGCTGCTGCGCGAGGAGCCGATGTGGTGATCGCCCTCGCGCTCGGCGGCGGATGGGGCCTGCTCGTCTCGCGGGTCATCGTCGCGATGCGCGGCCGTCGCGCCTCGGATCGGCGCCGGCGAGCGCTGCGCGCTCCGCATGTTGTGGCGCGACGTCGGCGCGCCCGACTTGCCGCACGGTTGCCCCGACCCGTGCGCGTGCTGGCCGGCGCGGTCGTGGCTGCCGTAGGCGGGCTGCGGCGTGTGCGCACGCGGCGCGCCACCGACCGGCGGTTCGCGCATCAAGTGCCGGTCGCGGTCGACCTTGTGCGCGTGGCCGTGCAGGCCGGCGCCACCCCGTACCTTGCAGTCGAGCTGGCGGCGGGGTTTGCACCGCCGGCCGTAGCCGAGCCGCTCGGCGGTGTCTTGCATCACCCTCGCCTCGGCGTTGCCTTCGTCGACGCCCTCGCCACCGCAGCCCGGAACACTCCTGGCTTGCGGCCGCTCACCGAGGCGCTCGCGCTCGCGCATCGCCTCGGCTCGCCACTCGGACCGGCTCTCGAGCGCGTCGCACGCGACGCGCGCCGAGAGCTGCGGCGCCGCGCCGAGGCGCGTGCCCGCACGGTCCCGGTGCGCCTTCTCTTCCCCCTTGTGTTCCTCGTGCTCCCGGCGTTCGGGCTTCTGACGGTGGTCCCGTCGCTCGTTGCCGGCTGGCACGGCATCTGACTCATCTCACAAGGAGCAAACGATCATGTGGTTCATCAACCTCTACCTGCGCGCCGTCGAGCGCACCCGTGACGAAGCCGGACAGTCGACCGCCGAGTACGCCTTGGTGATCGTCGCCGTCGTCGCGCTCGCGGGCCTGCTGATCACCTGGATCAGCAAGTCGGGCTTCTTCGGCAGCATCTTCTCCAAAATCGGCGGACTCATCACGAAGTTCATCTAGTGAGCGCTCTCCGTCTGCTCGGGGTCGTGCGCCGCGGCGACCGATCCCGAGCGGCGGAGGCAGGTCAAGCCACGGTCGAGCTTGCTCTGCTCCTGCCCTTTGTCGTGATGCTCATCATGCTCGTCGTCCAGACGCTCGTCCTCGGGCGTGACTACATCCTCACTGTCCACGCGGCACGCGAAGCCGCTCGCGCCGAGAGCGTCGACCCGACTGGGCGCGACGCGCGCACGAGCGTGAGTCGAGTGCTTCCCGGCGCGCATCTGCAGATCGTGCCTCGCAACAAGATCGGAGATCCCGTGCAAGCCACCGTCAAGTACACCGTGCACACCGATGTCCCACTGATCGGCGTCCTGCTGCCCGATGTCAGTCTCGCCGCGTCGGTCACCATGCGGTCCGAACGATGAGCGCGCTCGCGAACCGACGCGGTGAAGACGGCGCCATGGCGATCGTCGTGCTCGCAATCGGCGCCCTGGCGGTGTTGGTCGCTTTGGCCGTGATGGGGCTGTCGGTCGCCGCCGGCGAACGGGCGAAAGCCAGCGCCGGTGCCGATGCCGCGGCGCTCGCCGGCTTGGGCGCGCTGGCCCTCGGACCGGTGTTCGACCCATGCACGGTTGCCGGTACCACCGCGCGCGAGAACGGCGTGCATCTGGAGTCGTGCCGTGTCGTCGGTCAGACGATCGCGGTGGTCGTCACACGCGTCAGCCGCATTCCCGGGCTGCCGGCCGCGCACGCGCGGGCGCGTGCCGTCATCGACCCGGCCAAGCTGCATGCGCTGTTGGGAGCGGCCCCGCCGCGGTTGTGACAGCTCCGCCGGGTAGCCCCGCCGTCTCTGCGACCCCCGCTCGGTCGTGCTCCAGCCGCTTCGGCTAAGGGCGCGGGTCGGGGAGTGACGGGGAGCCCGCGGGGTAGCTCTCGAGCACGCCGTCGTCGCGGACGTCGGCGAAGAGGGCCGCCGAAGCCGGGGCGAGATCGAGGCAACCGCTGCCCTGGAGTGGGATCGTGACGTTCTTGATGTTGGCCGCGGGCACCTGGTCGGCGATCTCGCCGAGCCGCACGAGGTCGCTGATACCGAGACCGGCGAGCTCGGTGTGGCGAACCATCAGTGCAGCGAGCTGGAAGCGACCGGCGGCGGTCCGGTAGTCGGCCTCGAGCTTCTGGATCGCGGCGAGCATCAAGTAGGCCTGGTTCCACGATCGTTGGATGTCACCCTTGCCGAACGTGTGGCGGTCTCGCGCAAACGACAGGGCGACGACGCCGTTCATGAACTTCGGGCCCGGTTCGAAGTCGGCGTTCGAAAACGAGTCGTGCATCGAGAACGGAACGTTCATGTTGAATCCGCCCACACCGTCGACGAGCCCCAAGAAGCCCGCGAAGTCGATCTCGACGCTGTAGCTCACCGGCGCACCCGTCATCGTGCTGACGACCTGTGCGTCGAGCGCCGGACCGCCCTGCGAGTTGGCCTCGTTGATGCGAACGTGACCACGGCCGGGCACATCGGTGCAGGTGTCGCGCGGGAAGTCGACGATCGTGCCGGCGTGCAGTCGCGGATTGACGGCGAGCAGGTGCAGCGCGTCACCGCGAGCGCCGCCCACCCCCGGCCGCAAGTCGCTGCCGACGAGCATCACGAAGATCGGCTTGTTCGGATCGACGCCGTCGATGAAGTGCGAGTGGAGCCGCACGGCCTTCAGATATGTGGCGCCGGAGACGCCGGGCACGCGCACGCCCATCGACCATGCGCCGACGATGCCGCCGGTGAGCGCGGCCATCATGACGATCGATGTGAGTGCTCCGACCAGGAGGCGTTTCACGGCTTGGCTCCCGTGGTGGCAGTGGTCGTCGTGGTGACGCCGGTCGAGAGATCTGTCCGGGCGACGGTGAGGTCGTAGCCCACGATGTGCCAGGTCCCGAAGGCAGGCATCAACAAGAGCTCTCCAGTGCGTGCGACTGCGTAACGGTGTTGCGGCCCGGTCACCGTGACCTTGGTGGAGATCGCCGCGCTCACGGCGGCGACCACGCGGTTGCCGTCGACGAGGGTGGTCATCCCCAGCGTCGCGGTGATCATCGTCGGGGCCTTGGCGGGTCCGAGCCCGGCGTCGGTGACGATGGCGCCGTCGTGACGACCCGCCTGCGCCGCGGCGCCCGGGCTGAACAGCGAGCCGAGGCCGGCTCCGGCGTGCCCGGTGCGCAGCGCATCGACGATCGCGAGCCTCAGGTACGCGCTCACGACGCGGTTCGCGGCCGACAGTGCCGTTCCACTCGCCACCGGGGCCCCGACGGCGACGGTCTGAGCGGGCAGGCCCACCAGGCGCATCTGAACGGAACCGCTGGCGACGACCGACGTCGAGGATGCGTCGGACGCGTTGGATGGGTGGGCGTTCGGCTTGCTGCTGCTCCCGCTGCAGCTGGTGAGCACGAGGGCGGTTGCGCCGAGCAGCGCCGCGCAGAATCGAGGTGCAGCTCGCATGAAGGCGTCCAGGATGCCACATCGGCGCGGCGATATCGTGTCGGGCATGGCGTTGCGCCGGCTCGTTGAGAAGATCACGCCGAAATCAGTCGCCGAGCTCGACCGCGCCAAGCTGGACCAGTTCCGCATCGACCAGGACGCGCACGCTCTCGACGCGGTCGGCGACCGTCAACGTGTGGCCGTCGCCGGCGAAGTGCGCTCCGTGCGCATCGTTCCGCGCGCGGGCGCGCCGGCGCTCGAAGTGCTGGTCACCGACGGCCGTGGTGCTGTCACCGCCGTGTTCCTCGGCCGCCGCAAGATCATCGGCGTGTCGCCGGGTCGTCGGCTCCTGCTCAACGGGCTCACGGTGAAGGACCGGAACCGAATGCTGATCTACAACCCGGTGTACGAGCTGCGCTGAAGCGCGATCAGTTTCCGGTGAGGATGCGGCGCATGTCCTCTTCGGATTCCGAGGTGACCATCGCCAGCACTTCGTCGCCCGGTTCGAACACGGTGTCGCCGCGCGGCATCACGACGTGCTCGTCGCGCACGACGGCCACGACGGTGGCGTTGCGCGGAATGTCCATGTCCTTGATCGCCTTGTCGATGGCCGGTGAGTTGTCGGCGAGGGTGACCTCGACGAGTCGAGTGCTGCCGCCTTCGAACGTGAGCAAGCGGACGAGCCGGCCCACCGAAACGGCTTCCTCGACGAGCGCGGTGACGAGATGTGGTGTGGACACCGACAGGTCGACGCCCCAGTTCTCGTTGAACAGCCACTCGTTTTGAGGGTGGTTCACCCGAGCGATGACGCGCGGTACGGCGAACTCCTGCTTGGCCAGCAACGAGAAGACGAGATTGTCCTCGTCGTCACCGGTCGCCGCGACGGCCACGTCGCAGCGGTCGAGCTGCGCGGCGCGCAACGAGGTGACCTCGCAGGCGTCGGCGACGCGCACCTCCACACCCTCGTTGGGCGTGAGCCGCGCCACGAAGTCGGCGTCCTTCTCGAGCAGGAGCACCTCGTGATCGGCGCTCCGCAGGTCGTTGGCGATGAACAAGCCGACGTTTCCGGCTCCCGCGATCGCGACACGCATCAGTGATGCTCCGTTCCAGGTCCGTCGAGGCGCAGGCGCAGCTCCTCGACCGCGTCGAGCGCACTCACGAAGTAGAGGATGTCGCCCTCCTGGCCGATCACGTCGCCTCGGGCGACCTGAGCGCTTCCGAAGCGTGACACGGCGGTGAGCCAGAACCGGCCCGGCTCGTTCAGCTCGCCGAGCTTGTGGCCGACCAGCGATCGAGGCAGCTCGCGCTCGACCATGCAGACCTTGCCCGTGGGGTCGATCCAGTCGTGGGCCGACTCGCCCGGGAGCAGCCGGCGCAGCACCTGGTCGGTGGTCCAGGCCACCGTGGCGACGGTGGGGATGCCGAGGCGCTGGTAGATCAGCGCTCGGCGTGGGTCGTAGATGCGAGCCACGACGTGCTCGATCCCGTAGGACTCGCGGGCGATGCGAGCACACAAGATGTTGGAGTTGTCGCCGTTCGTGACGGCGGCGAAGGCGCCGGCCTTGTCGATCCCGGCGGCCGCGAGCGTCTCGCGGTCGAAGCCGAGCCCGGTGACGGTCGTGCCGCTGAACTCGGCATGGAGGCGCCGAAAGGCGCGCCCGTTCTTGTCGATCACGGCCACCGTGTGGCCTTGACTCTCGAGCGTGGCGGCGAGCTCCGAGCCGACTCGCCCGCAACCGACGACAACAATGTGCACTGCGCTCCCCCGGCCGGGCCGCTCCGCTGGACGGCGGAACACTATCGACGCAACGCCCGTGTCTTCGCCTTCGGGGCGACGGGTCGACTCCGCGCCGTGGCGAAGGGCATGCTGGGGCCGGGACAGGGCAGCGACTAAGGGACAGGTTGTGTTCAGGGCGCTGAAGCGGATATTCGTCGGTCGACCGCTCGCGAGCGCGGAACAAGAGCATCAGCGGTTGGGCAAGGCCATCGCACTCGCGGTGTTCTCGTCCGACGCCATCTCCTCGACGGCCTATGCGACGCAGGAGATCCTGCTCGTGATCGCCTTCGGCGGCTCGAGCCTGGCGCTCGGCTTGTCGCGCCTCGTGCCGATCGCGATCGTGGTCGCGGTCCTGCTCGCGATCGTGGTCACTTCGTACCGCCAGACGATCTTCGCCTACCCGAGCGGTGGCGGCTCCTACGTGGTCTCGCGCGAGAACCTCGGCGACAAGGCGGCGATGGTGGCGGGCGCGTCGCTGCTCGTCGACTACATCCTCACGGTTGCGGTCTCGGTGTGCGCCGGTGTGCGCGCGATCACGTCGATCCCGGCGCTGCACGGCTTGGCGAGCTGGCGCGTGTTGTTGTGCCTCGTCGCGATCGCGATCATCACGCTCGCGAATCTCCGTGGCGTGAAGGAGTCGGGGCGGATCTTCGCGATCCCCACGTACGTGTACATCCTGATTCTGTCGATTCTCGTGGGCTACGGCCTGGCGCGCTCCTACGGGTTGTTCGGCCTGCACATCGCGACGATCCAAGGTCACGCCAAGACGTTCCTCACGGCCACCGACTACAAGGCGATGCAGGAGAACGTGCTGTTGCTCGGTGGCACGCTCGGTCTGTTCCGTCTCCTGCGCGGCTTCGCGTCGGGCGCCGTCGCGCTCACGGGTGTCGAAGCGATCTCGAACGGCGTACCGGCCTTCCGCCGCCCGGAGCCGCGCAACGCGTCGGCCACGATGATCTGGATGGGTGTGATCCTCGGCTCGCTCTTCCTCGGTGTGTCGTTGCTGGCAACGCACATCAAGCCGATTCCGCTCGAGTTCGGTGAGACCGTCTTCTCGCAGATGGGCCGCCAGGTTCTGGGCGAAGGCTTCATGTACTACGTGCTGCAGGTCGCAACTGCGCTCATCCTCACGCTGGCCGCGAACACGGCGTTCGCCGACTTCCCCCGGCTGTCGTCGATCATCGCTCGCGACGGCTACTTGCCACGGCAGTTCGCGAGTCGCGGCGATCGGCTCGTGTTCAGCAACGGCGTCGTGGTGCTGGCGATCGCGGCCGGCATCCTCGTCGTCGTCTTCGGCGGCAACGAGACGAATTTGATCCCGCTGTACGCGGTGGGCGTGTTCACGAGCTTCACGCTCTCGCAGACGGGCATGGTGCGACACCATCTGAAGGAACGCGAACCGGCGTGGCAGCGCGGGATCGCGATCAACGCGACCGGTGCCGTGGCCACGCTCATCGTCATGCTCATCATCGCGATCACGAAGTTCACGAACGGCGCGTGGGTGTCGATCCTCGTCGTGTTGATCGTGATCGCGATCTTCCGCGGGATCCATGGTCACTACGCACGTGTTGGTTCGCAGCTCGAGGTCGCGCCCGGATACAAGACGCGGCGCACGAACCACACGGTGATCGTGCTGGTGGGTCGAGTGCACCGTGGCGTGATGGAAGCGCTGTCGTACGCGAAGTCGCTCGCACCGAACCACCTCGTGGCGGTGAGCATCGTCTCCGACGAAGAGGAACAAGACGCGATCGAGGCGCAGTGGAGCGAGCACCAGATCGACGTGCCGCTCGAGATCGTGCACTCGCCGTATCGCGAGCTCACGCATCCGGTGCTCGATTACATCGACGAGCTCGACGCGCGGTGGGACGACGACATCATCACCGTCATCATCCCGGAGTTCGTCACGCCGGGCGTGCTGACCGGGATCCTCCACAACCAGAGCGCCCTGCGGCTCAAGACGCGCCTGCTCTACCGGCCGAACACGGTGGTCACGAGCGTCCCGTACCACGTCGACTGATCGTTCGAGCTCGTGGGCCGAGGTCGCGGCCAGGTTCCGACACCAGCCCTCGGGTGCACCCGGAACTTGATTTTTGTCTTTCCGAAATCTAGATTGCCGCCCATCGAACTCTCCGACCTCGACCTGACGCGCACCGAGCGCGAGGCCCTGAAAGCCGTCTACCGACTCAGCTCCGACGGTGCCGAGGCGCACACGGGCGCGCTCGCCGACCGTCTGGGACTGGCTCCCGGCACGGTCACAGCCACCGTGAAGCGCCTCGCCGAGCGCGACTTGCTCACCCACACCCCATACCGGGGCGTGCACCTGACCGCAGCCGGCCGGGTCGCCGCCGTGGCCGCGATCCGCCGGCACCGGATCGTGGAGCGCTTCCTCGCCGACATGCTCGGCTACGCCTGGAACGAGGCCGACCGGCTCGCCACCGCCTTCGAGCACGAGCTCCCCCAAGAGGTCGAGGACCGCATCTTCCGGGCCCTCGACCGGCCCGAGGTGTGTCCGCACGGCTTTCCGATCCCGGCGCGCGAAACGGGCGAGATCGCCCCGATGCCGCCGCTCTACGCCCTCGAGCCCGGCGACGCTGCGATCGTGGCTGTGCCAGGCTCCACCGACCCCGACATCATCGAGTTCCTCGACACACTCGGTCTGCGGCCCGGCGTGACCGTCGAGGTGAAAGAGAAGCATCCGTTCGACGGCCCGCTCGTGCTGCGCGTCGACGGCAAGGAACGCACCTTGGGCAGCACCGTTGCGAACCAGATCTTCGTTCGCAAGATCGCCTGACTGGCCCGTTCTCTCAACCGCACTGATCCCAACGCACAACCCGAAGGAACCGAACCATGTCTCATCTGCTCGCCGCCGAGGGCGGCTATCAGGCCTTCAAACTCCACGGAGGTGAATGGCTCATCCTGATCGGGTCCGCGTTGACCGCCTTGTTGGCGGTCGCCGTCGGATTCCTGTTGATGCGCGGCGTGCTCGCGCAAGACGCAGGCACCCCGAAGATGCAGGAGATCGCCAAGGCGATCCAAGTCGGGGCGCTCGCTTACCTCAAGCGGCAGTTCCGCACGATCGCGTTCATCCTGATCCCGCTGACGGTGATCGTGTTCGTCACATCGACGAAGGTGATCAAACCGAATGGCGCGGTCGCGCTCTCGTTCGCGCAGTCGGGCTTGTTCCGCACGCTCGCGTTCGTTGCCGGCTGTGTGATGTCCGGTCTCACGGGCTTCATCGGAATGGGGCTCGCGGTGCGTGGCAACGTGCGCACCGCCGCCGCCGCCAAGACCGGCTCGATGCCGGCTGCGCTCCAGGTGGCGTTCCGCACTGGTGGTGTTGCCGGCATGTTCACCGTCGGCCTCGGACTCATCGGTGCCACGGTCATCATCATGCTGTTCCAGAACACGAGCTCGGCGATCCTGGTCGGCTTCGGCTTCGGGGGTTCGCTCCTCGCGCTCTTCCTCCGAGTGGGTGGCGGCATCTTCACGAAGGCGGCCGACGTCGGCGCCGACCTCGTGGGCAAGGTCGAAGCCGGCATCCCCGAAGACGACCCGCGCAACCCGGCGACGATCGCCGACAACGTGGGCGACAACGTCGGCGACTGCGCCGGCATGGCGGCCGACCTCTTCGAGAGCTACGAGGTCACTCTGGTCGCCTCGATCATCCTCGGCGTCGCCGCGTTCCGCTCGATCGGTGCCAACCCCGCGCTCGGTCTGGTGTTCCCGCTCGCGGCGCGTGCGGTCGGCGTGCTCGCGTCGATCGTCGGCGTGTTCGCGGTTCGGGCGACCGACAAGGACAAGTCGGCGATGGCACCCATCAACCGCGGGTTCATCACCGCCGGTGTGCTCACGGTGATC
>JADGOO010000040.1 GCA_017882905.1 Acidimicrobiia bacterium | reverse complement strand
GGCGGGGCGGGAGGAGCTGCAACACGGTCACGAACGCGAGCGAGATCGATTCGCTCGTCTCGTAGCGCGCCTCGGGTCCCGGAGGGCCGGCGTCGAGAACCCGTCGAGACCCCGCCACGCGGCGAGCAGCGTGTCCTGCACCGCGTCCTCGGCGTCCTGGAGCGAACCAAGGATCCGGTAGCAGTGCAGGTGCAGCTCGCGGCGGTGCGGGTCGGTGAGCGCACCGAACGCGTCGCCGTCGCCCGCACGCGCGCGAACGAGCAAGGCCTCGCTCACCGGTACCTCCCCGTTGTCGTCGTCATGGTCGTCACCGTGTCGGTCCCGAGCACCGTCACTCTTGTCTTCGACACCGCCGGCGCCGCGAAGTGGGCGCGGCCCGACGCGCCCAGTTGGGGACGACGCCGGTGTCGAACCGGTTGTGCCCGGCAACCGCCGGACCGCATACCAGCCTGGCCCTCGCGGCCGACCACACGAGGAGCAATCATGACCCACTTCGTCTTCGCCTACCGCATGCCCACGAGTTACGAGCCGGGAGGGCCCGGCGCCGCGCAAGCCTGGGGCGCTTGGTTCGAGAGCCTCGGCGGCGCGCTCGTCGACATCGGCAACCCGGCATTCGAGGCAACGGCCCTCGGGAGCTGCGGCGAGGGGACCAAGCTCGGCGGCTACTCGATCATCGCGGCCGACGACCTCGAGAGCGCCGTGGCGCTCGCCAAGGGCTGCCCGGCGATCGCGGGCGGAGCCGGCGTCGAGGTCGGCATGCTCACCGCGATCTACCCGCGCGCCTGACGCTCAGCTCTCACGCGCCCCGCTCGCGTGCCGGCGATACGCCCATCCGGGACCTCGCACCACGAACGACAGCCGTTCGCGCCAGGTCTCGGATCGGGCGACGTCGCGCAGCATCTCGAAGTGCTCGTGGCCGGCCACCCGCGCCGGGTTGAACGTGTCGAGGTTCTTCGTGAGGCCGTACACGACCGGTTCGGCCTCGGCCTCGAACGTGCCGAACAGCCGGTCCCAGCAGATCAGGATGCTGCCGTGGTTGCGATCGATGTACTGCTGGTTGCTGCCGTGGTGCACGCGGTGGTGCGATGGCGTGTTGAGGACCTTCTCGAAGGGTCCGAGGCGCCGGATCGTGTCGGTGTGGATCCAGTACTGATAGAGCAGGTTGATGCCACGGGCATCCGCGATCAGGTCCGGGTGCAAGCCGACCAACGCGAGCAGGCTGTACGGCACGAACGTGCCAAGCGCGTCGGCCACGGGTTGACGCAGTGCGGTCGACAGGTTGTAGCGCTCACTCGAGTGGTGCACCACGTGGATCGCCCACATGTACCGGCTCTCGTGCATGAACCGGTGGTTCCAGTAGTAGATGAAGTCCCAGCCGAGCGTGGCCGCCGCGAGCGCGACCGGGCCGCGGCCGAGATCGCGCACGAGCCTGCGGTTCCACATGCGGTTGCCGGTCGTGCGCGACGCCAACGTCGACGTGATCGCGATCCCGCCCGTGACCACCGCCACCACACCGCCGGCGCTCGCGATCCGGCGCGCCACGCGTCGTGCAGTGGTGCGCCGGGCCACGACATCAGCGACGCTGGTAGCGGCGACGGCGGCGGCCGCCGTGACCACGAGTGCCTTGCCGTACTTGCCCTTGCCGGGCGTGAACGGTGCGAGCAGCTTCGGCAGCACGAATGGCGCCACCAGGCTGCCAACACCCATCGTGAGACTGGCGACCGTGTCACGCCACTCGTAGTCGGCCGGTGTAGGTCCGCGTTGCTCGGCATGCGCGCGCAGCCACAGATGCTCAGCACCCATCGTGCCGAAGAACACGGGAATGGCGGCAACCGTCGAGTCCATGGCGTGAAGGCGGCGATCGGGCTCAGGCCAGCTTGTACACGCGGCTCGCGGTACCGGCGAACAGCGCCGCTCGCTCGTCGGGCGAGCACGGCTTCGCGATCTTCTTCAGCGCATTCCACAGCACGCCGTACGACAGCGACATCCGATCGACCGGGAAGTTCGACTCGAACATGCATCGATCGGCACCGAAGCACTCGATCATGTGCGCGTAGTAGCGGCCCTGCACGGCAACGAACTCGTCGGATGTGGGAGGCCGCTCGGCCGTGTGCCAACCGAAGCCGTTGTCGGGCATCGCCATGCCACCGAGCTTCGCGACCACGTTCTCGCAACGCGCGACCTCGACCATGTCGAGCTTCCACTGCTCGAAGATCGCGTCGCGCTGATCGGCAAAGCGACCGATCCCGATCGGCGTGCAGAGGTGGTCGAGGACGATCACCGTGTCGGGCACCGCGCGCGCGAGGGCGAGGAGCTCGTGAGCCTGGAAGTGGTACTGCCACGTGTCGTAGGTGAATCCCCGATCGCCCAGCCGCTTGACCCCGGCCCGAAACGCGGGATCTTCGAACAGTCCGGCCGGAGCGCCACCCCGGATCATCAGACCCTCCGACGGATCGGCACGGCACAGCGCATCGCGGATGCCGCGGAACAGTCCGCGCCCGGCTTCGACGTGCGCGTCGAGCACCTCGTCGAGCTCGGCGAGCCGGAGATCGGCGTGCCCGACGATGCCGGCGATCACACCCCCGCTCTGTTCGGCGGCGGCGGCCACGAACTCGGTCTCCCCCACGGGCGCGAGGTGAGCCGGGCCGTCGGCGCGGTACATCGTGCGGCATTCCATGAAGACGGTGTGCTCCACACGGTGGCCACAGCGCACGTCGGCGAGGAGATCATCGAGCGTGTAGGGCAGGACACCGCCCGTGGGCCAGAGGTGGTGATGCGGATCGATGATGCGCTGGTCGGGGTCGATCACCGGCTCGGCGACCTGCGCTCGCCACGCCTCAGTTCCCGGTGCCGCAATGCTCATGACGTCGCCTCCCGACCGTCGCGCCGCACGACCCTGGCACGACCCTGCACCAGCGTGCGCGCCGGTGGCGCACCGGCGCAAGTGCGACACCGGGCGCGCAGGCGCGCGAGAGGCGCGCGTGCACGCGACCTCTCTAGGGTCAAGGGGAACCGAGACGACCGAGGACCGAGATGGATCGCGACGCAATCGAGGCACTCCAGATGCACGGCCAGGACATTCCCTGGCTGGTCGAGCACTGGGCACAAGCCAAGCCCGAACACCCGGCCTTGATCTGGGACCCGCCCGAGGGCGCCGAGCGCACCTGGACCTACTCCGATCTGCTCGACGACATGCGCCGCATCGCCGTCGGGCTCACGGCGCGCGGCGTGGGCCGCGGCGACAAGGTCCTGATCCACGCCGACAACTGTCCGGAGATGCTCCTCTCGTGGCTCGCGTGCGCCACGGTGGGCGCGGTCGCCGTCACCACGAACACGCGCTCGGCGCCCACCGAGGTGGCGTACTTCGCGCAGCACACGAAGTGCGTCGGTGCGATCACCGAAGCGAAGTTCGCCGCGCACATCGCCGAGTGTGGCGACGCACTGCAGTGGATCGTGACGATCGGCGAGGGGACGGCCCGCCCCGACTCCACCACGTTCGCATCACTCCACGGCGAGGTGTCGGCCTGGCCGGGCCGATCGATCGAGCCCATGCTGCCGTTCGGCATCATGTTCACGTCGGGCACCACGAGCAAGCCCAAGGCCGTGGTGCACACGCACGCCAACGCGATCTGGGCGAGCCGAAGCGGGCCGCGCACGATCGACCTCGGCACCGACGACCGCTACCTGATCTACCTGCCCCTCTTCCACGTGAACGCGCAGAGCTGGTCGTTCTTCTCGGTGCTCGGTGTGGGTGCCACGGCCGTGCTCATGCCGAAGTGGTCGACGAGCCGCTTCTGGGACGTGGTCGAACGCCGGCACATCACGCACATCTCGCTGATGCCGTTCGTGATGGGCGCGCTCGGCAGCCCCGATCGGCCCACGACCGATCTGCGCGTGGGCGTGTTCGGGTTGATCCTGCCGATGCTCGACCAGATGTTCGGGATCAAGGTCTACGCCGCCTACGGCATGACCGAGACGGTCACCCACGCCATCTCGGGCAAGCCCGAGGAGCGCCTGCCGGAACGGTCGATGGGTCACGCCACCCCCGGCTACGAGATCGCGATCGTCGACAAGGAGACGGGCAACCTGTGCGCGCCGGGCGAGACCGGTGAGCTGTGGATGCGCGGCACACGCGGGATCCAGCTGTTCCTCGAGTACTACGACAACCCCGAGGCGAACGCGAAGTCGTTCGAAGACGGTTGGTTCAAGACGGGCGACATGGTCGTGATGGGCGAAGGTGGCAACGTCTTTTACCGCGAGCGCGACAAGGACCTGTTGAAGGTCGGCGGCGAGAACGTGTCGGCTCGAGAGGTGGAAGACGCCATCGGCGGTGTTGCCGGCGTCGGTTCCGTCGCCGTCGTGGGCAAGCGCCACGAATTCCTCGACGAAGTCGTCGTGGCGTTCGTGATCAAAGGCGCAGGAGCGAGCGACGACGAGACGCTCGAGCGCGCCGTGATCGACGCGTGCCGCGCCCGGCTCGCCGACTTCAAGGTGCCGCGCGCGGTCTACTTCGTCGAGGAGTTCCCGCTCGGCACGCTCGACAAGATCCTCAAGAACAAGCTGCGGGAGATGGCCGACGAGCACCCGGCCGTGTAGCCCGCCGGCGCCGAGCTGCGCCGCGCCGGCTCATCGAGTTTGTTCGAGCGCGCGCCGCAGACCGTCGTGCTTGAGGCGGTTGTACCGCGTCGCGATCTCGGTCCCGATGAAGAGCTGCACGCCGTGGGGAGCACCGGGGAGCACGTGCAGCTCAGTCGGCACGCCCGCCTCACCGAGGCGCAGTGCGTACACGATGTCTTCGTCACGGAACCCGTCGGCGCCACCCACGATGATGAACGCGGGTGGGAGACCCGACAGATCCGTGGCGCGCGCCGCGGCCGCGTACGGCGACAGCTCCGCAGCACCGTAGAGATCTCCGAGGTAAGCCTTCCATCCGAACGTGTTCGACGACCGGCTCCAGATGATCATCCCGTCGCGCCGGCTCGACGCGGTGCTCTGGCGATCATCGAGCATCGGCGAGTCGAGGATCTGGAACTGCACCGGCACCTCACCGCGGTCACGGGCCATCAGGGCGAGTGCCGCGGCGAGCCCGCCTCCGGCGCTCGTGCCCATGATGCCGATTCGGCGGGCGTCGACGCCGAGCTCGTCGGCGTGCTCGGCGGTGAAGCGGAGCCCGGCGTAGCAGTCTTCGAGCGGGCCGGGAAACGAGGTCTCCGGGGCCAGGCGGTACTCGACCGACACGCCCACGCAGCCGAGCTCGGGGCACCAACGATCGAAGACCGGGTCGTCCATCTCGTAGCTACCGAGCACGTAGCCGCCGCCGTGGATCGAGTACACGCACGGCAGCAAGCCGGTCATGCCCTTCGGACGGTGCACGCGGATCACCACGTTCGGATCGCCCTCGACCACGTGGTCGGTGCGCTCCACCGCGTCGCTGAGCGGCTGCGGGCCGAACAGCTGGCTCGCCTGATCGCCGCGCCGCGCCGCGGCCAGGAACTCGTTCGTGAGCTCGAACGCCGGTGCGTTCGCGGCGAGGGACGCCAACTCCGGGTCGAGCACAGCTTCGTCCACCACGAGTCTCCTTGCGCAGCGAGGCCAGGGGTATCTCCCGCCGACACGTGAACACACCTCGGCGGATCGCGTCAACGTGAGCCGCCCGACCACGGTCGCCGTGCGGCACCGTCCGGATCTGCGCCAAGATGGCAGCACAGCGGGAGGCACATCATGAGCACATTGGGTGTGGAGGGACTGCGCGCCGAGAGTGAGGCCGTTGTCAGCCTGGCCAGGACGTTCAGCGCCGACGAGTGGGACGCTCCGTCGGACTGCGTGGGTTGGGCAGTGCGCGACGTGATCGCGCACATGGCGAGCATCCTGCACGGCGTGGTCGACCCGGCAATGATGCCCGACCTGAGCGGTGGCACGGAGGACGCAATGGAGGCGCCGGTTGCCGCTCGCCGTTCCTGGACCACCGAGCAAGTGCTCGCGGAGTTCGCGACGTACAGCGCGCAGGTGGCCGACCTCGGCGCGACGCTGCAGGATCCGCCGATGTCGGAGACGCCCCTGCCCATGGGTGACCTCGGCACACATCCAATGTCGATCATGCCGAGTACGTTCCTGTTCGACACGTACTGCCACCTTCGCAACGACATCCTCGAGCCCAACGGACCAATCGCGAGGCCAGAGCCGCCGCGTGACGAAATGCGGCTCCAGCCGACGATCGAATGGATGCTCGCGGGGCTGCCGTGGATGTGCGCCGAGCAGTTGGAGTTCGTCGACAGGCCGATGACCCTCGTGCTCACGGGGGTCGGCGGCGGAACATGGTCGATCGGACCGGGCGGTGAAGGCGGTCGCGTGCTCGTGAGCGCTGGCACGGCGCCGCAGGCCGTCGCGGCGATCACGTCGGAATCGCACGACTTCGTGATCTGGGGAACGCAACGCCGGCCCTGGGCGCTACTCACGACCATCACCGGCGACACCGACTACGCGGGACGCGTTCTCGACAGGATCAAGATCATCTGACGGCCTGACGCCGCTTCTGGTGTGTCATGACCAGCGGGCGAGCTCCTCGACGAAGAGGCGAGCGCCGTGTTCTTCGGTGAATGCCCGGAGCTCGTTCCAGGGGTGTTCGGCGTCGAACTCCCGGCGGATCTGCACGCTGTCGTCGCTCGTGGTGCCGTAGAGCTGACCGACGAGCCATGCCTGTATCCAACCCGCGCCGACCGGCAACGTGTTGAACGACATCTCGCGCGCACGCTCGTGGTCGCCGCCGAAGTACGCGGCGTACGCAAAGCACTGAAGAAAGTCGACGCACAGCTCCGGTCGGCGCGCGACCGACTCCCGGGCCACGGCCGCCAGCGATCGCGCCGCGACGTCGGGTCCGTCGGTGTGGACCATCACCGCGTGTCTCGTCACGTCCATCATGTGCCCCCACTGCGACGTCGGCGGCACTTCACTGAAGGACCCGACGACTTCGGCGGCCTCGGCGATGCGGTCGAGCATCAGCAGCAATGACGCCCGCGTTGCCTCGACCCAGTAGCGCCAGCCCAGCGTCGGCGCATGGTCGCAAATGTCGATCGCGACGGCGAGCGCTTCTTCGGTTGTTCCGCGCTCGATGCATGACTCGAGCCACGCAAGCTCGGTCATGGCGCGCGCGTTGGCCCCGAATGATCGCGCCGCAATGCGTGCCGCGCTCAGAAGCTCCTGCGCGAGATCGTGGTTGCCGCGAACACTCTCGGAGGAATTGAGCACAAGCATCGCGGCCACGACGTCATCGCACGAAGACCGTTCGCCTTCGGCGATGGCTTCGCGCGCCGCGCGGCACGCGCTCTCGATATCGCCGTTCGATTGTAGGAAGTAGGCGAGCACCGCACGCGCGAACACGAGCTGGCGGCCATGCAGGTCGGCTGGTAGCTGAAGCCACTCGAGCGCGAGCTGCCTCTCGCCGCGAGAGACGAACGCGTCGGCAGCTGCGGCTGCGAGCCTCACCGTCGCGTCGGGCCGGCCACGTTCGAGCGCCCACGTAGCAGCGGAACGGAGATTGTCGAACTCTCGATCTATGCGGAGCATCGAACGGATGTCCAGCCGGTCGTTCCACGACGCTCCGATCGAATCGTTCACGAAGTGATCGAGATGACGGTCGCGCACTTCTGCGATCTCGTCGGTTTCGATGAGGCGGGAGAGGGCGAACAGGCGGATCGTCTCAAGCAGCTGGTAACGCAGCTGCCCCCGGCTGTCGCGCAATACGTCGATCAGCGACTTCGCGGCCAATGCGTCAACGAGGTCGATGGCAACGTTCTCATCGACACCCGCGACTGCGGCCACGTCGGCGAGAGCGAAGCCACCTTGGAACACCGACAGGCAACGCAGCATCGATGTCTCGCCATCGTCCAACAGGTCGTACGACCACTGCATCGCGGCTTCGAGCGTCGCTTGGCGCTGGCGCGATCGGCGTTTCCCACCAGAAAGGAACCGGAACCGATCGTCGAGTCGATCGCGGAGCTCCTCGAGATCGACGCTGCGCGCCCGCGCCGCAGCAAGCTCGATGGCAAGAGGTATCCCGTCGAGTTGCTCGACGATGTCGCCGACGATCGCCATGCTCTCCTCGTCACGCACGAGGTTCGCTCCCGCGGCCGTAGCGCGGCTCATGAACAGTTCGACCGCGGCCGAACCTGCGCCGGTCGCGAGCGAAGGAACCTTCCATGTGTGCTCGCCGGCGATCTCGAGCGATTCGCGACTCGTCGCCAGCACCTGCAGCCGAGGGCAGCCTTCGAGCAGCTCGTCGAGCAGCTGGGCAACGCAGTCGATCACGTGCTCGCAGTTGTCGACCACGAGCACGGCCTTGCGC
The DNA here is from genome assembly GCA_017882905.1 of Acidimicrobiia bacterium. Lineage (GTDB taxonomy): Bacteria > Actinomycetota > Acidimicrobiia > IMCC26256 > PALSA-610 > Chersky-683. The sequence continues at coordinate 28,416 of JADGOO010000040.1, read as the reverse complement.
GGCGCGAGATACGCGGCGATCTGCCGGGCGACATCGACGGAACGGTCAACGGCCAGGTCGAGCGCCGTGGCAAAGGCACCGCCGACGGCCGCATCGTCGGCGATCGCGGCAAGATCCACGAACCACACACCCCCCGGGTTCGCAGACACCTCGTCATGGGCAACTTCGACGGCGAGCCGGGTCTTGCCGCATCCACCGACACCGGTGAGGGTCACCAGCCGCGCGTCGGCGAGCAACCGGCGCACGGCGATAACATCATCCGCGCGGCCGATCAACGGCGTGCGCTGCGCCGGCAACGAGACGATTCCGTTCCCGAGACTCCACAGCGGCGGGAATGTGTCATCGCCAATCTGGTACAGGTGCACCGGGGCGTCGATATCGCGCAGGAAATGCATACCGAGATCGCTCGCGACAACGGCGGCCGCGTCGCGGACCGCTTCGGTCATCACGCACTGGCAGCCGTGGGCGGCCGCCGCGACACGAGCGGTCAGGTTGACCGTCGGGCCGAAGAAGTTTCCTTCGCGTTCCTCGGCCTGACCGAGATGCAGCCCGATGCGCACGGTGAGCGCCGGACCGCTTCCCCATTCGTGCGTGGCAAGGACGGCTTGGATCGCGGTCGCGCAATCGATCGCGGAGGTCGCGCGATCGAACGCGACCGAGTACCCATCACCGGCTGTGGCGAACACGTAGCCGTCGTGGGCGGCAACGGCCTCTCGAATCACTTGATCGTGCACGCGAAGCGCCACCGACATCGCCGCGGGTTGCTTTGCCCAGAGTCGCGTCGAGCCCACGACGTCGGAGAACAAGAACGTCACCGTGCCCGACGGCACCATCGAAGCGGCGCTCCCCATCGCGGCCAAGGCTACGCATTCGAGCTCAGCGACCGGGAGGTTTGATAGAACCGCGAACGACGAGGATGACAGCGTCAGGCGGCCCGCCCTGATCGCCCTCCTCACAGGTGGTGATCCTGATCTCGGCCTCGGACTCAGTCGACGAATCGCTCGATCCGAGGCGCTGGTTCGCGGCATCGGTGGCGATCGTGTCGGTCGCGATCCCCGTGCTCGACAACTCGATCCTCAACCTGGCGGTACCGACGATCCTGCGGGAGTTCCACACGCAGCTCGCGAGCCTGCAGTGGGTGATCACCGGATACTCGCTCACGTTCGCGACGCTGCTCATCATCGGCGGTCGCCTCGGCGACATGTTCGGGCACCGCCACATGTTCGTGTTCGGCGCCGGCATCTTCGGAGTGGGATCGCTGCTCGCGTCGATCTCCACCTCGGTGCCGTCGCTCTTCGTCGGTGAGGCGTTGATCGAAGGCATCGGCGCGTCGATGATGATCCCGGCAACGCTGTCGATCCTGTCAACCACGTTCACTGGCGCCGAGCGGCCGAAGGCGTTTGCCGCATGGGGTGCAGTCGCCGGCGCGTCGGTTGCGTTCGGCCCGGTGCTCGGCGGTTGGCTCACGAGCGACTACTCGTGGCGGTGGGGCTTTCGGATCAACGTGATCCTTGCCCCGGTACTGGTGGCGGGCGCGTTCGCGTTCATGCACCGCGACGAGCGCAGCGGTCGCCGTCCGCGCCTCGACGCGCGGGGTGCCGCGCTCATCGCCATCGGCTCGTTCAGCTTGATCTTCGGGTTGAGCGAGGGCACGACCTACGGCTGGTGGCGGCCGATCAAGGACGTTGCACTTGGGAGCGCAACGGCCTGGCCGGCCACGCGAGCCGTGTCGATCATCCCGTTCGCGTTCGTGGTGGCCATCGTCGTGTTCACGGTGTTCGTGCTCATCGAACGCTCGATGGAGCGCAACGACCGCCAGCCCTTGTTCGAGTTCGGCCAGCTGCACCACCTCGGCTTCCGCTACGGCCTCCTGACGACGATGGTGCTCGCGATGGGCCAGTTCGGGCTCTTGTTCATCCTGCCCGTGCTCTTGCAGAACGGAGAGCATCTCTCGGCCCTGCACGCCGGCGAATGGCTGTTGCCGCAGGGGATCCTGATCGCGTTCGCCGCGCCGGTCGCCGGCCGCCTCACGCAGCACGTGAGCACCACGAGCATCGTGCGCAGCGGTCTCGTGTTCGAATCGATCGGGCTGTTGCTGGTGGCGGTGGCCATCTCCGCCCACGTCTCGTTCTTCGATCTGCTGCCGGGCATGACGGTGTTCGGGCTCGGCGTGGGCTTGGCCAGCTCGCAGCTCACGAACGTGATCCTCTCCGACATCGATCCGGCCAGGACGGGAGTCGCGAGCGGCGCCAACACCACCGTCCGCCAGGTCGGCCTCGCGCTCGGCATCGCGACGTTCGCGTCGTTCATCGACGCGTCGGGCAGCACAGGATCGGCCGCCACGGTGGCTCACGGCGCGCGGCCGGCGATGTTCTTCGCCGCGGGCATCGTCGCGTTCGGCGCGCTGCTCTCGCTCCTCATCCCGCGCGTCAGCGTGGCGAGCGGCGCCGCGCCCGACGAGACAGTCTTCGAAGCGATTGACGTGGCGTGAGCCACCGCATGCCTGCCGCTAGCGCGGCTCCGGTTCGAGACCGTCGAGCTCCAGCACCTGCTGGAACGTAGAGCGGTTGGTGGTGCGCATCGTGTCGGGGATCAGCCCGGGCACGAAGCCGGTGCGCGACGCCGCACTCAACCACGTGGCCGGATCCGCGCCGTTCGTCGCCGCGAGGCTCGCAGCGACCTGGTCGACCACGGCCCACAGCGACGCGCGGCACGCCGCGAGCGAGCCGTCGCCGCAGTAGCGCAGGTGGAATGGGCTCTTCACGGCCTGGCCGAGCAGCGTGCGCAGATCCTTGTCCACATACGACTCGCCCGACAGCCCGTTCAGACCACGGATCGCGTTGAGATCCGTGGTGAGCGCGCCGAACACGGGGCTCATCACGGCGTTCGCCACAGCCGGCCACAGCGCGTCCATGATCGTCGGCCCGGCGCTGTCATAGAGACCGTTGTTGTCGGCATCGAGTCGAGGTGCATCGTCGTGCACCCACCGATCGAGCAAGCTCACGACCTTCGCGTCGAGGGAATCCGGCGCGGCACTGCCGTGCAGCACCTCGCTCACCACCGGCCACACGATCGACCGCGTGTCTTCGGTAGCCGCACGGTTCATCACGCTCACGTCACCGGCGAGCGTGACCTTCGAAGCGAACTGATCGAACATCTCGACGCGATGGACGGAGCCGAACGGGGTGTCGTCGCCGTGCATGAAGCCCGGCGCGGATCGGTTGTTCCAGTTGAGGAGGATGCCACCTGGTCCGGTGATGTCGTGCGGGTGCTCGTCGCGGGAGAGGAAACCGCGCCACTCGTACGCACCGGTGCCCAGTGTCGGGAGACGGCGATCGAGACCCGGGGCCCGGCGCGGCAGGAGGCCCGAGGAGAAGTATGCCGTGGCGTGCCGCGATGCGTACCCCCAGTTGAACGTGAAGCCGAACTCGTTCGCCGCGGTGAAGAACTTGTCGGGCGTGGTCGCCTTGTTCTCGGTCATGTCCTTGAGCGCAGCGAGGTTGAGACCGTCAAGCCCGAACGTGGAGCGTTGCCGTGTGAGCGCGATGGCGCGACCGTGCGACGTTGCCCAACCGATCACCGGCCCGTGCACCGACATCGGATACCGCACCGGCGTGCCGTTGAGCAGGCCGGCATCGAACATCGTGAACGGACGGCACACGCCCCGGAACATGTAGTGATCGGAGTGTTGCGTGGCGGGGCTGCCGTCGGGGTTGCAGAGCTCCTCGGCGAACACGTCGCGCACGTCGTGGTCGGCCGACGTGAGGCTCCACGCGTAGTCGGGTGTGCGGCCGATGAGCAGGTACATCGACATGCCGGGAACGGCGACGCCCTGCGCTTCGATGCCAGGGCCGGTCAGCTGCTCCTGTTCGACGATCTCCGGGTAGTAGTAACCGAGCTGCGGGCCCATGACGGCGAGCGTGTTGCCCGTTGCCGAGCGGGCTGGGTTCACGATGAGGAAGTTCGATGCCTGCTTCGACGGCACCGGACCCGCGGCGGGATACGTCCACGGTTCGGTGGGCGCTTGCGCGGCGACGAGCCGCGCCGCGCCCGCGACCTTCGCCGCCGCACCTGCGAATGGCAACGGCTGGGTCGGGTCGAGCGACACCACGGAACCTTCGTCGATGGCCGCCGATCCCGTGACCGGACCACCGGTGCGCCACCCGTAGTCGAAGCGGCGAGTGATGGTGGTGGGCGCCTCCGCGTCGTCGAGGAGCATCACGTCTTCCCAGGCCTTGCGGCCCGCGTCGGCGCCCATGTGGTTCTGCAGCTCGGAGAGGAACTCCGCGTTCGAGGCTTCGGCGCCGCCGCCGGAACCAAAGATCGACCCGATGAACGCGGCGACCGCGATCACGTCGTGCACGGTCATCGGCGGTTGATTGATGTTGTTCGCGGCGTAGTACGCGTTCACGCCGTCGGCTTCGGCCTGCGCGTCGGCGATGATCTGACGACCCTTGTCGCCGTAGGTGGCGATGATGCGGTGCACCTGATCGTCGAGCAGCTGTTCGGTCTGCGCGCTGGGCACGAACGACTGCGCGCTGGTCACGAGACCGAACGCGTTGATGCCCGGGACGTCGGCGACGGCCGCGCGCGCCGGACCTCGTCCGAGCTGCAACAACAGACCGCGATCACGGGCCGTGACCCAACCGGTGCCGAACGCAAGGTCGGCGCGCGTCTTGCCGGTGATGTGCGGGATGCCGTAGGCGTCGTACACGATCGTCGTTCCTGTGCGCCCCGTCTGTTCCACGTGGGTGGCCCCGACCGGCGCGAAGTTGTCCGGGAGGTAGTCCTTGGCGATGTCGGCGTCGGTGACGTGCCCGCGCAGCGGCGTGAGCGCGTCGTAGAGCGGCAGCTGATCGAGCGATTGCTCCGTGGTCGGGAGACCGCCGTAGTTGCCGGGCGGCAACACGTAGTACGCGCGGTCGCCGTGATGCACCGAGCCCACGGCACGCGTCGCGCCCGACGGGTTCGCCACGAGCGCGCCGCCGATCAAGACGGCGATCACGCCGAGAACGGCCCCGCGGCGAACTGAACGATTCGTTCGTGTAGTCACTCGTTGCTCCCCCGTCACGTGCGATCCGACGCGTTGCTGAGCGCCGCCGCACGGGCGAACGTACCGCGGGCGGTCCGGCGCGGCAATGGGGAGCGGCGATTGGAGGCGTGAGCGCGGGCTACGACGGCGCCGGACGGGGCCAGGCTTGCTAGCGGGCGGGGTTCACACCATTCGCCCGGCTCGTGACTGTCAACGCCTCGACCGTCATGGTGCGATGGGCGATGCGCTGCGCAACATCGGCCAGCTTCGCGTTGTTGTTGCGGGCGTACGTGCGCAGGACTGCATAGGCGTCGTCCATGTCGAGCACGGCGTGCTCGGAGATGACGCCTTTGGCCTGCTCGATCACGATGCGGCTCGCGAGCGCTCCGTTCAGCTGCGTGATGAGCACGGCCGATTCAAGCCCGGCGTGGTGTTGGAGGATCGCGATCGCGGCGACATCAGCCAAAGCCTGCGCGGCGACGACATCCGACCCGTCGAGGGTGCCGAGGTCGTCTCGGAACAGCGTGAGCGCGCCGATCACCGTTCCGCGCACGCACAGCGGAACGGCGTGCACAGATCGATATCCGGACCCGAGCGCCAACGTCGCAAGTCGTGGCCATCGCACCGCGGCCGCGGCGAGATCCTGGTTCACGACCGGTGTGCCGCTGCGGTAGCACTCGACCGACGGTCCTTCATCGGATTGCAGCTCGAAGAGCCCGACGACCTGGACGGCCGCGTCCGACGCCATCACGCGCAGGCCCTGCTCCTCGGCGACGAGCACGACCCCGGCCGCGGCGATGTCGAGCAGCTCCACACATCGATCGGCCAGCATCGTGAGCAGCTCGACCACGTCGAACCCGTCGACGAGCGTGTCGGCCAGCTCCACGAGGGTGCGCACGAGCATCGAACCGCACGGCAGCACACAGGCGTCGGCGATCTCGTCACGATCGCCCACCGTGCGCGAGCGAGATCGCGATGCGTCGAGCTCACCGATGCGGGCGGTGTCGAGCAACGCGCGGGCGTTGGTTGCCGCCGCGTGCCGGTCGGCCGAGATCACTGTCGAGTGATCGAACGGGCGCATGATCGACTCCCCTACCTGTCGTTCTGCCGGATCACTGTAGGTGGCAACCTGACCACAGCCGATCGTGTCCGACCAGGGACCTAGGTCACAACGTGCATCGACCGGGTCCCGTCGCGGCCCCAGGGACCGAATCGCTGGCCGGTCGTCGGAGACTTCTTGGCGCGCCTGCACATTGCAGATGGGCTCGTGTTGGTCAGTCGAGCCAACCAGACCAGAGGAAGTACGACGATGGAACCAGGCCGCCCTGCGGGTGCTCTCAACGGGTCATGAGCCGAGCAGGTCGGGGTGGCGCGCGGCCACCATGCGCCGAAATCCCTCGCGCCACGGCACGCGCGTGCGGCCGAGGATCTCGTGCATCTTCGTGGTGTCGGGCCACAGCGGCCAGTACGCCGACGCGTCGATCACGAACCGCGCCGGGTGCCCGACGAGCTCGCCGAGGTAGGTGCAGTACTCCTCGAGGCTCACCGTCTCGGAACCGCTCCAGTTGACGACGACGGGCGGGCACGCCGCGACCTCGAGAGCGCGTACACCGAGGCGTACGTAATCGTCTTCGTAGATCGGGTTGTAGCGATTCGGCGTGTCGGGATGGAGCGGCACCGGCGCCCCGCGCACGATCAGCTCCAACCGATCGGCCGGCGCACCGCCCGTCGGCCCGTACGTGGAGAAGATTCGGATGATCGTGACGGGCGTGCCGAATCGACGCGACGCGAACGTGACGACGGCCTCACCCGCGATCTTCGAGAGGCTGTAGCTGCCGATGTGCGCGCCGGGCGGATCGTCTTCCCGCAGCGGTCGCGGCCCCTGATAGGCGTACGCAGATCCGGTGGAGCAGTAGACGAAGCCACGACATCGCGCGTACCGCTCGACGAGGCGGCCCGCCGACTGTGCGTTGACCTCGAAGGCGTACTGCCAATCTCGAGATGCGGCGACACCGAGCGCGGCCGCGGCATGGAACACGTAATCGACATCGGGCAGATCGGCGAAGTCGCCACCGCCGGCGAAGTCGCGCCGGATCGCCTGCACGCCGGCCGCGCGCAGCCGGTCGGCGTCGCCGGGCGTCGACAGACGAGCTGCGCCGTAGACGACGTTGCCAAGCTCGGGAACAGCGAGGTCGCGCGCGATCGGGAAGCCCACTCGCCCGGCCGCGCCGGTCACAAGGATCCGCGCGTCGCGCAACGTGATCGTCACGAGCCGTCTTGGTCGCGCAGACCGCCCAGCGTCACCGAGACGAGGCGCCGAATTGCCGCCTTCGACGGCAGCGCGGCGGCGGCACCGAGCGCGCTGAGGCAATACGCGGTCAGCTCGTCGGGCTTGACATCGGTGCGGATCGCACCGTTCGCGGCCGCGTCGGCAACGAGCCCTTGCACCAGGTCGTGCAACCGTTGCTCGGCCGTGCCCACCTGGTCGTGGCGATGGATCAGGGCGGCGACATCGGTGTCGTGGTGCTTCGCCGACTCGTTCGTCATCACGGCATAGGCGTCGAGCACCGTCCGGAGTCGCTCGAGCGGACTGCCGCCCTGCCGGCTCGCGGCAACGAGGTGGTCGAGATGCGCGTCGACCTGCCGTTCATGCCAAGCGAGCAGGATTGCTTCGACATCGGGGAAGTACTTGTAAAGGGTGGCCCGGCCGATGCCGGCGTCTTCGGCGATGCGCGACATCGTCACCGACAGCAGACCGTGTTCGCAGATCAGGGTCGCGGTCGTTGCGATGACGGCCTCGCGCACGTCGCGTCGATGCGTCTCGATCGTGTCGGTCCAGAGCCGCGGCACCCAACAAGCATACGGTACGGCGCATCTACGACAGCTTGTCTTGACAGAGACACTATGTATTGATAAACACGATGGCATGATGATGACCTGCAGGCGCTGTGGCGTGGAGATCCACGGAGCCGACGAGGACGAGCTCGTCGAGCTCGTGCAAGCCCACGTACGAACCCACGAACACCCGCGCGGCGCGCACACGGAGCCGAGTCGCGACCACATCCTGAGGCGATTGCGGCGGCAGCGAACCGAGTAAGAGCGCTCAGGCCTCGAGCACGACCAGGTCGAGCGCCTCGATCGTCGCGGAGGCGGCGAGCATCTCGATTGCGACGATCTTGCCGTGCTCGATCGTGACGTCCCACACGACCTTCGGCGTACCGCCCGGCGCCCACACGACGCCGACCGCTCCGTCGACCATCGCCGGCTGTGCGCCGAGCGCGCGTCCGCAGAACACTCCGGCAACCGCCTCCGCACCGTGTACCTCCGCCGCGGAACCCATCTCGACTGCCGTGCTGTCGGAGCGGAGCACGATCTCGGGGTGGAGCACGGCGACGAGCGCGTCGAAGCTCCCGCTGCGGGATGCAGCGAGGAACGCATCGACCACCTCGCGCTGGCGCGCCACATCGGTCTCCGGCGCAGCCGCCGAACCCTGGAGCCGGCCCCGCGCCCTGCTGGCCAGCTGCTTCGCCGCGTTCGGCGAACGCGCCAGGATCGCTCCGATCTCGTCGAAAGGCACCGCGAACATGTCGTGCAGCACGAACGCGAGCCGTTCAGCGGGAGCGAGCGTCTCGAGCACCACGAGCAGCGCCGGACCGAGCGAATCGGCGAGGAGTGCTTCGTACTCGGGGTCGCCACCGGTGCTCGAGCCGGCGACCGTCTCGACGGGGAACGCGTCGTGCGGCTCTTCGCGGCGCGACGAGCGCGAGCGCAGCATGTCGAGCGACACGCGCGAGACAACGGTGGTGAGCCAGCCACCGAGGTTCGCGATGCCGCTCGGGTCCGAGCGGCTCAAGCGCAGCCACGCCTCTTGCACCGCGTCGTCGGCTTCGGTCGATGACCCGAGCATGCGCAACGCCACCGCGCGCAGGCGCGCGCGGTGCTCCTCGAATCGCTCCGCCAGCCAGTCGTGATCGTCCACTGAGACTTGCTCCTGCCGCCGTTCGTCATAGCACTGACGATCCGGCTCGGGATGATGTAACACGCACTGGAATGCGAAGACGGCTTCACGTGCAAACCCGACTGAGGCACCGGACCGAGCGAGGCGGCGGAGTCCGAGCGGAGGGTGACCGCTCAGCGCGGCGAGAATGCCCGGAGGAATTGTGCGCGCGGATGTCCGTTCGGGGTCGTCGGCTCCGACATCTCGATGACAGCAGCGTCCGAGAGCACACCGAGAGGAAACGGACATGAAGTACATCGTGTTGGCAAAGTACGAAGGCGGCGAAGGCTGCAACGTGCCGATGACGGAGTGGCCGCCGGAAGACATCACGGCGCACATCGAGTACCAGATGCGCACCGCGAACGAGCTGGCCCAACGGGGCGAGCTCGTGGATGCCCAAGGTCTGGCCGGTCCCGAGACGGCCATCATCGTGACGTCCGACGGCACGGGCGCGCCCGTGATCACCGACGGGCCGTTCGCGGAGTCGAAGGAGTTCCTGGCCGGCTGGCGCATCGTGGACGTGGAGAGCCTCGAACGGGCGATCGAGATCGCAGCGGAGATCTCTGCCGCTCCGGGTGTTGGCGGTGTGCCGATCCAGCAGCCGATCGAGGTGCGTCCGGTGATGGACGCTCCGAGCTCGGAGATGTGAGCACGCAACGGCGTGTCGAGGGCCTGCTACGCGAAGCCGCCCCGCAGGCCCTCGTCGCGCTCCTGCGGCGAGGTGCGCTGCTCGCCGACGCCGAAGACGCGGTGCAAGAGGCGCTGGTTGCTGCAGCCCACCGATGGCCCCGAGACGGTGAGCCGGACAACCCCACCGGGTGGCTCGTGCGCGTCGCCGGCCGACGGCTCACCGACCAGCTGCGCAGCGACGCGGCGCGGCGCGAGCGCGAAGTGCGCTTGGCCGGCGAACCCGGTCGGGGGCCGATCACGGCGTCGGCGAACGACGACGTGCTCGAGCTGATGTTCCTGTGCTGCCACCCTGCGCTCACACCGGGTGCGGCGATTCCGTTGACGCTGCGCGCGGTCGCCGGATTGTCGACGGCCGAGATCGCGGCGGCGTTCCTCGTGCCCGAAGCGACCATGACGAAGCGGATCACGCGAGCGAAGCAGCGCATCGCCGACGCCGGCGGCCACTTCCAGATGCCGGAGGGGCCGGAGCTCGCGACCGCGCTGCGTTGGGTGCTGCACGTGCTGTACCTGCTCTTCAACGAGGGCTACGCGAGCAGCACGAGCAAAGATCACGTTCGGGCCGAGCTCAGCAACGAAGCAATCCGCCTCACGCGGATCGTGCACGAGCAGCTCCCCGCCGATCCCGACGCCGCGGGCCTGCTCGCACTCATGCTGCTCACCGACGCGCGCCGGCCGGCACGCTTCGGCACCGACGGCGCCCTGATCCCGCTCGATGAGCAAGACCGTGCGCGTTGGGATCGACACCAGATCGACGAGGGAACCGACATCCTCGATCGATCCTTCGAGAGCGGCCGCGCGGGCACGTACCAGCTGCAAGCCGCGATCGCGGTGCTGCACGACGGGGCGCCGAGCACGCGCGCCACCGACTGGGTCCAGATCCTCGGGCTCTACACCATTCTCGATCGGATCGCTCCGAGCCCGGTCGTCACGCTGAACCGCGCGATCGCCGTGGCGATGGTCCACGGTCCGCTCGCCGGGCTCGATGAGCTGGCCGACCTCGACGAGGCGCTCGGCGGCAGCTACCGGCTCGACGCGGTTCGCGGCCACCTCCAGGAGATGGCCGGCGACCACGAGGCCGCGATCGCGCACTACTCCGCGGCGGCACGCCGAACGGCGAGCGTCGCCGAGCGCAACCATCTCACGCTGCGCGCCGCGCGTCTCAATGCCCTCACGGCACCGCCCGATATCGTGCTCGTCGACCGGGAGCACGATGCCTGACGATCCCACCGACGCACCCGACCTGCCCGCCGGCGACTTCTCGGCATGGCTCACGGGCATGCGGGCGGCGATTCGCGGCGACGCCGCCTCCGACGTGCCGTGCGGAACGTGCACGGCCTGTTGCACGTCGTCACAGTTCGTGCACGTGGGTCCCGACGAGATCGACACGCTGGCGCACATCCCGCGCGCCGTGCTGTTCCCCGCTCCCGGACTTCCTGCGGGCCACGTACTGATGGGTTACGACGAGCGCGGGCATTGCCCGATGCTGATCGACGACGCGTGCTCGATCTACGACCACCGTCCCCGCACGTGTCGCACCTACGACTGTCGCGTGTTCGCCGCGGCCGGCGTCGAGCTCGATGACGCCGACAAGCAGGGCATCGCGCTGCGGGCTCGGCGGTGGCGCTTCCGCTACGCGTCGCCAACCGACCACCTGCAACACGACGCGGTCCGCGCCGCGGCGCGCTCCTTGCGCGACGACCTCGAGCATCGGCCCTCGGACAGGGCCTCGATCAGCGCGACACAGCTCGCGGTCCGGGCCGTGGACGTGGCCCACACGACCGGGCCTGGATCCGACGAGCGCTAGTTGGTCGTGATCGCCTGAAGGATGTCGATGCGGGCCGCCCGTCGCGCGGGGAGCCATGCGGCGAGCGTGCCGACGAATGCGCCGAGCACCACGAGCACCACGAGCTGGCCCGGCGGCAGACTGAACCGGTCGATGCCCTGATCGGAGAGGGCACGCACCAACACCCAGCCGAAGAACACGCCGATGAGCAACCCCAACAACGTGCCGAACAGGGCGATGATCACCGACTCCCAGCGCACCACGGAGCGCACCTGTGCCTTGCTGCCACCCACGGCGCGCAGCAAGCCGATCTCACGTGTCCGCTCGAAGATCGACAGCGCCAGCGTGTTCGCGATGCCGAAGAGCGCGATGAACACCGCCATCATCAGCATCGCGTAGATGAGGTTCAGGAGCTGCTGGACCTGCTTCGCTTGCGCAGCCTTGTACTCGGCCCGGTCCTGCAGCTTGCCGTTCGGATAGCGCTTCAGCACGGCGTTGATGCCCGGACGCACCGAAGCCGCCGCGCCGGGCGCCGCCTTGACGATGACGACCGCGTCGGACTGCTCGGTGAAGTTCTGCTCGTAGTTCGCGAGCGAGATCACGTACGGTCCGGCCAACGCTTGTTGCGTGTAGATGGCGCGCACTGTCAACGTCTTCACGCCCGTCTTGGCGTACTGCACGGGCACCCGTGATCCGATGACCCAGCCGTGGTCGGAAGCCGTGGTCTTGTACACGCCGAGACCGTCGAGGCCGAGGTCGGCGAGTCGGCCCTTGCTCACGGAGATGTCGAAGAGCTGGTCGATGTTGGTAGGGTCGAACGCCTCGATCTGTTTGACCGATCCCGCGAACTTCATCGAGCCGAAGCGCACACCCGACACGAGTTCTACGCCGGGAACCTTGCGGAGGTCGGTCTCGACGGCCGGCGGCAGCGTGCTGAACTGCGACGACGTGCTCACGATGTAGTCGGCCTTCATCTCGGAGTCGATCACATGATCGATCGAGGCTTGCGCCGAGGCGGCGAAGATCGTCACGAACGCCACGAGCCCGACGCCGATCATGAGCGCCGACGCGGTGGACGCCGTGCGCTTCGGATTGCGCATGGCGTTGTCGCGGGCGAGGCGGCCGGCAACGCCGCGCAGCGACGGGAGCGGCGCGCCGATCAGGCGCGCGGCGGGCCGCGCCACGAGCGGCCCGAGGATCGCGACGCCGATGAAGATGATCACCGCACCGATCGCGACGTTCGCCAGCGCGTTGCCGCCGCCTCCGAACAGTCCGTTGAGCAAGCTGGCCAGGCCGAGCGCGGTGACGATCACGCCGGCAATCGTGCGCCGGAGGCTCGGGCGGTCGTCTTCGATCGCGACCTCGCGCATCGCCGCGATCGGCCGTACCCGCGACGCCTTCAGCGCCGGGAACAGTGAGGCCATCAGCGTCACGATGATGCCGACCGACAACGCCACGGTGACGGTGCCCGAGGTGACCACGGTGGATCCCGCTGGGATGTCGATGCCGAGCGCGGCGAGGAGCGCCTTCAGGCCCGAGGCCAGCAACAAGCCGGCACCGAGGCCGACGAGGGAGGCAACGACGCCGGTGACGAGTGCCTCCGCGAACACGCTCGTGGTCACTTGGCGGCGCGACGCGCCGATGGCACGCAGCAGGGCGTATTCACGCGTGCGCTGCGCGACGGTGATCGAGAACGTGTTGTAGATCACGAATGTGCCGACGAAGAGCGCGATGAACGCGAACACGAGCAGGAACGTCTTGAAGAACCCGAACGCGCGCTGGAAGTTGTCCTGACCTTCCTGCACCACGGCGGCGCCGCCGACGACCTCGACCCCGGGCTGGCCCCGCACCACGGTCTTCAGCCGACTGACGAGGGTGTTCTGCGACACGCCCGCGTCGGCTTGTACCTGGATTGCGTCGACCTTGCCCGGCTGGGCGAGCAGCCGTTCCGCGGTGGCTGTCGTGAAGAACACGAGCGACGCACCGGCCGGGCTGTCGGCCGATCCGAACTTGCCGATGCCGGCAAGGTGGTACACGGCGCTCACGCCCTTGGTGGCGATGATCACGACCCGGACCTGGTCGCCCACGACGAAGTGCGCGCGATCGGCCGAGCGCTTGTCGATCACGATGTCGTTCGGCTGCTGCGGCGGTGTTCCGCTCACGAGGCGCATCGGGTTGAGCGCGGTGTTGTTGCTCCACGCGAACGCCAGCGGCGGCGGCCCCTGACCGGCATTGAGGCCCTTGCCCGTCTTGTCGACGATCACGCCGAGTCCGGCCACGCTCACGTCGGCATCGTGCACGCCGGGCACGCGGCGCACCGCGTCGAGGAGGCTCGCGTCAATGCGGTTGCGCTGGGCGTTGCCCTGCGAGTCGTTGAACGCCGACTTGCCACGGATCTGCGCCGAGAGTCCGCCGTTCACGTTCACGACGAGGGTGTCGAAGGTGCGCGTGATCGTGTCGGAGAGCACGAGCGTGCCGGTGATGAACGCGACGCCGAGCACTACCGAGACCGACGTGAGCAGCACACGCAGCTTCTTGGCTGCGATGCCCTTCAGCGCAACTCTCCACACGGCGCTAGACCTCGAGGCGGCGCATGTGATCGAGCACCGATTCCGTGGTCGGGCCGACGAGCTCGTCGTCGATCGAGCCGTCGGCCAGGAACACAACACGATCGGCGTAGCTCGCGGCGATCGGATCGTGGGTGACCATCACGATGGTCTGGCCGAACTCGCGCACGACCTGGCGCATGAAGCCCAAGATCTCGGCGCCGGCCTTGGAGTCGACGTTGCCGGTGGGTTCGTCGGCGAAGATGATGTCGGGCCGGCTCACGAGCGCACGCGCCACGGCCACACGCTGCTGCTGGCCGCCGGAGAGCTCAGAAGGTCGATGGCGCAACCGCGACCGCAAGCCGACGATCTCGATCACCTGATCGAGCCATGCCGGATCGGCATCCTTGCCCGCAAGCTTCTCGGGCAACGTGATGTTCTCGAGCGCGGTCAGCGTGGGAATGAGGTTGAACGACTGGAAGATGAACCCGATCCGATCGCGCCGCACACGAGTGAGTGCCTTCTCGTGCAGGTTCGTGATGTCGAGATCGCCGAGGAACACCTGGCCCGACGTCAGCTGGTCGAGCCCGGCAAGACATTGGAGCAGCGTGCTCTTGCCCGAACCTGACGGGCCCATGATCGCCGAGTACTGCGCGGGCGCGAACTCCACGTTGATGTGATCGAGCGCGCGCACTTCGTTGTCGCCTTGCCCGTAGACCTTCGACGCGTCGACGGCACGCGCGGCAACGCCGGCGCGCTTCTGCGAGGGGTCTTGCGCAACTGCGTTCACGAGTTCTGCACCGTAGTCGGGATGCTCCGCCGCACTACCTGGGGTTCGCACGCGCGGTCGTTCGAGCGAACCGGAAGTGCGCAGCCGACGGCGAGCTGACGAAGTCGACGCACTCGTATCCCTCAGGTCCACCATCGAGGTTGTGAAACAGTCGTTCTCCACGCCGGAGCAGCACGGGAACGACGGCCGCGTGCAGCTCGTCGATGAGGCCGCCGGCGAGATACTGCTGCACGGTCGATGCGCCGCCGCCGAGGCGGACATCGGTGGCGTTCGCCGCCGCGAACGCCTGCTCGAGCGCGGCATCGATGCCGTCGACCACGAAGTGGAACGTTGTGCCACCCTCCATCGCGATCAGATCGCGCGGATGGTGGGCGAGCACGAACACCGCGTGGTGGTAGGGAGGATTCGGACCCCACCAGCCGCGCCATTCGTCGCTCCCCCAAGGACGGAAGTACGACGCTTGCGGATCTTCCGACTCATCGGCGGCGAGCAACGGTGCTCGCGCGGTGCTCGAGAGCGTCACGCACCGCGGCCGCAGCAGTACGCCCCGCAGCTCGGATGTGTCGGTGCTCGCGCGTGGCGCGCGCCAACAAGAACGCGCCCTCGAGCAGACAGAACAGCGAGACCGACAGGCTGCGGGCCTGGGTCTTGGTGAGGCCGTTGCGCGCGAAGTGGGCATCGAGCTGGACCAACCAGCTTTCGAAGACGTCAGCCGTGGCCCGGCGCAGCGGGTCGCTCGTGCTTGCCACCTCGAGCGCGACCGTGGCGATCGGGCAGGCGTCGGTGTAGTCGGTGTCGCGCACCGTGTCGGCGGCCGCCTCGAAGAACTGCCGGGTGGCCGCGACCGGGTCGCTCGTGTCGGCATAGAAGATCTCGATCAGCTCGCCGTACATCGCACCCGACCAGCGGATCGTGGCCGCGCCCAGCTCCTCCTTGCCGCCGGGGAAGAAGTGGTACATCGAACCGAACGGCGCGCGGGCCGCGTCGACGATCTCCTTCACGCCCGTCGCCGAGTAGCCCTGATGCCGGAACAGCTCTGCGGTCGCCTCGATCAACCGATCCTTCGTCGTCGTGGCCATGCGGTCGAGCGTACTGTCCGTGGCGCGCGACTTGAGCGATCGCTCTAGTGCTTCTAGAGTGATGGCTCTAGTCGTCAGCGCGGAGGTCGAGCGAATGCCGTCGGTGGAGCTGTCAAGCGGGATCATCGAGTACGACGACACGGGTGGCGACGGTGCCGTCGTGGTGCTCGTGGGTGGCCTGCTGATGGACGCGACGCTCTGGCAGCGCGTGGTGTCGCCGCTTGCCCCAACATTTCGCTGTGTCGTACCCGTCCTGCCACTCGGTGGACATCGGCACGCCATGCACGCCGACGCCGACCAGTCGCTGCACGGTCTCGCCGCGCTGCTCGCCGAGCTCCTCGAGCGGCTCGATCTCACCGACGTGGTGCTCGTCAGCGTCGACTGGGGAGGCCCGCAGATCACCGCGGTGCGACATCCGGAACGCATCGCCGGGATCGTGCTCATGTCGCAGGAAGCGTTCGACAACATCCCGCCGGGCCTCCCGGGGCGCTTCGCCACCATCGCCGGACGCATGCCGGGCGGGATCTTCCCCGTGGCCCAGACGCTGCGCGTGCCCTTCATGCGCCGGATGCCGATGACGTTCGGATGGATGGCGAAACGGCCGATCCCGAAGCCCGTGATCGCGAGCTGGCTCGAGGGCATCCGCCACAACCGCGGTGTTCGCCGCGACGTCGCGAAGTACGTGCGCACGAGCGATTACCACGGGCTCATCGACGCGGCCGACGAGCTCGCTCGCTTCGAGCGACCCGCGCTCGTGCTGTGGGCCGCACACGACAAGGTGATGCCGCCCGACCACGGCAGGCGGCTCGCCGAGATCATCCCGAACGCGCGCTACGAGCAGATCGACGACGCGTACACGTTGCTCCCGCTCGACCAACCCGGTCTCGTCGCCGAGCACATCGCCCGATTCGCAAAGCAGCTCGTCACCGCCGACTGAGACGCGGCGTCGGTCGCACACACGCGCACGCGCACGGGTGCAGTGTGACTACTCGACCACGTCGCGAACAGACCACGCGACGTCTCGCCGGGACTGCACAACTTTCGCGGAGCGTGGCCGTAATAGCGCGCGCCGCGCGGGTGTACGGTTCTGTTCGACACGGATCACGACACCCACACCGTGCCGGAGCTGCCGAGATGGCATCTCCTGGGGGCGTTGCTCCAGACCTTTGGTGGCGCACTGGTTGCTCGCCCGACTGGAGTCGCCCGTGGTACTCGAAGGTCTGCGCAACGATTGCGCTGCCGATCTCAGGTCGAACGCGGGATCGTGAGCGGCATGTCGCACGTCATCGATCTCACGCACACCGACAGCGCCCGCGAGCCGTGGCACGTGCTCGTGGTCGAGGACAGCGCCGCCGACGCCGAGCTCGTGATGGAGCTCTTCGACGACCCGGTGATGGCCGACAGCTTCCGCGTGACGCGCGTCGAGCGACTCGCGTTCGCCGTCGAGTATCTGTCGCGCGCGGAGGTCGACTGCGTGGTGCTCGACCTGTCGCTCCCCGACTCTCGCGGCCTCGCGACGGTTCGAGCGGTACGCGACGCGGCACCCGACGTGGCGATCGTCGTGCTCACCGGCCTGATGCACAACTCGCTCGGCGCCGCCGCGATCCAGCTCGGTGTCCAGGACTACATCGTGAAGAACGAGCTCAACGCCAAGGTTCTCGAGCGGTCCGCCACGTACGCGATCGAACGTCAACGCCAACGGGTCGCGCTCCGCGACGCATCGGAGGCGTTGAGCGTCGAGGTCGTCACACGTGAGCTCGCCGAGGCCGAGCTGCGGCACAGCACCGAGCGCTACCGCCAGATCGTGGAGCTCGCCCAGGAGGGAATCTGGGCATTCGACACCGACGGTCTGACCACCTTCGTCAATCCGCGCATGGCCGAGATCCTCGGGTGCGAGGCCGACGAGATGATCGGCGCGTCGCTCGGCGCGTTCATGGACGACGAGGGTCGGCGGATCGCGGCGGCGAACTCCCAGCTCGACGCCCGCAGCGCGATCGACGGTCGCCACGACTTCGTGTTGCGCCGACGCGACGGGACGAGTCTCTGGGCGATCATGGCGACGACCGAGATCTTCGACGGCCGCGGCGAGCTCATCGGCTCCCTCGCGATGGTCACCGACGTCACCCAACGCAAGCAGCAGGCCGCGGCGCTGCTCGAGGCGAAGACCCGGTTCCAGAACGCCTTTGACTCGGCGCCGACGGGCATGGCTCTGATCGAGCTCGACGGCCATTTCATGGAAGTGAACCCGGCACTCATCGAGATGCTGGGCTTTCAAGGTCCACAGCTCCTCGCCATGAGCGTCTCCGATCTGGTGCACATCGACGATGTGGAGCAGTTCCGCGATGCGTTCGATCATCTCGGCGACAGGCGGCAGGCGTTTCGCCTCGAGTGCCGCCTCATCGGCATCGACGAGCGCGAGGTGTGGGCACTCGTCTCCGGCGCCACGGTCGACGACGCGATCGGGCGGCACACGCACAGCATCGTGCAGGCCGAGGACATCACGAGCCGCAAGGTCGCCGAAGCACGGCTCGTGCACCAGACCCTGCACGATCCCCTCACCGGTCTCCCGAACCGGATGCTGCTCCAAGATCGGCTCGAGCACGCACTCGCCCGCCTCGACCGCACGATCGATTCGGTCGGGGTGCTGTACATCGACGTCGATCGCTTCAAGGTGATCAACGACACGCTCGGCCACGCGCGAGGCGACGAGCTGCTCGCAGAGATCGGACGCCGACTGATCGACGTCGTGCGGCCCTCCGACACGGTCGCGCGCCTCGGTGGCGACGAGTTCGTGATCCTGGTGGAGAACCTCGCCGGCCGCGACGACGTGTCGGCCGTCGCGGAGCGGATCCGTCGTTCGATGAGGACCCCGGTGCGCCTCGGCGGAACCGACGTGGTCGTGCAGGTGAGCATCGGGATCGCGCTTGCGACGGATCGGCACCGCGAACCGGAGCCGCTGCTGCGCGAAGCCGACATGGCGATGTACCGAGCCAAGGAGTGCGGCAAGGATCGCTACGAGATCTTCGATGACGCGCTCCGTGCCCGGGCGATGGAGCGCCTCGGCACCGAGACCACGATCCGACGCGCACTCGATGGCGACAACGTCGTCGTTGTATACCAGCCGGTGATCGACATGACCACGGGCGCCACCATCGGTGTCGAGGCGCTCGTACGGATCGACGATGAGGAGCAGGGGCTGCTCATGCCGGCCGACTTCGTCGGCGCGGCAGAAGACACCGGGCTCATCGTGCCGCTCGGCGAGGTGGTGCTCCGCAAGGCGCTCGACCAGGCCTCGATCTGGCGCAACCATGGCAACGGGACACCGTTCAAAGTGCACGTGAACCTCTCCGCCCGGCAGCTCGCCCTTCCGACCCTGGCGGAGACCATCGCCGGCCTGTTGCGAGAGCGCGACATCCCGGCGCAGCACCTGACGCTCGAGCTCACGGAATCGATCCTGTTGGACTCCGCCTCATCGACGTTGCGCGGCCTCACCGATCTCAAGAGCCTGGGCGTCGACCTCGGCGTCGACGACTTCGGCACCGGATACTCGTCACTCACGTACCTGCGCCGCTTCCCCGTCGACTTCGTGAAGATCGACAAGTCGTTCGTGTCGGGTCTCCCGGTCAATCCGGATGACGACGCGATCGTCAAGGCCGTGATCGGCCTAGGTCAGGCGCTCGGGCTGACGACGATCGCCGAAGGCGTCGAGACCGAGGAGCAGCTCGCTCGGCTGCGAGCCCTCGGATGCGACATGGCGCAGGGCTACTACTTCGCCAAACCGCAGCCGAGCGCGGCGATGTCGAACCTGCTCGCAGCGGCCGCACCCCACTGATGAGCCTCGACGGGCGAACCCGAACGGTCGGCCAGCCCGACCCGGCCGACGCGGCGGCCGCGCGCGCCGAGCTCAAGTTCGAAGCGCTCGTCGAATCGGCACCCGACGCGATGGTCATCGTCGACGCCGAAGGTCGTATCGATCTCGTGAACGCGCAGACCGAGCGGTTGTTCGGGTATCGACGCGAAGAGCTGCTCGGAAGGCGCGTCGAGGCATTGTTGCCCGACCGTCTGCGCGACCAGCACGCGCAACACCGTGACTACTTCGCGGCGCATCCTCGAGTTCGAAACATGGGCGCCGCGCTCGACCTGATGGGCCGCCGCAAGGACGGCTCGGAGTTCGCCGTGGAGATCTCCCTGAGCCCGATCGAGGCGCAGGCCGGCCTCGTTGCGGCAGAGATCCGCGACGTCACCGACCGTAGGGCGGCCGAGATGGCACTGCTCGAAGCCGCCATCGTCGCGTCGAGCAACGATGCCATGATCGCCAAGACGCTCGACGGCGTGATCACTCACTGGAACCATGGCGCAGCGCGGCTCTACGGCTACTCGTCGGAGGAAGTGATCGGCAAGAACATCGCGATCCTGCTGCCACCCGGCCAGGTCGATGAGATACTCGCCGCGCTCGCGCTGATCGAGGGCGTCGACGTCTCGGAGCCGGTCGACACGGTGCGGGTTCGCAAGGACGGGTCCCTCGTCGACGTGTCGCTGCGCGTCTCGGCGATCCGCGATGACAACGGTGTGATCGTGGGTGCGTCGACCGTCTCGCGCGACATCACCGAGCGCAAGAAGGTCGAGGCCGCCCTCGCCGAGCGCACGGCCGATCTCGCCCGGTCGAACGCCGAGCTCGAGCAGTTCGCGTACGTGGCCTCGCACGACCTCCAAGAGCCGCTCCGGCACATCTCGGCATTCGTGCAGAAGCTCGCCGATCGCTACACCGACCTCGTCGACGAACAGGGCCGGCGCTACATCGGCTACGTGGTCGACGGCGCCACGCGCATGCAGGCCCTCATCGAGGCGCTCCTCGAGCTCTCACGCGTCGGGCGCGACGACCTGCGCGTCCACGAGGTCGACCTCGACGAAGTGGTGCGTGCGGCCTGCCGAGCAGTGTCCGCTCAGGGCGAAGCGGTGAAGGCGTTGATCACCACGGACGCGCTTCCCCGGATCAGCGGCGACGAAGACCTCCTGTACCGACTCTTCGTCAACCTGCTTGCGAACGCGCTCAAGTTCGGCCGCGCGGGCATTCCACCGCGAGTGGAGATCGTGCACGAGCGCCGCACTGATGGGTGTCACAAGATCCACGTACGAGACAACGGGATCGGCATCGACCCTGCGTACCGCGAGCGTGCGTTCGACATCTTCGAGCGGCTGAATGGGAATGACTATCCGGGTACGGGCATCGGCCTCTCCGTCGCGCGCCGGATCGTCGAGGCGCACGCCGGGCGGATCACCCTCGGCGAGTCCGCCGGCGGCGGCCTCGACGTGATCATCGTGCTTCCGGCAGTGCAAAGCCAACAGGAGCTCGTGTGAAGACCACGCCACTCATCGCTCGTCCTCTTCTCGTGCTGTTGATCGAGGACAGCGAGCCCGACATCGTGCTGACGGAGGAAGCATTCGACGATGCCAGCATCGCCGTCGACCTCGTCGTCGCGCGCGATGGCGCAGCTGCGCTCGACATCCTTGGCTCGGCAGCACGCGGCGAGCGACCCATCCCGGAGCTCATTCTCCTCGACCTCAACCTCCCGCGCATCGACGGTCTCGAGGTCCTCGACAACATCAAGTCACGCAACGAGCTGAAAGCGATCCCGGTGATCGTGCTGAGCTCGTCGCGCTCACCGCTCGAGAAGGCCGACGCCTACGCGTGCCACGCGAACAGCTTCATCACCAAACCGCTCGACTCAGAGGAGTTCCTCGAGACGGTGCGCGGCATCGAGCACTACTGGTTGACGATCGTTCGGCTGCCAAGCCGTTCGTGAGACTCGAGTCGCCGCCGCCCTAGTGATCGTCGGCCAGCACGGCCATCGCCGCATTGCGGCCGTTGAGCGCGATCACGCTCCCAGCGGGATGCGTGGCCGCTCCGCACAGATACACACCGGGTGCGCCGGTTCGTGGCGCGAAGCGACCCGTCCACATCTGGTCGGGCGTGCACTCACCTTGGAAGATGTGTCCGCCCGTGAGGCCGACGCGCCGTTCGATGTCGGGCGGGCCGAGCACGTCGATCTCCTCCACGCAGTCGTCGATGTCGGGCGCGAAGCGGGCGATCAGATCAATCACCCGTCGGCCGATCTCATCGCGACGAGAGTCCCAGTCGCCGGCGGCCAGCTCGTACGGCGCGTACTGCACGAACGCGCTCATCGTGTGCTTGCCGCGCGGCGCGACGGTGCTGTCGTATGCGCTCTGAAAGTAGAGCTCGGCGAAACCGGGCGACGGCTCGCCGCGCGTGCAGGCCTCGAACGCGGCCTGAGCCTCGTCGATCGGAAGCGCGATCGACACCGGAGCCCGACACGGATAGTCGTCGTCGGGAGCAGCGGTCCACGTCGGCAGACGCCCGAGCCCGCAGTTCAGCTTCAACACCGGACTCGTGAGCTTCCAGCCCGCGACCTTGGCCCGCATTGCATCAGGAGCCGCCGCGCCCAGGAGCGTGACGGTGACCGACGGATCGGCGTTCGACACCACGACGGGCGCGCGCACGATCTCGCCGCCCGCGAGGCGCACGCCCTCGCCGGGGAGAATCTCGCCGACGGGAACTCCGGCCACGAGCACCGCGCCCGCCTCGCGCGCCGCGTCGGCGATGGCGAACGAGATGCGCCCCATGCCCCCCTCCACGTAACCCCACGCCATCGGCACACCCTCGAGCACCCCCGAGAAGTGCATGAGCTTGATCGACGCGGTCCCAGCGTCACGGGGCCCGGCCCACGCACCGATCACACCCTGGCCGTAGAGCGCGGTGCGCAACCGTTCGTCGGAGCAGTAGCGGTCGATCACATCGGCGATCGATGCATGGAAGAGCGCGTCGATCTTCTGCTCGTCGTGACCAAGCAGGGCGTCGAGCTCATCGCGCGACGGCGCATCGCCGGTCCACGCATCACGCGGACCTTCGCGCAGCGCACGCCGCATCGAGTCGAAGAACTCCTCGTACTCGAACTGGCCGGCGATGTCGGCCGCGCCGAACCCGTTCTGCTCGAGGTTGGCGACGGTGCGATCGTGGTCGAGAAACTGCACATACGACGTGCCGTCGTCGAACGGGCACCAGATCCCCGGATCCGCGACGTACACCTTGTAGCCGTGCTTGCGCAGCTGCAGCTCGTCGACCACCCGCTCGTCGAGGAGGCCCACCACGTAGGCGCACGGGCTGACCACGTAGTCGCGGTCGTCGAACGGTCGCTCGAGCGTGCACGCGCCGCCGAGCCGCGATCGCGCTTCGAGCACGAGCACCGACTTGCCGGCGCGAGCGAGGTAGGCCGCGGCCGTGAGGCCGTTGTGGCCACCGCCGACCACGATCACGTCCCAGGAGCGGGCCGCGAGCTCGCTGACCGGTGCAGGTAGTCCGACTTCGCCGAACAGGTCGGCGACCGTGGGCGGCATGCGCAGGCTTTCCTCTCGAGCCGGTATCTCAGCGTGCGCCGCGCAGCGCAATCGCGAGCTGTTCGAAGTTGACCCGGAAGCGTTCCACGTCGTCGAAGTCGTGTTGCACCGAGAGCGTCCACTGCTCGCACTTGCCCCACGGCGGGAGGAACACGCCACCGTTGTGCTGGTAGAGCCAGTGGGCGTGCCCCCAGCGGCCGTCGCAGTCGACGAAGTCGCGGTAGTTGCGCAGCCGGGTCGCAGAGAACACGACGCAGCCCTTGGCTCCGAGCGCCTGCACGTACGCGGGAAGCCGGTACTTGGCGATCACGTCGTTGGCGCCGCGCACCATGACGGCGCGCAGGGTGTCGAGCCACGCGTACGACTCAGGTGTGAGCACCTCGAGCAGTGTGGCGCGCGCCGCCGCCATCGTGAGGGGGTTGCCGTTGAACGTGCCGACCTGCTCGTAGCTGCCGTCTTCGATGTGGTGCATGATCTCGAACGTTCCACCGATGGCGCCGCAGGGCAGGCCGCCGCCGAGCGCCTTAGCGAGGCACACGATGTCGGGCACCACACCTGATCGGTCGCTCATGCCGCCGGGCGCGACCGACAGGCCGGTCTTCACCTCGTCGTACGTGAGGAACGCGCCGAAGCGATGGCAGAGTGCGCGCAACGCCGCGAGGTAGCCGGGCGGCGGCTCGATGATGCCGATGTTCATCATCGCCGGCTCGATGATCATGCCGGCGATCTCGCCGGGATGTTCGAGGAACGCGCGCTCCACCGCTTCGAGATCACCGAACGGCACCACCACGGTGAGCCGCGCCGTTTCGCTCGGCACACCGCCGTGCTCCCGCGCCGCGACCGGTCGCGACGCGGGCCCCGCGTCGTCGAGATCGGGATACACCGACACTTGCACGGCGTCGTGATGGCCGTGGTAGCTGCCCTCGACCTTGATGATGCGCTCTCGGCCCGAGGCGATGCGCATGAGGTGGATCGCGCTCATGGTGGCTTCGGTACCGGAGTTGCAGAATCGCCACAGCGGGAGATGGAAGCGGCGGGCGAGCTCGCGCGCCACGGTGATCGTGTCGCCGGTGGGTTGCGCGAAGTGCGTTCCGAGCGCCACGCGATCCTGCACGGCCCGCACCACCGCCGGGTGCGCATGGCCGACGAGCATGGCGCCAAAGCCTGCATGCAGGTCGACGTACTCGGTGCCGTCGACGTCGAACACCTTCGAGCCAAGGCCATGGCTCAGCCACACCGTTTGCGGTGGTGCCGCCTGCCAACTCGACGCAACGCCTCCGGCGAGCACTCCTCGCGCTTCTCGCCGCAACCACTGCGAACGCGGCATCCGTTCGCAGAAGCGGCGCTCCTGTTCTTCGATGACGGCGTCGAGCACGGCCTCGTCGCTGACGGGCAGTGCATGCGTGAGGGCCATCAGGCCACCTTCTCAACCAGTTCTCCGCCAGTGATACTGACTGACCGTTCAGCAGGAACCTACTGACCGATCAGTCAGTAACGTACCCCAGGCGAGACCGCGAGGCAACCATCTCCGGGCCCTGTGGGCTGTCGGTCCTGCCCCGGTGCGCCGTAACGTCACCGCCGTGCAGGAACACCGTTACTCGTTCGAGATCGACGCGTCACCCGAGGAGATCTGGTCGGTGATGCACCGCCGGCCGCCCGCACGGGCCGCCGCCGAGCCCCGCCCCATGGGCGACTACGGGCCCATCGTGCGCACGATCCGCCACGGTGACGTGACGATCGAGATCCTGCACGAGGGCGACGAGCACGGCTGCGGTCTGGTTCGCCACTGCTACTTCCGCGTGCCGAAGTACCTGCTGACCGGCGGCGTGGCGCAATCGTGGGAGCACGTCACCGAGGTGGTGGCGAACGAATCGGCGAAGTACTACGCGATCGGCAAGCCGCTGTGGTCACGCGCCGAGGGCGAGCACCGTCTCGAGCGCCTGGCCGACGGCCGTACCCGGGTGCACTTCATGGAGCGCTACCACGTGTACAACCCCGTGATGCGCCGACTGCTCGAGGCGCGCGTGCACCGCTTCTTGTCGAAGGACAACGACAAGCTCGTCAAGGCCGGCATCGAACAAGGCCTCGCCGCGGCGCGCAAAGCGGCAGCGTCGAGCTGACGACCGCAGGCGCGCCGAGGGCGTCGGGCGTCGCGGGCCGACTTCGAGCTCGCTTTCGAGGTCCCTCGACGCGCTGCGATCTGGGGCCCGCTATCGGGGCTCATTCGGGGGACTGAGCGGGTGTGGCTGCTGTTCCGCGATGCGTTGCCAGATGCGGCGCAGCGTTCGGCGTTCGGCGGGGGTTGTGTCGGTGAAGAGCGTTCGTCGGAGGACGTTGTTGTGTGTGTGGCGCGCGGCTTGCAGCGCGCGATCGCCCTCGGCGGTGAGCACCGTGAACCACTTGCGCCGGTCGGTGGAGTCGACCTCGCGGCGAACCAGGCGGTCTCGTTCGAGACGGGTCACGAGATGCGTCGTACCAGCCGGGCTGAGCAGCACCCGCTCGGCGAGGTCGGACATGCCAAGTCGCTGATCGGGCGCGTTGAACAGCGTGATCAGGACCTCGAACTCGGTGACCGCCAGATCGTGCACGCGGCGCAACTCGGTATCGAGGTGCTGGATCACCGAGCGGTGCAGCATCATCAGCGCGCCCCACGACTCCCACTCTTCGGGATCGAGAAACTCGTGTTGGGGTCTTGACTTCGCCACGCGGCAAGTATATTTCTTTTCGTAGGAAAATATCAACGACCGAAGTGAGGCATCATGGCGTTTGCGATCATCCACCGGTTCCCCGGCGGAACGAAAGAGAACTACGAAGCATCGATTGCGGCCGTTCACCCGAGCGATGGCCGGTTGCCGGAGGGCCAGCTCTTCCACGCGGCCGGCGCTTCGCCGGGTGGATGGACGATCATGGCCGTGCACGACTCCCAGCAGAGCTGGGAGCGGTTCCGGGACGACATCCTCGTGCCCAGGATGCAACAAGGCATCGAAGGCGGGTTTCCGACACCCCCCGAGGAGACCGAGATCGACGTGTGGAAGCTCATGCCCTGACGGCCCGCCCGACCCGCGATCGCGGCACTCACACACGCGGGGATCGCGGGTCGCGCGGTGGTCGGCATCAACATCAACGAGGAGAAGGCGAACATGGTGGGCGACAACCGAATCTCGGCGGTCCTGGTCTCGACCGACTTGGACAGGACTCAAGACTTCTACGAGCACAAGGTCGGTCTGACCCTGTCGCCGGAGACGATCAAGAACCATCTGCTGTTCGACTGCGGGAACGGCACGACACTGCTGGTCTACGGCCGTCCGAAGGGCAACAGCGCTGACCACACCCAGGTGCGGTTCTGGACCTCGGACGTCGACAAGGACGTCGCCGAGCTCGTCGGGCGAGGCGTCGAGTTCGAGGAATACGACATGGGCGCGTTCAAGACGGTCGACCATGTCGTCACCTCGCCGGGCATCGGCCGCTCAGCCTGGTTCAAGGACCCCGACGGCAACACCATCGCGATCTTCCAGCCCGAATAGCGCCAACCATCGTGGCCACCGCGGCCATCACCATTCTGCGACTCGGTCCGTGGGAACACGGGAAGGCGGTGCTGGACCATCGAAGCCGATGTGGTCGAGCCCGGTCCTCGACTCCGAGAATCGCTCACGTTCGTTGGTCGGGTGCGTGTGGAGCCCGACGCACATCGACCAGTCGGGCTTGCCGAGCACGACGGCGTAACCGGTGCCGTCGGGGTGTTGTTCTTCCATCAGCTTGGTCAACCCGAGCAGATCGCTGTACCACGGCACACTGCGCTCGATGTCGGTCACCGTGACCGACACATGGTGGATTCCCGAGACGTCCGGCATGGTGCTCCTGTTCGTGATCCTTCGATCCGACGCGGTCGTTACGACTCGACCAGCATCACCATGGTCTCGGGGCGCACACCGTCGAACTTCATGGCGTCGGCGGCGGCCGGGGTCGACAGCGAGGCCTGCAGCGTCTCCATATCGGCCACCGTGACGATCAGCCCCACCCGATTCGTCTTGTCCGGATCGACGAACGTGCGCACCGTCATCCCGAGCGGCCCGAAGAATTCCTCGCGCTTGGGCGAGCGCACCCAGTGATCGACGTCGTCGACCTCATGGAACACCATCACCGTGATCATCGTGATCTCCTCGTACCGGTCGGTGAACGGCGGGCATGGCGCCCGACCGCTCACGCGTGGCCCCTGTGTCCTGCCGACGATGGCAGCGGGCGCGCATCACCCGCGCATCACCTGTTGGCGAGCGATGGGCCTCTCAGGAGCGAGACGGGCAGAGAGCGGGGTCCCAAGGGCGCCTGATCTGGTTCTTCGGCGTCGACGCGGTGTGCATCACCGCGGGCGCCGGACGGGAACGGTCGCGGCGGGGTTGTCCGATCTCTTCGGGATCGCGCTTCGACTCAGCGCTCGTACAGGTGAAGGCGACCCTTCGCGAACGGCTCGGCGGCTGCGCGCGGACCGACAGTGTGCGCGAGGACGAAGGCGGCGATGACCGCATCCACGCGCGCTCGATCCGGGTCGGTCGTAAAGGTGCCCAGGTGTGTTCCACCTTGCACGGTCAGGAGCCAAGCGGGACGAGGCACATGGAGCCACAGCTTCATGGTGTGGCTGATCGGATTGACCTCGTCGTCCGTCCCCGTTGCGGCGAGCAACGTCGGCGACGATCCGCGAGCCTGGTCCGCAACGGCGACGTCATCCGGCGAGAGCGCTACGACGGCGACCGGTTTCGGGCCCGGGCAGGGGTTCGTCGAGTAGCCGCCCGCGGCGGCGGCCGTCGCTCCGTCCGAGTGGCCGGCGAAGACGAGCGGCGCTCCGGCGAGCGCACCCGCGAGACCCGCCGGCGGCTCACGCTCGATCGAGTCCGCGACGAATTTGAGGTCGCACGGCTCGTTGACCAGATCGTTTTCGTTGGGCGGCCCGGCGAGCGCGCTGCTCTCCCCCGGCAGCTCCGGCGCGGCCACGATCATGCCCGCGGCCGCGAAGTCGTCGAGGAGGCTCGAGTACGTACTTGTATCGACCGCGTAGCCGTGCGCGAAGACGACGAGGGGGTGACGACCGGGC
>JADGOO010000039.1 GCA_017882905.1 Acidimicrobiia bacterium | reverse complement strand
TGGCTGGTCAGCGCTGACGCGCGACCTGGCTGGTCAGCGCTGACGCGCGACCTGGCTGGTCAGCGCTGACGCGCGACCTGGCTGGTCAGCGCTGACGCGCGACCTGGCTGGTCAGCGCTGACGGGCGACGCGCTCGAGACGTAGTGCGAGTTCGGGGCACATCTCGACCGCGCGCTTCGCGTGGTCGCGACGCACACCGTCGAACGGCTTCGGGTCGATGATCGGGTAGCCCCAGTCGTCGAGGCTGATCCGCTCGGGGAACGTCTCCGCGCAGATGCCGTGACCTTCGCAGGCGATCATGTCGATGCGGAGCTTGTAGCTGCTCATCGCCACTCCATCTCTCGAGGCCGCCGCGGCACCGCGAGCACCGGAGGACGCTGCCCGCCGGCGCACACATGGCCGCGTGCGTGGAGCTGCGCGTCGTCCGCGCACGCCGAGAGCGTGCTGCGGAGCAAGCGCACCGCGCCGTCGGGGTACGAGCACGCGCCGCGCCCCTCGATCTGGTCACCCCACCGTTGCAGCCGGTCGACGGTGCCGCGGTCTGCATGGCCGAGGGCGAGCATGCGCATCCCGTCGGCGATCGACGCCAGCCCGTGCACGCACGGACCGCACTGGCCGGCCGATTCGCGGGCCAGCCAGCCGAGCACGCGGGCCGACTCGACGAGGCCACACGACGATGTGCCGAGCACGACCACGGCGCCACAGCCGACGCTCACACCGAGCGGCTTGAGATGCGCGTTCGTGAGCACCGCGTCGGTGAGCTGGTCGCGTCCGAGCCAGGCGCCGTAGTACCCGCCCATCAACACGGCTTGCGGATCTTCGGTGGCGCCGCCGGCGGCCCGGACCACCGAACCGAGCGACATCCCGATCGGCACCTCGACCACGCCCGGACGGGCGACTGCGCCGCCGACGGTGCACAGGATCGTGCCCGGTTCCGCCGCGGTGCCGAGGCGCCGGAACCAGTCGGACCCGAAGCATGCGATCTGCGCCAGGTGCGCGAGCGTCTCCACGTTGTCGACGAGGGTGGGTCGCCCCGCCACGCCCGACTCGTACACGCGGCCGTAGGTGGGCTTGGCGTCGCCGCCGTTGATCCAGGCCACGAGCGCGTGCTCCTCGCCGGCGACGTAGCGCGGCGGCAGCTCGGCGAGCTCGAACGTGAGGGAGCTCTCGTGGGCGCGCGCCGCGATGGCGCGCTGCGCCACGGCGAGCGTGGCCCGATCGGTGCGCTCGAGTGCGACGACCACGTTGGTCGCGCCCACGGCCGCGGCCGCCCAGGCGGCGCCGTCGAGCACGAGGTGCGGTGCCTGCTGGAACAGCGTGGCGTCCTTGGCGCTCGCCGGCTCGCCTTCGGCGCCGTTGACCACCACGATCGGTGTGCCGCGGGCGCCGGCGACGGCGCGCAGCTTCTTGGCTGTGGGGAACGCGCCGCCGCCACGGCCGAGCAGGCCGGCGCGCTCGATGCGCGCGATCAGCTCGTCGAGGCTCCGACGGCCGGGTTGCGGCGGCACCGGGTAGGTGGCGCGGTGTTCGGTGAGTGAGGTGGTGCGAGCGCCGAGCAGGCGGTCGTCGGGAACACGTGCGCCGGGCGGGAGGGAGGTCACGAGCGTCATGCGATGCGCCGGGGTTGCGGTGCTCCGAGCCGTGAGCCGGTCACGACACGGCCGTCGATGACGGCCGGAGTGTCGGGCACCTGACGGGTGAAGCGCCACACTGCCGCGCTGCCGACGGCGAGCACGCACACTGCTTCGATGGCGTAGAACCAGCGGGCGTGGCGGTCGCTGCCGACGCCGAGCCCGTGCAGCATCGCGAACGGCCATGCCACATACGAGAGCCAGTGCACCGCCCGCCACGTCTGCACGCGCATGCGCGTGCGCAACAGGCTGGTGATGATCACCGCGGCGATGAGGTCGACCGAGATGGCACCGAGCGCGAGCCACATCGGGTGGTACGCCGCGAAGAACGGCACGAACACGTCGCGCCAGCTGATCGGCACGAACGTGTCGAGCTCGATGGTGATCACGTGCAGCGCGAGAAACACGATCGTGAGCAGTGACACGTTGCGGTGCAGTGCCTGCACGACGAAGCGCGGCATGCTGCGCGTGGCCACGCGCGCCGTGCTCAACAGCCCGAGCACCACCGACGCACTGAGCATCAGCGTGGCGACAGCACCGCTGCCGCGCGCCATGTACCAGACCGTCTTCGACGTGGTGGCGACGACGATCACGAGCCGCTCGACTGCGTGACCGGTGGGTAGTACGTGGTGTCGGGGACGTACACGTAGGGCTGTGTCGTCGTGGTGGTGGGCGGCGCGGTCTGGGGCGCCTGTGTCTGCGGCGTGGTGTTCGAGCCGTTGCCGCGGGGCACGGTTGCGGGCGGCACGGTGGTGGTCGGCCGGGCTTGCGTGGTGGGCGACGTGCCTGGCGCCGAAGGCAGGAACGCGGTGCGCGGCCGGGTGCTGGCACCCGACGCGTGACCGGTGAAGCCCGACGCCGCGAGCACCGAGAAGCCGCCCGTGAGCGCGAGACCGCCCACGGCAGTCCAGCGCGTCAACTGGCGGATCCGGTCAAGACCACGGTTGCGCTCGACCTGGGCCGCGTTCCGGTTCGGATGGGGGGCGGGAGTGATCGGCACAGCAACAGGAATATCGGCTCGACACAAGAGGCGGGCGAGCGCGAGGTGAGAACTGGGTGAGAAAGCACCGCTCAGGCGCGTTGTCCCAGGTCAGCGCGGATGCGCACCTTGTCGATCTTGCCCACGGTGTTCTTCGGCAGCTCCGCGACGAACTCGATCCGGCGAGGCTTCTTGTAGCCGGCGAGCGACGCCCGACAGTGCGCCACCAGGTCCTCGGGCGTGGTCTCCGCGCCCGGCCGCAGCACCACCAGGGCCGCGACCGCCTCGCCGTAGTAGGCGTCGGGCACACCCACGACCGCCACCTCGCGCACGGCGGGATGCGTGTAGAGCACAGCCTCGACCTCGCGCGACGCCACGTTCTCGCCGCCCGTCACGATCACGTCCTTCTTGCGGTCGACGACCGTGAGCACGCCGTCGACGTCGATGGTGCCGAGATCGCCGGTGTGCAACCAGCCGGCGACGATCGCGACGTCCGTCGCGTCAGGGTCGTCGAGGTAGCCGGCCATCACTTGGTCGCCGCGTGCGGCGATCTCACCGACCGTTCCCGGCGGCACGGCCGCGCCGTCGTCGTCGACGATGCGCAGCTCCACGAGGGGTGTGGCGCACCCGGCGCTGCGGAGCAGATCCGGGCGACCGTCGAGCCCGGCTCGGTGCTGGTCGGCGTTCAGGAACGCGGCGTTGCCCGACAGCTCCGTCATGCCGTAGCCCTGCGAGAAGCCGCAGCCCAGCTCCGCGATCGCCCGCCGCAACAGGGGCTCCGGGATCCCCGATGAGCCGTAGCCGATGCTGCGCAACGTGGGGCTGGGATCGCGGTGCTCCATGTCGAGCAGCGCGGCGATCATCGTCGGCGCGAGCGACGCGCTCGTGACCTGCTCGCTGCGCATCACCGCGACCGCGGCGGCGGGCTCGAACCGCGACAGCAACACGAGCGGGCGGGCGTGCAGGTGCTGCACGAGCACGTTGTACGCCGCGATGTGACACAGCGGGAACGCGAGCAGGAACACGTCGTCGGCGGCGACGGGCCGGGCGATCGCGCAGCCCTTGGCGGCCGTGAGCAGCGAGCGGTGCGTGAGCATCGCGAGCTTCGGCGTTCCCGTGGTTCCGCTCGTGGGCACGAGCCAGGCGACGGCTTCGGGAGCGACCGGAGGGAGGGCAACGGGTCTCGGCTCGGGGTGCGCGAGGGTCGAGTACGCCTCGCCGTCGAGCGCGACGAGGTCGATGCCGTCATTCGGCAGCGTGCTGCGGAGCGCGTCGAGCAACGCGGCATCACCGAACACGATCTCAACACGAGCGCGCTCCAGCATCACGGCCCACTCGCGTGGATGGTGGCGGTAGTTGAGCAGCAGCAGACGACGCCCGGCCGCCGGAACCGCGTACAGGAGCTCCACGTACGCGCTCGAGTTCTCGGCCAACACGCCGATCGCGCCTTTGCTGCTTGCGCGCGCGGCGATGTTCCCGGCCAGCGCCTCGATGCGGCGCGCCAGCTCCGCGAACGTGCGGCGCGCATCGGGGGCCGCGACCGCGACCGTCTCGCCCGCGACACGAGCCGCGTCGACGATCACGGCCGGAAGTGTCTCAGGCATCACATCCGACGCTATCGGTCGTGTTCGCCAGTGGAGACGAACGGCGCAACGAACTACGTTTGGCGCGAATGTTGCGACGATCGTCGATCCGTACCCGCGTGCTCGCGGTGCCGCTCGTACCGGCGGCCGTCCTCGTGCTGGTCGTCGCGCTCGACCTGCATCGCAGCGCCGGCCTGATCGTGGCCGCGATCGCCGCCGCCATCGTCGGCGTCGCGCTCGCGGTCGTGGTTGCCCACACGATTGCTCGCCCGCTGCGCGACATCGCCGCCATCGCCGCCGACCTCGGCTCCGAGACCGACGGCGCGCACACCGACACCCTGCTGCCGCCGCGCGAGCTGCGTGCGGGTGGCGAGCTCGCCGACCTCGCCGTCGCCATCGCCTCCGGTCGCCGTCGGGCCGCAGATCTGCTCGCCGAGCAGCGCCTCGCCCGGCGGTCTGTCACCGATCTCGTGGCCCACCTCGCACTGCGCAACGACCGTCTGCTCGGCGCCGCGCTCGACGCGCTCGGCGAGATCGGCCGCCGCGACCACGAACCGTCGACCGCCGCCGCGATCGCTCGCGTCCACCGCCTCGTGGCCCGAGTGGACCGCGCCACCGCCAGTGCCCTCGTGCTGATCGGGGAGGGTGGCCGCATCGCACCGGCTCCCGCCACCATGGCCGACATCACCTGGTCGGCCGCCATGGCGATCGAGTCGGCCGAGCGCATCGAGATCGTGTCGTTGCCGGCCGCCACGGTGCACGCCGACGCGGTGCACGACATCGCCCACCTCGTGGCCGAGCTGCTCGACAACGCGATGGCCGCGTCGGAGCCGCCGGGTCGCGTCACCGTGTTGGGCCAGCCCGGTTCCGAGGGCGGCTACGTGCTGTCAGTCGTCGACGCGGGCGCCGGTCTCAGCCCCGAGGAGCTCGAGACCGCCAACCGGCGTGTGCGCCGTCTGGTCACGCTCGCGCGCATCCCCACTCGCCACCTCGGCCTCGACGTGGTCGGCCGTCTGGCCCGTCGTCATGGTCTGAGCGTGCGGCTCGGTGCGTCGGCCGGCGGCGGCGTGGTCGTGCGGGTGGAGCTGCCGGCGTCGCTGTTCTGCGCGCCGGTGCCCGATGAGCCGGTGAAGGTCTCGGTGAGCGCGCCGGCTCCCGAAGCGCAGGCCGAGTCGTTCGTGGATCTGGCCGCCGCCGAGCGTGCCGAGCAGCACAGCGGCTACGGCGTGCTCGCGTGGACCCCGGAGCCCCCGACGGCCGCGGCCGTGAGCGCGGCTGGTCAGGGCGCGACGGTGGCCGGTGTGCGAGGTGCGCCGCCGCTCGTGGGTCGGGGCTCGAGTCCCGACGACGTGCTGCCGCGTCGCGATCAGCGCAAGTGGGCCGCAGCCATCAACCGCGCCCGCAGCTGACCCACGATCACACGGGGTTCAGCGGATGTCGGGGCCGCTGCGCAGGGTCACGCCGGCGAGCGCGCCCGTGTGCTCGCCACCTTCCATGAACACGGCGCCGTTCACGATGGTGGCGTCGTAGCCCGAGCCGCGCTGCACATACCGGCCCGCACCGCCCGGGAAGTCGTGCACGTACTCGGGGAGCGGGAGCGCGAGCGCGTCGATGTCGATCACGTTCACGTCGGCCCACGCACCGGGCGTGAGCACACCGCGGTCGGTGAGGCCGAACAGCTCGGCCGGCTCGGACGTGAGGCGGCGGATGGCGTCTTCGATCGGGAGCCACGCCGTGTCGCGCACCCAGTGCGCGAGGAACCAGGTGGGTTGACCCGCGTCCATGATCAGGCCCACGTGTGCGCCGGAGTCGGCGAGCCCCAACACCGTGTACGGCTTGCGCAACATCCACTCGATCGCCGACCACTGCTGATTCAGGAACGGGAAGCTGAACAAGGCGCGCCCACGCGTCTCGCGCGTGATGTCGACGAACGCTTCGGCCACGTCGGTGCCCCGGCGCGCCGCGTGCGCGGCGAGGCTGTCTTCGGGCGTGAAGCGATACTGCGCGGGTTCCGACGCGAGCACGTACACACCGTCCCATTTCATCGGCGGAGTGTTCGCACGCGCGGCAGCCACGAGCTCGGCGCGCCGTTCGTCGTTGTCGAGCACGGCAACACGCTCGGCGAGCGCAAGGGCCTTGAGTGCCTGCCATTCTGGTGCTCGGTCGAAGAACGTGCGGGCTTGCAGCGAGAACAGCAACGCGATGCCGCGTGGCGTGGTCTGCGGACGGATGTCGCCGCCGGCGGCCGCTTCGGTCTCGACGGCTTCGAAGATGCGCTCGTAGAGCTCGGGGCCGAGGTCGCTCTGCGCCACGCCGAACGTGACGGGTCGTCCACTGCGCCGGCGCACCTCGGCCATCCAGTGCACTTCGGCCCTGGTGGCTTCGTAGTCGTTGCCTGGCCGCTCGAAGCGTGGGGCGGCTTCGAAGACGCCTCGGCCGCGGCGGCCCATCGCATCGGCGAACGCGTAGAGCTCTTCGGGCTGCGCCCACGTGCCGGGCACCATCCGTCCGTCGGGCACGCGGTGCAACAGTGTGCGGCTCGTGGCGAAGCCGAGCGCGCCCGCTGCCATCGCTTCATCGACGAGGTCGGCCATGGTGGCGATGTCGTCGGCCGTGGCCGGATCTTCGGAGAGACCGCGTTCGCCCATCACGTGGTGGCGCAGCGCGCAGTGGCCGATCATGCCGCCCACGTTGAGGCCTTTGGGCGTGCGGTCGATGGCGGCGAGGTAGTCGCCGTAGGTGGTCCAGTCCCAGCGCAGGCCGTCGAGGATGCTGTCAGCGGGGATGTCTTCCACGGCTTCCATGAGGTGCGCGAGGTAGTCGCGCTCGTCGCCGGTGCACGGCGCGAACGACACGCCGCAGTTGCCGAGCACCACGCTCGTGACCCCATGCCAGCACGACGACGCGCCCTGCGGTTCCCACATGATCTGGGCGTCGAGGTGCGTGTGGATGTCGACGAAGCCAGGCGAGACGACCTTGCCGTCGGCGTCGACTTCGCGTCGGCCACGCGCATCGACGCGACCGATCTCGACGATGCGGCCGTCGTCGATGGCCACATCGGCCTTCCGGCTCGGCGCGCCGGTGCCGTCGACAACAGTTCCGCCTCGTACGACCAGATCGTGAGTCACGGCCGAAGCCTACGGCTGGGGGTTCTCCCGAGGCACGGGCGTCGAGCCGTCGCTGTGGTGCTCCGGAGCGGTCAGGAAGTCGAGCAGCTCGTGGGCGTCGCGCACGACGGCTTCCGTGCCCGTCTCGACGTCGTGTACACGGCCGACCACACGCCCGTCGCGCAGCTGGTCGTCGAGCAGCCGCAGCACGAAGGAGCGCACGAGCGGCACCGTACGGGAGGGCCGTCCCAGGACCGTCCCACGCCGCTCGCGGCTGCCGTTCCGCCCGGCGCACGGGCTAGAACGCGGCGCTGCCGTCCCGGTAGATGCGGGCCACGACGTCCTCGATGTCGGGTTCTTCCACCGTGAGGTCGACGAGGTCGGCGGCGACCGCTACCCGGGCCACGAGGTCGGCCGCGGTGGTCGTGCGCCGGTCGAAGCGCAGCCATTGGCGGGCGCCGTCGACGCGCACCACCTGGGCCCCTTCGATGCGCAACGCGGGCTGCGGCGCGGCGAGATCGACCACGAGCGTGCGGTTCGGCTCGAACCGATCGCGCAGGTCGTTCAGCGCTCCGTCGAAGATCGTGCGGCCGTGATCGATGATCAACAGCCGAGAGCAGAGCCGCTCGATGTCGCCGAGGTCGTGCGTGGTGAGCACGATGGTGGTGCCGTGCAATGCGTTGAGGTCGGCGAGGAACGCCCGTACCTTGGCCTTGCTCACCACGTCGAGGCCGATCGTGGGCTCGTCGAGGAACAGGACTTCGGGGTCGTGCAGCAACGCGATCGCGATCTCGCCGCGCATGCGCTGGCCGAGTGAGAGCTGGCGAACAGGGGTCTGGAGGAACGGCGCCATCTCGAGCAGGTCGACGCATTCGGTGAGCCGGGCGGCGTGGCGCGACCGCGGCACCGCGTAGAGATGGCGGGCGAGCTCGAAGCTGTCGGCCAAGGGAAGATCCCACCAGAGCTGGCTGCGTTGACCGAACACCACCCCGATGCGGCGGGCCAGCTCGATGCGGCGGCGCGACGGCTCGAGGCCCGCCACGCGCACCTCGCCGCCCGACGGCACCAGGATCCCCGTGAGCATCTTCACGGTGGTCGACTTGCCGGCGCCGTTCGGGCCGACGTAGCCGACGATCGTGCCGCGTGGCACTGCGAACGTGACGCCCGCGACAGCCTCCACGGTGACGCGGTCGCGACGCACGCGCCCCGCGCGACGCCGCACCGTGAAGTGCTTCGTGAGGTCGCGTGCCATCACCACTGCTGTGTCGTCGTCGGAGCCGCTCACGAGCCGGTGCTCCGGTAATGGCGGACCGCGATGTGCCACACCGCTGTCGCGACGCCGAGCGCGACGGCGGCCACGAGCGGGCTCGCGAAGCGCACCCAGCCGGGCAGGCCGAACGGCATCGGCTTGCCGAGCACGTACAACGCCGGGAAGTACGCCACGAACGCGGTCGGCACCACGAAGCCGAGCAGGCGGCGCAGCCACGGGCCGAACACGTCGAGTGGGTACTGCGCGAAGAAGTTGCCGCCGTAGGTGATTGCGTTCGTGGCTTCGTCGCCGTCGACAGTGAGGAACACGATGCACGACCCGGCGATCCACACCGCACTGAAGATCAGGGCACCGCACGCCACGATCGCCAACATCATCAGCGCGCGACCCACCGTCCAGTGGATCGCCGCACCCGACAGCGCGTACACGAGCACGAGCGACGCCTGGGTGGCCTTGCCCACGCTGCGCAGCGAGACGTCGCCCGCGATCACCTGGGTGAGCGTGCCCGCGGGCCGGATCAACATCACGTCGAACTGTCCGGTACGCACGAGCTGGCTCGTCTGTTCGAGGTTGCTCACGAACAGATCGGCCATGGCGAAGCCGATGCCGCCGGCGCCGTAGAGGAACGCCACTTGGTGCACGGACCAGCCGCCGAGCGTGTGCAGGTGCGTGAAGATCGCGAGCACGGCCAGGAAGTCGAGCGACG
Organism: Acidimicrobiia bacterium; assembly: GCA_017882905.1. Lineage (GTDB taxonomy): Bacteria > Actinomycetota > Acidimicrobiia > IMCC26256 > PALSA-610 > Chersky-683. The sequence goes on along the minus strand of JADGOO010000039.1, from coordinate 17,817 downwards.
ACGTGGCGAAGCTTGCGATCGTGTCGATCACGAACGACGCGCGGTACTGCCACTGCGCGCGGATGCGGGCCACGACGAGGAGGCGCCAGAGCCGCAACGTGTTCACGCGCTCACCCGCCTTGCACCACGAGCTTGCGGTGCGCGGCGGCGGCCATGGCCCGCGCGGCCGACAGCAGCGCAACCGCCCACAGGGCCTGGCGGAGCAGCGAGAAGCCGGCGTTGCCGTGACCGAGGAACACGTCGATCGGGCCTTGCACCGCGGCGGCCCAAGGGAGCGCGCGCAGCACGTGCGCCACGGGCGTCGGGAAGAAGCCGAGCGGGAGCAGCATCCCCGAGAGTGCCAGCATGAGCAGTACCTGCGAGCTGATCGCGCCGCGTGGCGAGATCGTCCAGAACACGGCAAGGTCGGCGATGAAGTGCAAGCTGAAGCACACCGCAACTGCGAGCCACACGCTCAGCGCGAATGCGAACCAGCGCACCGGCGACGTGGGGATGGCGAGTGTGAAGATGACCGCGCCGATCACGAACTGGGGTGTGGCACGGAACACGAACGCCGACGCCGCTCGGCCGACGTCGCTCGACAGCCACCATCCCTGCAACGTGATCGGCCGCGAGAAGTCGGTGGCGATGTCGCCGGTCTGCACGCGCTCGGCGATCTCGGTACCGCCGAAGATGGCGAGCGGGCCGATGAGTGCCTGCGCGAGCCACACGTAGGTGAGCGTGTCGCGCGTGTCGTAGCCGCCGATGCGGCGCCCGGCGGCGTGGAGCGTGGCCACCAGCACAGCGCCCTGCACCAACGCGAACACCGAGTTCGTGAACATGCCGGCGATCGTCGCGGCGCGATAGGTGGTCTGGCGGCGCCAGCCGCACTTCGCGAGCTGCCAGTAGAGCCGGCCTCGCACAGACACCCCCTCATGACGACGCGCGACGAAGCCCCCGACGACACGCGTCCCCGGGGGTTTCGCGCATCAGCCTACGGGATCGGCCGCTGTGGGGTGCGTAGATTGCCGCGATGGAGTTCGGCTTGTTCATGGGCGGTTTCGTGCACGACGCGCTGCGGCGTGCCGACCCGGTGGGCGCGGAGCACGCGCGACTGTTGAGCGAGGTGGCGCTCGCCGAGGTGGGCGATCAGCACCGCTGGAAGTACTCCTGGTGGACGGAGCACCACTTCCTCTACGAGTACTCGCACATCTCGGCGAACGAAGTGATCATGCCGTGGGTGCTGGCGCGCACGAAGCAGATGCATGTCGGCTCGGGCATCATCAACATCACGCCACCCGTGAACCACCCGGTGCGCGTCGCCGAGCGCGTCGCCATGCTCGACCATCTTTCCGAAGGTCGCTTCGAGTTCGGCACCGGGCGCGGCAGCTCGAGCACGGAGCAGTCGGGCTTCGGCATCACCGACCCCGACGACACGAAGTCGATGTTCGACGAGGTGATCGGCGAGTTCAAGCACATGTGGCGCGACGCGCCGTACTCCCACGACGGCCGTTGGTTCACCACCCCCGAGCGCAACGTGCTGCCCAAGCCCTGGGTGAAGCCGCACCCGCCGATGTGGGTGGCGGCCGGGAACCCGGGCACGTTCGAGAAGGCGGGGCGCATGGGTCTTGGTGTGCTCTGCTTCACCGCGGGCACACCCGATCGGATGCGTCCACTCATCGACATCTACAAAGACGCCGTCTCGCGCGCCGAGCCGGTGGGCGACTACGTGAACGACAACGTGGCGGTCACCACGAGCTTCATGTGCCTCGAAGACGGCGACGAAGCCATCGACTGGGCCACTCGTTCGGGCAACGGCCGTCAGCAGTCACTCGTGTTCCGCTACCTCGACACGTTCCCGAAGCCGGGTTGGGTGCCCGATTGGCCCGCCCTGATCGCCGACCCCACCCGCGACCAGATCCTCGCCGGGCGCGAGACGGGCGCGAGCGTGATCGGCACGCCGGCCGAGTGCGTGGAGATCCTGCGCAAGTGGGACGCGATCGGCGTGGATCAGCTGATCATGGGCCCATCGGGGAGCGTGTATCCCGACGAGGTGCTGCACCACACCACGGCGCTGTTCGGCGACGAGGTGATCCCGGCGTTCGACAAGGACCCGGTGCACTCCACCACCCGCTATCGCGCCGCCGCCGCTCCTGGCCGCTGAGGCCGGTTGCATCGAGGGAGCGCGGGCCGGTCAACGGCGCCGCGGTTGGGCACAACCGTGGTGTGGCCGACCTGCCGTTCCCTGACGATCCCACCTTGCGGGCCGCGGCCGCCGGCGTGCGCCACGACTGGCGGATGGAGGGCGAGGCGACGGCCCGCGACGCCTACGCGGTGTGGCGCCACGCCCGCACGATGCACGACGCGCTGCGCGAGTGCATGGCTCGCGGCGACCGAGTGGAGGTGCGCATGCACGGCCATCGCTTCGAGGGCGTGATCGTGGATCTCGCCGCCGACCTCGTGTCGGTGCGCGACGCCAACCGGCCACGTGTGGATGTGCACCTCGGCGCGCTCGGCGGTACCGCTTCGGGTGCGCCGCTGCTGGTGCGCGTGCTCGAGCCGGCGTACGCGCCGGGCCGTACCGGCGGCGGCTTCGACGGCGACTTCCGTGGTCGCCTGCACGCGCGCGAAGCGAACGACGAACCTGTGCGCGTGTTCGTGGCGGGCGAGCGTGATCCGTTGCTGGGACGCGTGACACCGGCGCGCGACGCGCTAGTGGTGACGAGCGCGGAGGGTGGCGAGACGTGGTGTGCGCTGAGCGCCGTGGTCGCCATCGCCACGGCGCCTGGCGTGTGAGCGCTCAGGTGGTGCAGGCCGCCACGAGCGCTTCGCTCGCCGCCCAGAGGCGCGCCGGCGCCGTGGCGTCGCGCGCCGCCTTGCTCGTGGTGGCGATGGCGCACTTGTACCAGTACTCGCCCGTGATGTCGGCGACCGACGGATCGCTGCACAAGAACACGCTCGTGCGGGCGCCCTTCGACGGCGACAGCGCGAGTGGCCGGCCGAGCGTCATGGCGATCGTGCCGAGTAGGCCGGCGTCGCCTTCCTTGGCGAAGTTTGTGCCCACGAAGCCGGGGTGCAGCGCGTTGACGGTGACGCCCGTGCCGGCGAGACGGTTGGCGAGCTCGCGCATGAAGTAGATGTTGGCCAGCTTGCTCTTGGCGTACATGCCGAACGCCGAGTAGCGACGGGTGGCCTGCAGGTCGTCGAAGTTCAGGCCGCCCCGCACCGAGCTGTGCGCGCCGCTGCTCACCACGACGACGCGCGACGGTGCCGACTCCACGAGCCGGTCGCGCAGCAGGTTCGTGAGCATGAAGTGGCCGAGATGGTTCACCGCGAACATCGTCTCGAGGCCGTCGGGCGTCTCGGTGCGCTTCAGGAGCAGCAGCCCCGCGTTGCAGAGCAGCACGTCGATGCGCGGGCAGCGCTCGAGCAGGTCGGCGGCGCACGCTCGGATCGACGTGCACGATGCGAGATCGAGCGACGCGAGCTCCACGTGTGCACCCGGGTGGCGGGCGACGATGTCGGCGATCGCCGCTTCGCCCTTGGCCGCGCTGCGCGCCGCGATGATCACGCGCGCGCCCATGCCCGCGAGATCGGCGGCGGCCTCCTTGCCGATGCCGGAGTTGCCGCCCGTGACGACGATGGTCTTGCCCGTGAGATCGGGCGTGTCGGTCATGGGGGCCATGCGGGCGCTCAGGCCCGCTGGCGGTCGCCGGCGGACGGTGAGCGATCGTGACCGGGTTGGGCGAGCACCCACTCGATCAGCTCGTCGCGCAGGAACCGGATCTCACGGCCGCCCGGGAAGCGGTGGGCCGGGATGCGACCCTCCCGCACCATGCGCCGCAGGTACTCCACGTGCACGGACAGCAGCTCGGCCGCCTGTGCCGTGGTGAGGACCGGGGGGAAGGGCTCGACCGGGGCGCCGTCGCTCATGGTGAGGATCGTACCGGCGGGGTGCGACACTCACGCGGTTCCCCGCACCTCGGAGCATTACTAGGCGCTGTGTTACATGTTCAGACACTATGATCCATACTGGCGCCATCGGGCTGGGTGGGGGAGCCATGTGGCCTGGGTCACGGACACCAGAGCCACAGCGACAACCTTTCGTGCAATGCGTACATTTGCGACACTTCGGACTCGACGGGTGGGCAGGGATGCAGGTGACGGGGTCAACGGCGCAAGGATTCAGCACCCGGTCGCGGCCGCTTCGGCAGTCGCGACAAGCAGGGCGTGCCGTGACCGCTCGGTTCTCCCGTGCCCACCTCGTCGTCGCCCTCGCCGGAGTTGTCGGCGCGCTGCTGACGTTGAGCGCCGTCCGTGCCGAGCAACACAGCGTCACGGTGCTCGGCGCTCGCCACGATCTCGTTGCCGGCGCGCGCATCACGGCCGCCGACCTCGACACGGTCGCGGTGCACGCCGGCGCCGGGGTGCTCGCGACGATCGTGACCGCGCACGACCAACGGCTTGCCGTCGGCCGGGTCGTCGTGCACGATCTGCGCGCCGGCGACCTGATCCGCGGGTCGGACCTGCGCGACGCCGCGGGAACGGAAGGTCGTCGCTCGATGAGCTTCGCGGTCGACGCGGCCGCGGCACTCGACGGACACCTGAGCGCCGGTGATCGGATCGACGTCGTGGCCGTCGCGCACGACGGCACGAATGCGGGCTACGTGCTCGTCGACGCGCCTGTGCTCGCAGTGAGCGATGCCGTGGGAACCGGACCGCTGCGCGACCCGCACGCCCGTGTCACCCTCACCGTCGCGCTCGACGATGCCGATGCGCTGCGGCTGGCCGCCGCGCAGGCCGCCGCCGACGTGAGCGTGGTTCGCAGCACCGGGGCGCGAAGGCTCGGTGCGGTGCCGCGCTACTTGGCGCCGACCAAGGGCGGCGTGGGTGCCTGACGCCGAGATCGCGCTCGTCTTCTCGCCGGAAGCATGGGTCGAAGAGCTCCACCGGTTCGTCACGGACCACGGCGGCGCGCGGGTGCGCCACGTGGTGGTGGATCCCGCGTTGGCGCTCGACGAGGAATACCAGACGCTCGTGGTCAGCTGGCGTTGGCCGGCGCTGACCCGAGGTTTGGTCGACGAGCTCCACGCTCGCGGGCGCACGGTGTTGGGCGTGTTCGACCGTGACGAACCGGTCGGTCGCGAGCTGCTGCGGGCCGCCGGGGTCGACGCGATCGTCGAGACCGACTCGCCGATGCACGAGTTCGTGTCCACCCTCAACGGGCTCGAACCGCCCGCCGGCGCAAGTGCGCACGCGCGCGAGCCGGCGCGGGTGGCGTCGGCGCAGCCTCGCCCGGCGGGCTGGATCGCCGTCGGTGGCCCCGCCGGCGGGGGCGCGACCGAGATCGCGATTGAGCTGGCCCGCGCCGCGTCGGGCCGCGTGGTGCTCGTCGATGCCGACGAGGTCGCGCCGGCACTGGCGACTCGTCTCGCGCTGCCGATCGAACCGAACCTCCGCATCGCGATCGACGCAGTCGAGTACGGCATCGGAGCACTGGCCGATTCCCTCGTCGCGTCGACCGACTTGGAGGCAGCTGTGCTCACCGGTCTGCCGAACGTGGCCGCGTGGGGCCAGGTGCGACCCCCAGAGGTGTTGCGGGTGTTGCGCGCCCTCGCCGTGGATCACGACACGGTCATTGTCGACACCTCGGCGCCGCTCGACGACCTCGCTGTCATGCCGCGAGGCCGGTATGCCGCGACGCGCGCCGTGCTCGGCGATGCCGATGCGATCGTGGCCGTGGGCCACGCCTCGCCGGTTGGAGTCGTCCGACTTCTCGGCTGGCTCGCCGATCTGGCCACGCTCCGTTCCGGGCTCGCGGTGCACGTGGTGCTGAACCGTGCGCCGCGCGATCAACACCGTCGCGCACAGCTCGAGGCCGAAGTGGAGCGATCCTTCGGTCCGGAGTCGCTCACGAGCGTGCCCGATGACCGGCGGGTCGTGCGAGCCGAGTGGGTGGGCTCGCCCGTGCCCGCCGGCCCGTTCCGCAAGTGCGTCCGCCCGCTCGCCGCTCGATTGACGCGCACGCCGCGGACGCCAGATCTCGCGCCCGTCGTGCCAATAGCTGTTGCTCCGCACGGCACGGTCGGCGTCGCCTCGTGACGCACGATGCGTATGACATCGTCCGCCGTGACGTGCTCGCGGCGATCGAGCGGCGTCGACTTCAGCCCGAAGCCGACTTGGCAGAAGTGCGCATCGAGGCACGGCAATCGGTCGACGAGTACCAGCGGCGCGCCCGACTCGGCGAGGAGCTGCCGCTGGCCGACCCGGGCGACATGGCGGAGCGCATCGTCCGCTCGATCAGCGACTACGGGGCACTCACCGCCGTGCTCGCCCGCTCCGACGTCGAAGAGATCTTCATCGAGGGCGCGCGCGTCTCGTACCTCGATGCGACGGGTCGGCTGCGCGGGCTCGACGTACCGACCACGGAGTCGGAGAACCGAGTGATCATCGAGCGGTTGCTCGGCTCGACGGATCGCCAGCTCAGCGCCCAGTACCCGATCGTGCAGGCGCGAGTGATGCAGGGGACGGCGCGCCTCACCGCTGCGATCCCGCCAGTGGCCGATCGGCTCTCGGCGACGTTGCGTCGTTACGTGGTGCGCCACGTCTGCCTCGACGATCTGGTGGCACGCGACGCGCTCGGCCCCGACGCCGCCGGCTTCTTGTGGGCTGCGATGCAAGTTCGCTCGCGCATCACAGTGTCGGGCGAACCCGGTGCCGGCAAGACGACGCTTCTGGCCGCGTTGCTCGCGGCTGCTCCCGCGAGTCACTGCGTACGGTGTTGCGAAGAGATCCGCGAGATCTCGGTGCCGGTGACCCACGGCGGCTACTACGAGGTGCGGCCGCCCGGGCTCGACGGGAGAGGCGAGGTCTCGCTGCGCGACCTCGTGAAGTTCGTGCTCGCAATGCGGCCCGATCGAATCGTTGTGGGTGAGGTGCGTAGCGCCGAGGCGTTCGAGCTGTCGCGGGCAGTGAACGCGGGCTGCGGGTTCCTGTGCACGGTGCATGCGAACAGCGCACCCGAGGCGCTGAACGCGCTCGTGAACGCTGCGCTGATGGCCGGGGAGAACGTGACCGAACGAATCGTGCGCAAGGTGTTCAGTGAATCGCTCGACCTCGTCGTGCACCTGGATCGCGATGACTCGGTGCAAGACGGTGCGCCGGGTCTGCGTCGGCGCGTGATGCAGATCAGTGCGGTCGCGCCGGCACTTGGCGACGACTTCACCTGCGAACCGATCTTCCATCGCCGTGCGCTCGGGCAACCGCTCCTCTGGACGGGCGTGCTGCCTACGGCGCTCAGCGACCGGATCGACCGCGTCCTTGGCGACGGTCTCTCGGTGCGCGCGATTGTCGAGCAGCGAGCCACGGTGCCGGCGTGAACGTGCTCGCCGCGCTTGTAGTCGGTTGGTGTTGCGCGTCGCTTGCCGCGCTGCTCGCGGGTGTGCGCCCGCCGATCCCGAATGGTCGTCCCGGGCGAACCGGGCGTGCGGCACGGTCTCGCAACCGGCAGCTCTGGCTGCAGCAAGCCGGACTCACCGTCAGCCCGACGCGGTTCGCGGCGGCTTCGCTCGGCGCGGCGACGGCCGCGTTCGCGGTGCTCGCCGCCGTGGTAGGTCCATTTGTTGCTCTCGTGCCCGCGGTCGCGATGGGCGCGGCGCCGCGCGCGTTCTACGCGCGGCGGCGCGACCGGCGACTCTCCGAAGTGCAACGGGCCTGGCCCGACGGATTGCGCGACATGCTGGCCGCCATCGCCGCGGGCCAGTCGGTGGGCGCGGCGGTCGATGAGCTCACGCTGCACGGTCCGGAGTCGCTCCGGCTCGCGTTCGCGCGCTTCCCTGCGCTCCGCCGCTCCCTCGGCACGACCCCCGCGCTCGAAGCCGTGCGCGAAGACCTTGCCGACCCCGTCAGTGACCGGGTGATCGAGGTGCTCATCCTCGCTGCAGAGCGGGGCGGCACCGTGGTGCGCACCGTGCTGGAGGATCTCACTTCGGCGATCACGGCCGACTTGAAGGTCACCGAGGAGATCCAGACGGCCATGCTCGAGAGCCGCATCAACGCGCGTGCCGTCGTGGCCATGCCCTGGTTGGTCCTCGTGATGCTCAACGTCGGGAACGGGCCATTCCGGAGCTTCTATCGCTCGCCGGGCGGTCTGGTCACGATCCTCGTCGGCGCAGTGTTGAGCGCGCTCGGGTCTGGCCTCATCGCTCGCCTCAGCCGACTCCCGGTCGAAGAGCGCGTGCTCGGAGTGTCGGCGTGACGGGCGCCGCGCTGCTCGCCGCGATATGGGTTGGTGTCGCTTGCGGGGCACTTGTGTGGGCCGCGCATCCGCCGTTGCCCCGTGTTGCCGATCGCGTCCGCCCGTACACGGTCGTGATCCGCTCGCGCCTCGGGCTCGCTCCCGACGGCTCCGTCGCGAACGGTGCGGGTACGTCGGCGGTGCTGATGGGACCGGTTCGTGACGCGATGCGGGCGATCAGTCGGATGATCGAGTCGCGTGGAGACGACGCGATCGCGTTGCGCCTGTACCAGGCGGGTCGCGCCGGGAGCGACGCTGAACCCGACGCGTATCGCGTGCGCCAGGTCAGCCGAGGAGTTGGTGGTGCCGCGCTGTTTGCCGGCGCCGCATTCATCGCCGTTCCCGGTCCGATCACGGTGCTCGGACTCGGAGCCGTCGGGTTCACGTTCGGCGCGTCGCGCGTGCGCGCCGAAGTCGATCGGGCCATCGCCGCGCGCACCGAGCGCATGCGACTCGAGCTGACCACCGTGAACCAGCTGCTCGCGCTCCATGTACGGTCGGGCGCCGGCCCGATCCAAGCCGTGCAGCGCCTCGTCGACCGCGGCCGGGGCGCCGTGGTCGACGAGCTCCGAGACGTGCTCACCTGGGTGCGTTCCGGCGTACGTGAAGGCGAAGCGTTTCGGCGTGCTGCGCACCTCACGCCGTGCCCGGACGCGGCGCGTACCTACCACCTGTTCGCCGGCGGTGCCGAGCGAGGTTCAGATCTCGCGGCCGGGTTGCTCGCCGTGAGCGAAGACCTCCGCGACGCGCGTCGTGAAGAGCTGCGCCGAGCGACGGTGCGCCGGCGCGCTGCGATGCTCGCACCGACGATCGGGGTGTTGGCGCCGATCATGCTCGTCTTCGTGGCAGCGCCGCTGCCGTCGATCGTGTTGGGAAGCCACTGACGTGTTGGGAGACACCATGCGAATCTTCACCAAGTTGGCGCGCCGCGCCCGCGCCCGCAACGAATCCGGTATGACCACGGCCGAGCTGCTGGGCAACGCGGCGCTGGGCATCGGCGTCCTCGTCGTGATCTGGGGTGCGCTGCGTGTGCTCGGTCTCGACATCGTGACGTGGATCGGAAGTCAGATCGGCGTGGGGTGAGGCGGCACGCTCGCCGCCGGCGCGCCGGGCGACGCCGCGATCGACGCGACAGTCGCGGCTTCGTCACCGTGCAGTACCTGGTGGCCACGGCGTTCAGCCTGGTGCTGCTCGTCCTCGCGGCCAACGTGCTCGTCGACCTGTACATGCGCGCGGCGGTGCGCGACGCGCTCGACGAGGCGACCCGTGCTGCCGTGCCGAGCGCGACCGAGGTGGGCGCGTGCACGCAGCGCGCCACCGATGTGCTCGCGACGCTTGCCCGCGGGCCTTTGGGTCGCGGCGTGACCGTCGGCTGTCGCATCGTGGGCGGGACGGTGCTGGCCGACGCCCATGTCGTGTTGGCCAGCTTCCTGCCGGGCATCGTTCCGAGCTGGTCGTTCGATCTCCACGCAGCCGCGCGTCGCGAGCCCCAGTGAACCGAGCCGTCAGTCCTCGTCTCGCGAGCCCAGCAGCGGGCTTCGTCGCGATCGAGTTCGTGGCCGGTGTGGCGTTGCTCTTCGTTCCGGTGTTGCTGCTCGTGGCCGCGCTGCCGACGTGGAGCGAACGCGAGCACGCCGCGGTGGTCGCGGCACGCGAGGCCGCGCGCTCGGCCGCCGCCGACTGGCCGAACGTCGACATCGCCGCGGCCCGAGCGGTCGCGGAGCAGGCGGCGGTGAACCTGGGCGTGCCGGTGACGGATCTCACGGTGAGCGTGAGCCCGTCGCTGGATCGGGGTGGCCAGATCCGCGCCACGGTGACGGTCGTGATGCCGGCGCTCGTGCTGCCGGGGATCGGCACGCACGCGGCGTGGCACTGGACGACCTCGTACGCACTACGCGTCGACGATTACCGGAGTCGGTGATGCGGTTCGGAGCGAGAGGTTCCTCGGCGGCCCGACGGCGCGGCGAGCGCGGCACGATGACGCTGTTCCTGCTCGGGATCTGCATCGCGATCCTGTTCCTCGCGGGCATCGTCGTCGACTTCTGGCGCGTGATCGCGGAGCGCCGGACGCTCGCGTCGATGGCCGACGCCGCCGCGAGCGCGGGCGCCAACGGCGTGGATCAGTCGTCGTTGCGAACCGGGGGCGTGGTGCTCGCTCCCGATCTTGTTCGGCGGCTCGCGCTCGACGAGCTCGCCGCCCAAGCGCAGGTGGGCGAGATCACGCAGTCCGACGTGACCGTGGGCGCGCAGCAGGTGCGTGTGCGGCTGCAGGGCCATGTGCGCTTCAGCCTGCTCGGCGTGCTCCTCGGCGGGGGCCAGTTCGTGGTGACCGTGTCGGCCACCGCCGAGCCCCGCCGATCGCCGTGATGGACGCGATCGCCGTATTGAATCGGCTGTACATCAGATCTCTCGCCCGGAACGGTCGTCGGAGCGCTCAATGAGCGTGGCTTGCTGTCAGCCGATCTTCGTCCAATCAGCGCAGCCGCTCACCTCGAAGTACTTGCCCGCGCTCAATGTGACCGTTGCCGGGCCGTTGGTGTTGTTGTTGTCCGCGATGTCGCTCGTGTCTGTCGAGTTGAGAATCGCGTAGTAGCAACCAGTCGATCCGTTCGTGTGCCAAGTGCCCGGCTGCATGTCGGTGCCGACGCCGTACACGCCGTCGCCCGAGATCGTGTTCGCCTTCAACTGGCCTTCGGCGGCAGCTACAGCCGCCTCTCGTTGCGCGACTGCAGCTGCTTGAGCGTCGATCGCTTTCTTGCGACCGTCGAGCGCGGCACTTTGTGACGCGAGCTTTGCCTTCGCGTCCTTCACCGCAGCCGCCTCAGCACCCTTCGCCCGATTCAACGCCGCCTGCGCTTGCAGCTTCTCGTCGTCAAGCTGGCTCTGCAGTGCCGATATGGCCGACGAGGCCTTCGACGCCGCGGCCGAGGCCCTCGCGGCGGCGGCGCTCGCTGCGGTCTCGGTAGATCGCTCCGTTGCGACTTCCTTGTTGTACTTATCTCGCTCGCTGTTCGCAGAGCGGGCGCCAACGGCGCTTCCGACACCGAGCAACAGCAATGCACCGACTATCAGGGCCGCGTACCGAATCCACGGCTTGCCCCATACCGCGCTGCGCTGTGATGGCTCGGCGATCGGCTGCGCGGAAAGGCCGGTTGCGGTCGTCGCGATCGGGATGGCGATCGTCGGGTCGGTGTCGGACGGGGCGGGGCCGTATCGAGGTGGCGTGGCGATGCCGGTAGCGCCGGCATTGTCGGTTTCGGTCGCGACGGGGGACGGCGGCATCGGCGGTGGTTCTGGCATCGACAATGCGTCGATGTCCTCGCTTCTGGCGCCGCTATCCGAGACGTACTGCGTCCAGCGAAATCCATCGTGGTACCGCTGCTCGTGTCGGCGCCAAGGGTCGCTCGCCCATCGCCCGTCGCTCACCGTCGGCCGCCCCCTGAGCCAGGCTGCTTCTGTCGCTCAACCCGTCGCGTGGTGTCTGTCTAACTCTGGGCAGCATTGCCGCGCCGAGTGGAGACCCGCAACACCTCGAGGCCGTGCGCTCGCGCTCTGTCGAAACGTCAAGGTACCGGGTCGAAACGTCGAGCGTGAACGAAGCGGTCAGCCGGCGATGCCGGCGGCGGGCGACGCGGGGAGAAGTCACTGCCCTCCGCGCAGTTCGTGGTGACCGTGTCGGCCACCGCCGAGCCCCGCCGATCGCCGTGATGGACGCGATCGCCGTGATGGACGCGATCGCCGTGAGGGACGCGATCGGGACCTTTGCGGCCAGTCGGTGCGTGCCGGTGTCGATCGCAGAGCATGACTTGAGAGGGACGGGTACTCCCGGCCTTTCGCGAGCCGGTGCTGCTCGTGCGCTCCAGGCGCCGCGGCGGCGAGGAGCATCGAGCGATGACCACCTTCGGAACTGCGTCGAGCACCCAGGTGCCGGCCACCCGGTTCCCGCGACTGCTCATGACCGCGATGCTCGGCATCGGCGCTCTGAGTGCCGGGATGCTCTCGTTCGCCGCGCCGACCTCGGCGGCCACGAGTGGCGCCACGTCCGGGACCGTCACCGTGCAGGGTGGGTTCCTGTCGATCACCGTGCCCACCACCGCGGGCAACCTCGGTACTGCGGTCAACACGGTGAGCGGAGAGGTGATCAACGGATCGCTCGGCGTGGTGCAGGTGAGCGACGCTCGCTCGGCCGCAGCCGGCTCCGGGTGGGTCGCGAGCGCCATCTCGACCGCGTTCACGCCAACCTCCGGCCCCACCATCGGGGCCGATCACGTGGGCTACACCGCGGGCACGATCACGAAGGTCGGTACCGCCGCCTACACCGCCGACGATCCCACGAACCTCACGGGCGTGTCTGCGGTGGTGACCGCGACCGGTATCACGGGCGACAACTCGGCCACCTGGACACCCACGATCAACGTGACCGTCGACGGTGGCGTGATCGCGGGCGTGTACTCGGGCACGATCACGCACTCGGTCGTGTGACCGCGCCGCGCTACGGGCGGAGCGGCGCGTTGTTCGTGCTCGCATCGCTCACGGTGTCGGCCGCCTTCGCGGCATCCGCGATGCCTCGTGCATCCGGGTCGACTCCGAGTGTTGCCGCGCTCAGCACCATCGGCATCCGCTGCTCGACGTTCCTGCCGCTTCGGTCGGCGATCCCCGTGCCCGCATCTACGTCGTGGACCATGTCGCGCCGGGTTCGGTCGTCACCCGTCGCGTCGAGATCGGGTGAAATCGGCCGGAGCTGCCTCGCGTGCGCGGGTGATCGTCGGCTTCGTGCTGGCGCTGCTCGCCGCGGCCGCGGGTGTGTTCGCGCTGGGTCGGCGCCGGCGTGCCCTCGCGGGCGCGTGACGGACGCGATCGCCGCGACGGCGCGGTCAGTCGGCGATGCTGGGGGCGGGGCGGCGTAGCGACAGGTCGTTGCACTCTGCGCACACGGCTTCGGGGATCACGCCCCAGCGCATGAGCAGCGCGAACGCGTAGCAGCCGAGGCAGATCGCGAAGACCGATTCGAGCGTGGCGGCGATCACGATGAGGCCCACGCACACGTAGGCCGCGGTGGTGAAGCCGAACGCGAAGTGCAGGATCAGCGCACTCACCGACAGCGTGGCGCCGATGCCCTGCGCGAAGCGCTTGGGTGGGCCGGGCACGAGCTTGGCCGCCACGGGCAGGCGGGGCGTGATCACTTCGGTGACGATCCGGCCGAGCGGGCTGAGGGTGGGGCCGGTGAGCACGCGGGCCACGAAGCCGTAGGCGAGCGGCACGAGCAGCCACGGCTGGTCGAGGGCGATCGTGGCGACCGCCATGCCGACCACGCCGGCCGCGACGAGGCGGGCCGACGCCTCGTTCACCGGGTTCGGGAAGCGGAAGAGGTCGTTCATCAGTGCGCGCCTCGCAGGAGAGATGCGGACCACGCCCCGGCCTCGGGGGATCGGGGGGGAACGCCGAGGCCGACGCCGGTGGCGACGTCGATCCGGGGCACGGTCACGCATGCCCGACAGCGTAGGTCGTAAATATGACTTGTCAAGTCGGCTTTGCTGAAGGTTCACCTGCCGTTGGACCCCGCAGGGCGGCCCGGCTCCTAGCGTCGCGGGGGATGGCGACTCGGCTGGTGACCTGGAACCTGCAGGGCAACGCCGGCCTGCAGGTGAAGGCGGTCGCCGACGTGGTGCGCGAGCTGGCCGCCGACGTGCTCTGCCTCCAAGAGGTGCAGTGGGCGCAGTACCGCGCGCTGCGCCACGAGCTCGTCTACGAGTTCGGTCACTGGTCGTTCAAGCACTGGCCGCTGCGCCGTCCGCCCGAAGGGCACGCCGTGCTGTCGGGCGCGGCGCTGCGCGTCGAGGCGCGCACGATCTCGCGTCGGGTGCCGCCCTGGCACTGGGAGCGGCGCATCGCGCAGATCGGGCGCGTCGAGTCGCTCAGCGGCCTCGTGCTCGTGAACACCCACCTCGGCTCCGGCCGCCCGGCGGTGGAGCGGGCCGAGCAGATCGCTCGGGTGCTCGGCCGTGCCCGCGCCGACATCGTGGTGGGCGACCTCAACGAGGCATCGGGAGCCGCGATCGACGCGCTCGGTGGTGCCGGACTGCGCGACGCATGGGCCGAAGCGCATGGGGGCGCCGAGTGCGCCACCAACTGGTCGCAGTCCGACCGCTCGCTCCCGCCCGATCAACGCCTCGACTGGGTGTGGGTGTCGCCCGCGGTGCGCGTGCTCGACGCGCAGCTCGGCGACTGGCGCGTGACGGCACCACTTTCGGATCACGTGCCGCTGGCCGTCACGCTCGAAGCCGCGACGGGCGCCGCGACCTGACGCCTTGACCTGACAGGGCCGTCAGGCCTGCGGGTACGATCGAGCGTTCCCATCTGCGCTTTCGAGGAGACCTGCTGATGCCCGATGCCGTGATCGTCTCGGCCTGCCGCACTGCGATCGGCACCGCCCGCAAGGGCACGCTCCTCGACGTGAGCGCCTTCGACCTCGCCACCGCCGCGGTGCGCGAAGCACTCACGCGCAGCGGTGTGGCGAGTGCCGACGTCGACGACATCGTGCTCGGTGAGGTGCTGCAAGGTGGTGGCGACATCGCCCGTTGGGCCGCGATCGAGAGCGGCCTCGTGCACGTGCCCGGCGTGGCGCACAACCGCCACTGCGCGTCGGGCATGGCCGCCGTGCAGACCGCCGCGGGCAGCATCCGTGCGGGCATGGACCGTGTCGTGATCGCCGGTGGTGCGGAGTCGATCTCCACGTCGCCGATGTCGATGAAGCGCACGCCGTTCACCGACGACTACGCGCAGTGGATGTCGCCGAGCCACCCGGAACAGCCCGACGCGCCGGCGTTCGACATGTCGATCACCGTGGGTTGGAACGCCGCCAAGAAGGCGAACGTCACCCGCGAAGAGATGGACTTCTGGGCCTACTCGTCGCACCAGCGCGCCAACGCCGCCATCGACGAGGGCCGCTTCGAGGACGAGATCTTCCCGATCGAGGTGAAGCGCCGCGACGGCAGCACCGTCGACTTCAAGGTCGACGAGCACCCGCGCCGCGACACCACGATCGAGAAGCTCGCGAGCCTGAAGGTGCTGCACCCCGAGATCGAGGGCTTCCCGATCACCGCGGGCAACTCGTCGGGGCTGAACGACGCGTCGGCGGCGATGATGATCGTGGCCTCCGACTACGCGGAGGCGAACGGCCTGCAACCCCTCGCCATCGTGCGCTCGTGGGCGAGCTCGGGTGTGCCGCCGGAAGACACCGGCCTCGGCCCCGTCCACGCGATCCCGAAGGCGCTCGGCCGCGCCGGCGTGGCCCTCGACGACGTGAAGCTCTTCGAGATCAACGAAGCGTTCGCATCGATGTGCGTGGCCACCACCCGCATGCTCGGCATCCCGCACGAGATCACGAACGTGAACGGCAGCGGTTGCTCGATCGGTCACCCGGTCGCCGCCACCGGCGCGCGCATGATCGTGACGCTCATCCACGAGCTGCGCCGCCGCGGTGGCGGGTATGGCGTGGCGAGCATGTGCGCCGGCGGCGGCATGGGCAGCGCCACGGTGATCGAGGTCCTGCCCTGAGATGATCTCGAGCGCGGGGCCGAGCTCGATCGCCCGGCGGCGCTAGATCGCCAGGTTGCGCACCTCGCGCAGCGCCACCGACAACGTCGCCAGGTCGTACACGCCGTGCGTGCGCACGTCGTCGAGCACGGCCAAGGCGCGTTCCACCGCACCACCGCGAGTTGCTGCCCACCGGTCGAACGCGGCGTCGCCCGAATCGCCCGGCTCGCCCGCGCGCAGCACGGCCGCGGTGATCGCCCGGTGCTCGCCGTAGGCGTCGTCGCGCAGAGCGTTGCGCGCCAGCGCGTGCCACCGGTCGTCGCGTGCGAGATCGTCGACGATGCGGTCGCGGACCCAATCGAGCCGGAGCCGGTCGCCCACCACCGCGTGCGCCGCGGCCACGTCTTCCACCGGGCGACCTTCGGCCGTGGCCACATCCACGATGTCGAGCGCGGGGAACAGTGACTCGAGCGTGGCGACGCGCCGGGCAAGCTCCCACGGCACGCCCTGCGCGGCGTAGGTGGCTGTGCACTCCTCGAGCCAGCGAGCCTCGTCGCCGCGTACGAGCGACGGCAGCACCTCGGAGCAGCGGTGCACGCCCGGGCGGAACGCCTCGATCGTGGCGCTGAGCGCCAACGGCGCATGCCGGTTGCGCAGGAACCAGCGTGTACCGCGCTCCACGAGCTTGCGACTCTCGAGGTACATCTGCGTCTGGGTGTCGGCGGCCACCTGGTGGTCGAGCGCGGCAATGGCGCGCCACACCGAATCCTGATCGAACACGTGCCACGCCGCGTAGTGCGCGCGCACGATCTCGTCGGACGGCGCACCCGTCTCCTCGGCGAGCCGGAACGCGAGGCTCGCACCGGCCACGTTCACCATGCTGTTCACCACCGCCGTCGCGGTGATCTCGCGTCGCAGCGAATGCGCACCGACATCAGCCGCGAAACGGCTGGTGAGCGCAGCCGGGAAGTACGCGCTGAGCTCCGGCGTGAGGTCGGGGTCGTCGGGCAGGTTCGTGGCGAGCACGTCGGCCTCGAGCGTGATCTTCGTGTAGGCGAACATCACGGCGAGCTCGGGCACGGTGAGGCCCTCGCCGCGGTGGCGGCGCTCGGTCAGCTCATCGTCGCTCGGCAGGAACTCGATGCTGCGATCGAGACGGCCCGCGTGCTCCAACGAGCGCAGGTAGCGCGCGTGCACGTCGAGCATGGCGCTCGCCTGGGCGCGGGCGTTGCCGAGCGCTCGGTTCTGCTGGTAGTTGTCGGCGAGCACCAGCGCGGCGACTTCGTCGGTCATCGACGACAGCACCGTGTTGCGCTCGGTCACGTCGAGGCGGCCAGACGCGACAACGCTGTCGAGCAGGATCTTGATGTTCACCTCGTGGTCGGAGGTGTCGACGCCCGCGGAGTTGTCGATCGCGTCGGTGTTGATGAGCCCGCCGCGTGACGCGAACTCCACCCGACCGAGCTGGGTGAAGCCGAGGTTGCCGCCTTCGCCCACGACACGGCAGCGCAGTTCGGCGCCGTTGACCCGCACGGCGTCGTTGGCCTTGTCGCCCACGGCCGAGCTCGTCTCGTCGGCAGACTTCACGTAGGTGCCGATCCCGCCGTTCCAGAGCAGGTCGACCGGCGACCGCAGAATCGACGAGACGAGCTCCGCGGGTGTCATTGCTTCGACGCCGGCCGGGATCCCGAGGCGCGCGCGCACGGCTTCGGTGATCGGGATCGACTTCGCGGCGCGCGGGTACACGCCGCCGCCTTCGGAGATGAGGCTCGTGTCGTAGTCGGCCCACGACGACCGGGGGAGCGCGAAGAGACGACTCCGTTCGTCGAAGCTCGCCGCGGCATTGGGATCCGGGTCGAGGAACACGTGGCGATGGTCGAACGCGGCAACGAGCCGGACGTGCGGCGACAACAGCATGCCGTTGCCGAACACGTCGCCCGACATGTCGCCGATGCCGGCGACCGTGAAGTCAGTGGTCTGCGGATCGATGGCGAGTCGGCGGAAGT